>DATLQD010000169.1:0-31144 GCA_035535315.1 Gaiellaceae bacterium
AAGCGCTCGTAGAGCTCTCCGCGGCCACCCAGCGAGGAGCCGACGAAGTCCCAGGCGAGCCGGAAGGCACGCACACGCTTCTCCGCACCCGCATTCCGCCCCTGGAAGTACTTGTCGATGTAGGGACGAATCTCCGCGCTCTCGAAGTCAGCCTTCGAAGGCGTCGCCATGAACCCACCGCCGCCGATCAGCTGGATGAGCTCCATCGTTCGCGGAACCCACTTCGGCATCAGACCGCGAAGCGCGACGAACGAGCGCTCGTCCGGGACCCAGTCGTCCACCCCCTCGGCCTGGAAGGAGCCGGCCTCGGCGGCGATCACGCCGGCCCGGGTCATCTCCTCCATCGACCAGATCTCTCCGAGCTTCTCCTGCACGTGGTCGAAGGCGTTCACGCCGGTAAGGTCGGCGAGGGTGTGGGCCAGCCCGAAGGAGAACTCGAGCTTCGACCAGGCGCGCGTCATGGCCTGGTGGATGATGTGGGCGCGCCAGTGCGAGTCCGTGATGACCTCGCTGTGGAGCTTCGCGTCCCCGTCGAGGAAGATCCGGTCGCGCGGGATCTCTACGTCGTCGAAGATGACGACGGCGTCCATCTCGTCGAAGCGCGTCGAGAGCGGGTAGTCCCACGGATCGCGTTGAACCGAGTACGAGTCCCGGCAGATGAACTTGAGGCCGGGAGTCGACATGGGAATCGAGAAGCAGATCGCGTACTTGCTGTCCTGAAGCCGGAGGTCCGAGCCCGGATAGACGGCCAGCTCGTCCGCGAAGGGCGCAAGCGTGGCGAGCATGCGCGCCCCCCGAACGAGGATCCCGCTCTCGGTGTCCTCGACCTTGTGTAGCGAGACCTCGCCCGCCGCCTGCTCCGCCTCAGCGACAGAGCGGTCGACCTGGGGGTTGATGAGCGTGTGCGTCAACGAGAGGTCGTTGTCCCGCATGAACTTCTGGAACTCGACGATGTTGCGCGAGCCTTCCTCGTTCCCTGAGCGCGCCCAGACGTCTGCGCGGGCGGCAAAGCACGCGAACGTGTAGTTCAGGTAGTCGGGCGTTCGGCCCATCATCCCCACCGTCGCGTCCGCGATCCGTTTCGAAGCGACGCGGCGGCGCTCGAGATCCTCACGAGTCTTCGGCTGGATGTGCGTCACGTTCACGGGCTGCCCAGTGTCCGGCGAGTCCATGAGGAACGTCTCCGGATCCTCATGCTGCAGGTCGAAGAGCCGCGACAGCGACTGCGCCGCACCCTCGAGCTTGGGATGAACCGAGGGGTCGGTGACCTTCTCGCCCTCGAGCCAGACCTCTCGCTCGTCGCTTCGGAGCCCCTCGAGATACTGCTCCCCAGTTCGTGCGCCTGTGGTCTTGCCGGTGTCGATCGCCATCGTGTTAGAGCCTCCTGGCCACGGTCTTCACGTCTGCATAAAAGTCGAAGCTGTGCTCGCCGCCCTCACGGCCGACGCCCGAGTGCTTCGCGCCACCGAAGGGCGCGGAGAGGTCACGGACGTAGAAGCAGTTCACCCAGGTCGTTCCCGCTACGAGCCGTTCTCCCAGCCGGTCGATCCGGGCCGCGTCCTCGGTGAAAAGCGTGGCGGCGAGCCCGAACTCCGTGTCGTTTGCAAGCGCGACCGCCTCGTCCTCCTCACCGAAGGTCTGGAGCGTCAGCACGGGGCCGAAGACCTCTTGCTGGACGACCTCCATGTCCTGGCGGACATCGGTGAAGAGAGTCGGCTCGTAGTAGAGGCCGCCGAGCTCCGGCGATACCTGCGCCCCGATCACCGGCGTCGCGCCGTCGGCGATCGCCCGCTGGACGAAGCCGTCTACCCGCTCCAGGTGCTCGCGCGTGATCAGGGGCCCGATGTCGGTGTCGGGCTCGCGCGGATCGCCGAGCTTGCGGTGGGACACTCCCTCGAGGAAGCGCTCGGTGAACTCGTCGGCGACGGATTGCTCGACGAGGAGGCGCGTCCCGGCGAGGCAGATCTGGCCCGCATGGTCGTACTGATAGGTCGCCTTCTCGACAGCTGCGTCGAGATCGGCATCGGCGAAGACGAGGAACGGCGATTTGCCGCCGAGCTCGAAGGAGACGGAGACGATGTTCTCGGCGGCGGCTTTCCCGATCAGCCTGGCGGTGTCGACCGACCCCGTGAACGAGATGCGGCTGATGCCAGGGTGGGCGACGAGCGCTGCACCCGCCTCCTCCCCGATTCCCTGCACGACGTTGAGGACGCCCGGCGCCAGGCCAGCCTCCGCCGCGAAGTCGGCGAGGAGCGAGCAGGTGAGAGGCGCCCACTCGGGTGGCTTCAGGACTGCGGTGCATCCGGCCGCGAGCGCCGGGCCGACCTTCCAGGTCGAGAGCATGAGGGGCGCGTTCCAGGGCGTGATCAGCGCTGCGACGCCAGACGGGTCGTGGCGGACGCGGTTTTCGACCCCGTTTGCCTCCCAGGTGCGCCCGTCCAAATCGAGCGCCAGCTGGGCAAAGAAGCGAATGTTCAAGGCGCCGCGCTTCATGACGCGGAGCCGCGAGGCCTCGAGAAGCGAGCCGTTGTCGAGCGTCTCGACGGCAGCCAGCGTCTCGACGTTCTCCTCGATCAGGTCAGCAAGCCGGAAGAGGTGCTCTGCCCGACCTTCGGGGCCAAGAGCGGCCCAGGCGGGAAACGCCTGGCGCCCCGCCTCGACGGCCGCTTCTACTTCTGCACGACCGCCACGGGCAATGTCGGCGAGAGGACTCTCGTCGATCGGCGAGAGGTCGGCGAATGTCTCCGCCGAGCCGACCCGCTCACCACCGATGAAATGGTCGGGCGAAACCTCAACGCCGGCGACGGTTGCCGTGGCGGTACTCACATCCCCACCCGGGTGGGGAATGGCCGACCCGCCACCCGCTTCGAGCCTACGCCGGCAGAGCTCACCTGTGTGTGACGATCCGTGCCGCTTTCGCGCCAAATTTGGGGGCGACTCACGCGGTCTCCTCCGGAACGGCCAGGGCGACGTGACGGGCATTCGGAGAGTCCTCCGGCTGGGCCCCTACCGCCGCCAGGTCGTCCTTGGCCTCGACGATGCGGTTTGAGAGTCGACCGATTCCTTCCACCTCAACCTCGACCACGTCGCCGGGCTCGACCGGACGCGAGTTCGCCGGCGTGCCGGTGAGCAGGATGTCGCCCTCCTCGAGCGTGATGAGCCGGGAGAGATCCGCGAGCATGTAGGCGAACGAGAAGAGCAGCCCCGCCGTGTTTCCCTCCTGCACGACTTCACCGTTCACGAGCGTTGTGAGGGCGAGATCGGTCGCGTCGAGATCGCCCGCGTCGATGAGCTCGGGGCCGATCGGGCAGAAGCCATCCTGCCCCTTCACACGCAGCATCGAGCCTCGGTCAGCGTGTCGGAAGTCGTGCACACCAAAGTCGTTCGCTACCGAGTACGCGCCGACGTAATCGAGGGCCTCGTCCTCAGGCACGCGCTTTGCTCGCCGCCCCACGATCAGCGCCACCTCGCCCTCGTAGTTGAGATAACGGCATCCGCGCGGCCGAACCACCTCGTCACCGTGGCGCGCGAGCGTGTTGAGCGGCTTCAGGAAGTACGAGGGATACTCGGGCGTCTTCGCGGCGTACTCCTCGACTCGGCTCGCGTAGTTCAGATGCACGGCGACGATCTTCGTAGGCTGCAGCTCAACCGGCCGCTTCACTCGACGCGCCTCCCACCGTCGACCGTGTAGCCGAAGCTGAACCAGAAACCCTTCCCGACCTCCACGGGCGCGAGCAGCGACAGCTCGTCGGCCGGGGATTCGAAGAACCGAAGCGTGGCATCCCCTTCCCAGATCGTCGAGATCTCGCGGTCATCCCCGCCCGCCCAGACGTGCTCGTCGAGCGGCCTCGCACCCTTCTCCCACTCCGGGAAATAGCGCGTGTTGAGAAGCGGAGGCGAGTTGACGGTCGGACCCTCCGTCGACTCGCCGCTGAGCGTCACGGTCGCCTCTGCAAGGCGCCTGTCCGCCGCGGCAAGCGTCGCGCCGAAGCGGCCGCCGGGCGCGAGACGGGGCCCTGCCTTCCCGACCGTGACGGGCTTCGTCATCCAGATCGAGCCCGGCTTCTTCGGAAAGCCTTGAATGAGGCCGCGCACGAGCGGCATGCCCTGATCGACCCACATGAAGGGGCAACGGGTCACCGCCTCGCCGCGGTGCTCGGCGGCAAGCACGACGAAGAACTCCTTGTACTGGGCGCGCACCGGGTCGAGGAGCTCCTCGAACGAGTCTGAGCATGACTGCCAGTCGACGAAGATTGCGGCCGCGGCGCCGATATCAGGCCCCGGGTCGAGCTCGGGTGGCAGAAGCGCGCGCGCTGCCTCCGGCTCGGCGCTGTACTCCACGATCAGAAAGTCGCCCGAGTAGTGCCAGGGAGGCGCTGGAACGAGGGAGGAACGCCCGGTCTCCGTCTGCGGAAGCGAATATCCCTCGAGCTTCGCCTTTGCTGCCTGGTCTACG
This sequence comes from Gaiellaceae bacterium, assembly GCA_035535315.1. Lineage (GTDB taxonomy): Bacteria > Actinomycetota > Thermoleophilia > Gaiellales > Gaiellaceae > DASQGA01. The sequence continues at coordinate 4,457 of DATLQD010000169.1, forward strand.
CTCATGAGCCCTCCTCGAACCGTTCGCGTCCCCGGCAGCCTACCCCTCGTCACCCACCCGGAACTTGGATACAGTATACGGAATGCGATTGGCGGGCCAGGTCGCTCTAGTGACCGGTGGTGGTACCGGTATCGGCGGCGCCGTCGTCCGGCGCTTCGTTGCCGAAGGCGCATCCGTGGTCGCAACGGGACGAAGGGCCGAGCCCCTCGAAGCAGTCGCCGAGGAGACCGGGGCCGTCACCGTTCGTGGCGACGTCGCGGACGAGGCTCACGTCAGGCAAGCGGTTGGAACCACCGTGGAGCGTTTCGGCGGGCTCGACATCGTCGTCAACAATGCTGGGATCGCCTGGGGGAACTGGCAGCAGACCCTGGACGCGAACCTGACAGGAGCAAAGGTCGTATGCAGTGAGGCGCTTCCGCATCTCGTCGAACGCCGGGGCTCCATCGTCAACGTCGCTTCGGTTTCCGGCTACCTGGCGAGCGCGGGCAGCCCTGCATACTCCGTCAGCAAAGCAGGGCTCATCATGTTGACCCGTTCGCTCGCGTTGAACTACGGGCCGCGCGGGGTGCGAGTGAACGCGGTCTGCCCCGGCTGGGTCCGCACACCCATGGGCGATACCTCGATGGATGAGGTCGCCGAGCAGCAGGGAGTCGACCGGGAACGCGCGTATGAGCTCACCACCCGGTTCGTCCCGCTTTGTCGTGCGGGCGACCCGGACGAGATTGCCAGTGCCTGCCTCTTTCTCGCCTCACGCGAAGCCTCGTTCGTCACGGGTGCAAGCTTGGTAGTTGACGGAGGCGCGATGGTCGTGGACATCACGACGGCGCCGTTCGAGATATGACCTCGGTCGCACCGATCGACACAGACAGCCTTGCCGATCGCGTCTACAGCCGGGTTCGAGCGCTGATTCTGAGCGGTGAGCTTTCCCCTGGGGAATCGCTCCGCCAGGAAGCGCTCGCGGAAGGACTGGGTACGTCGCGCACCCCGCTACGCGAGGCCCTCAACAGGCTCGCGTCCGAAGGACTGATCGAGCTACGGCCGCATCGCAGTGCGGTCGTTGCGGCTTTCACGCAACGGGAGATCGAGGCCGACTACGAGGCCCGGCGCATCCTCGAGCCTGCAGCCGCACGACTTGCAGCCGAGCGGAGCCCTGCACCGACTGCACGCCGACTCGAGGCGGCGATCCGGGCTCAACGCCGCGCAGGGTCCGATCTCGACCGCCAGTTCGAAGCGAACCGGGAATTTCACGTGGGTCTGGTCGCGGGCGCCGAGAATCCCCATCTGACGCGCTTCGTGGAGTCCCTCTGGGGTGGCAGGATCGCGCCGATCTTCTACGCGCGACAGGCCCGCCGACCCGGACGCGTCAAGCGCGACCTCGAGGAACATGCGGAGATTGCGCGGCTGATCGCGGCAGGGGATGGCGCAGGGGCGGCACGGATGGTCGAGAAGCACCTCTCCTCTGCGCTCACGGAGCTGAGGACGAGCGCCAACTGATCTCGAGCTCTTCCCCTCGCGCAAACCTTTCCAGATGCGTGCGCGCAACTTCCTGGACACGTTCGAGCCCGACCTGATCCTCGGCGGACGCCCGCAGGCCGAGCACTCCGGCGCCCGGTTCGAGCTCGAACGTTCCGGTCGGGAGCCTCACCCGGGTCATGGCACCCACTTGCTCCACTTCGACCTTGTGAGCGAAGTGTTTGGCCATCCGGAGGGCAAGTTCTTCCGCCTCGCCCGTTCGGACGACGGCGTCTGACCTCACGCGACGTCCAGGAGCTGACCTGGGTTGTCCGCGACCATCAGTCGCACGTCGTGTTCCCTCATGCCGCGGTCGAGCAGCTTCGCAACGATCTTTCGGAACGAATCGGTTGGCAACGGGTTGTCCATCTGACCGAGGTCCGAGCCGAGGATCGAACGCTCGGCTCCAACCGCCTCGATCCACGCTGTGAGGGTGTCCAGATCCCAGTGGTAGAAGCTCGACTCATCGTCGTACATGCAGAGGGAGTGCTCGATCATGGCGCCTAGCTTGACCCAGCGCTTGCCGTCTTCGTGGCTCGCTTCGATGACAAAGTTCGGATGGTTGACGAGCAGACGTTGGACCCCGACCTCTCGGGCGGCCTCGAAAACCGCGGTGATCCGGTCGGGTGCCATATGGCCTGAGGCCAGGATCGCGTCCGCATCCCGGATCGACTCGAGGATCTCGTAAACCTCGGGCCGCAGCTCCCCGCTCTCGGAAAGGACGTCGACCGGTTCCTCCGGCTTGAGGGCGACAGCTAGCTTGGGGAACTTGAGATTCGGGTGCTCGGCGTGATGGCGAATGTGCTGGGGCGACCCGATGGTGGGGAACCAGACGATCCGACCTCCCATCTTGAGAGCGAGGTCGACCGCCTTCGGGTTGATACCACCGACCGGCCCGTTCAGTGCCACCCCGCCGAAGACCCGAACGCCATTCCGGAGCGCACCCTGCGACTCTAGGGCGAGCACGTCTGTGACGGTCGAATGGTGGTGAGACTTGACCACGATCGCCGAGAACCCAGCCTCGCCGGCGAGCCGCGCCGCCTCGGCCGCGTCGATCCGCCGGGGAAGTGGAGAGGGCGCCGGGTGAACGTGCAGGTCGACGGCGCCCTCGAGGATCCGGGCGAGGCGGACGTCCGTCATCCGTGTATCTCCGTGACTCCCTGGGCCCAAAATAAGAGCCACGTGTGCGTTCTTCCGGAGTACGCTCGCGCGTGAGCAGGAGGGCGGGTCGGGACCCGAGATAGACGCGCGTGTACCCCCAACCCGCTCAAGAAGTGACTCCGTTCACGGCGTAGGCCTGGAGCCCGTACCCCATGATCCGGTGTGGGTAATAAGCCTCGACGACCGGCCTCGCGTTCGAAGGCAGCGCGCCCCGCATCGCAAGCCAGTTCACGACTTCGACGGATTCGGTGCCGCCCCGCAGGATGAGCTCCTCGTGGGTCAGGTCGCAGAGAGACTCGGGCTCCTCGACCATAATCCGCATGAACTCACGATCCCATTCCTCCTGCACAGCCCCGAACCGCGGGCCGGTCAACTGATGGGAGAGCCCGCCGGTGCCGACGACGACAACGCCCAGGTCCTCGGGGTACGAAAGGATCGCCCGCCGGAGTGCTTGACCCAACTTCCAGCAGCGGCGCGGGGTGGGGAGCGGATGGAGGATGACGTTCACCGCCAACGGGACGATCGGGATCTTCCACCCACCCTCCCCTTCGGCGAAATCGACCATCGGCAGCGGGGAGATCACACCGTGGTCGACCTCGAGCTCCTGGCAGATCGTTGGATCGAACTCGTCCGCCACCAGCGAGCGTGCGATGTGCCAACCGAACTTCGCATCGCCGGGAAGCGGTGGAAAAGGCCGGGCCCCGAAGCCTTCGTCAGCGATTGGATACGTATCCGCGACGCCGAGCGCGAACGTCGGATAGGCATTGAGGAAGAACTCGTCCATGTGGTCGTTGTAGATGACGACGAGTCGATCCGGCTCGAGCTCCTCGAGCCACTTTGCAACCTCCTGAAAGGGCCCAAAGAGCGGCTGCCACTCTTCCGCCTCGCGCACTTCGTCGCCTGCGTCGTACGCGTGCTCCATCGACGGTGCGTGCGAGGCTCCGATACCTCCGATCACCCTTGCCATCACTTCCCTCCCGATTCGCGCATCTGCCTACCGATCTCCGGGAGCGGGGTGTCCGTGACACCGGAGAGCTTCACCATCACGTAGATCGAAAGGCCGTTTCGCCAGAGACCGATCCAATCTCGCCGGCGAACGAGCCCCTTTTCCTCGTCCGTCAACTCGAACTGCTCCATCCAACGCTCCTCGTCCGCGAGGAAGAGCGTTCGTTGTGCTTCGTCCTTCAGCGAGTAGGCGGCCTTGTTGAGCCGGATGCCCCGCGTCGCAGTCTCTTCGTCGAAGAGGTCGAGGTCGCCCGGAAGGTTCTTCGGCTGAACCCGGTCGAGCCGGTCGAGATAGTCCTGCGTCAGCTCGCTCATGTCGACTCCGGGTCGAAGAGGACGTGAAGGTGGTGAGGCGACCGGAACTCCCACCCAGAGAGCTCGGTCGGCCGCTCGGGGTCGACTCTGAGACTCCGCAGGCGATCGAACAGAATGCGGTAGCTCGTCCGAGCCTCGTACCGGCCCAGGCGTGCTCCGATGCAGAGATGCGGACCGGTCGCGAAGGCAAGATGAGCGCCCTCGCGACGCTCGACGTTGTACCGGTCCGGGTCGGTCCACTGCCGCTCGTCACGGTTGGCGGAAGCAAGCACTGCGGCTACGAGAGCGCCCTGTTCGAGCTTCACGCCTCCGAGCTCGGCGTCGCGAGTGGCCTGCCGGGTCGACGTCCCGACGGGCGAATGCCAGCGCGCGCCCTCCTCGATCGCCTTGTCGATCAGCGAGTGGTCACCGATGACCCGGGCCGCCTGCTCGGGATGCGAGAGGAGAGCCCACATGGAGATGGCGATCAAGTCGGTCCCCGCCTGGAGGCCGCCCACGATCATGACCTTGAGATTCGACTTTATCTCCTGGCGCGTGAGCCGCTCTCCTTCGACCTCCGAGTGGAGCATGCTCGAAAGCAGCGTGTCGTCCGGAGTACTCTCGAGCCGGTCGAGAATCGGCTCGAGCGTCTCGTCGACCTCGGCGCTCGCCCGGTCCGCAATCTTCTGCTTTGCCGCGTCGGCCTCGAAGTTTGAGGCGCCGGTCGCCAGGTCGACGAACCAGCGGCGAAGGGTCTCCTCGGCCACGTCCTCGAGGCCCAAGGCCCGCCTGAGCGCCCTGGCGGAGAGAGGCTCAGCGAACTCGGACACGAACTCCACCTCGCCCCGGCCGGCGAAGGTGTCGATCAGCTCGTTTGCGAGCGGCGCGATCACCTCGTCCGGGTAGTGGCCGATCGCGGCTACTCGGAACGCCGGATAGATGATCGACCTGATCCGGCTGTGGTAATCCCCTTCGGAGCCGAGCAGGTTCTTCCCGAACGTGCGGTTCAGCGTCGAGGGCTCCGTCTCCCCGGTGAAGAGATCCGGCGTCTTGTCCACATGAACGACGTCGTCCCAGCGCGTGACGAGCCAGAGCCCGACGGATTCCACCCAGGAGACGGGCTCCTCGTCCCGCAACCGCTTGTAGATCGGATATGGATCGGATTCAAGCGCCTCGACGGTGACGGTCGCCCCGTATGTACTGGTCGAGCTCACGTGGCCCTCCTCACTGCTTGAACCTCCTCGTACGTCATGACTGCATCCGCCGACTCCCCAACGATGTCAGCGGCGTCCGAACCCTGTTCCTCCAAATATGCCGCGAGCTGGCCAATCGCACGGGTGAGCGTGTCGAAGCCTTCGATCCAGACGGCCGTCGCCAGCTCGACCGCGCTCGCACCGGCCAGGAGGGCGCGCGCGGCATCCCTGCCGTCACGGATGCCGTTCGTCGCAAGAAATGGGAAGTCTGGCCCGAGCCGCTGCCGAGCCTTGGCGACCCACCGCAGGGTGAGTGGCAGAGCCCACGCCCCCCCGATCGCTCCGTAGGTCCCGAGCACCGGGCGCCGGGTCTCCAAATCGGGCAGGAAGCCGAGCGTTCGGCCGGCGAGGCAGACACTGTCCGCCCCGGCAACCCGAGCGGCTGCGGCGAGCTCGATCACATCCCCATGGCCGGGAAGCTTCACCGTGAGCGGCAATTCGACCGTCGCTCGTACACGACCGACGATCTCGGTCACGCGCTCCGGGGCGGCAACCAGCTCGATCGCCCCCGGCGCAGCCTCTTCGCCGTGAGCCGCACCGAGATTGACCTCGAGCCAGCGAACACCTGCGGCCTCGATCGCCGCAGCCATCCGAACCAGCTCATCGACCCCGGCCGGAATAAGGCTCGCGACGGCGTAGGCATCGTGCGTGCATGCGTACGCATCGGCAACGACGACCATCTGCAGCCACTCCTCGAATGGCAACGATGAAAGGCCCGACCGGTTGAAGAGCGTCGACGACCTGCCGGCGCTCGCAGCTTCCACCTCGGTCCATTCGGGGTCAAGCAGCGCGTACTCCGCGACCTCGAGCTGGCGACGGGCAGCCTCCGACTCGTTGGTGGACTTCACGACCACGGCGGCGGCTCCGGCGTCGACTGCGGCGCGCAGATCCTCGATCGTCATCGTGCGCTCGCTCGAGCCGCATACGATCGGGTTCTTGAGCCGAAGGGCCCCGATCTCAACGGAGAGGTCAGGCACCTAGCACCGCGTTTCGGAGCAAGGTGAGATCCGTCGAGACCGCGGCATAGGTCACCCGCGGATCGTCCAGTGAGAAGGCACCGAGCGGAATGCCCGCGGACTCGGCGGCTGTCGCGACCTCGTCGACTCGGGCTTGCACCCGCGCAGGGTCGAGCTCGCAATCCACGGTCAGGTCGGTAACGCCGACGAACAACACGTCGGGCCCTGCGGCGACGATTTCCTCGAGAGAATCCTCGGTCTCTTCCGTCTCGATCTGGGCCACGACGATGGGCCCCAGGCCCTGCGCGCCGAGGTACTCGCCCAGGTCGCGTCCGCCGTAGCGGCCCCCGGGATGCGTAAGGCTGACGGATCGCGTGCCGTCCGGTGCGTACCGACACATCCTGCGGAGCTCCGTGACCTCCGAGGCGCGGTGGACGGTCGAGAGATGTATGCCTGCAGCGCCCGCCTCGAGCAGCCGATTCACAAGCCCACGCTCAGCGGTCGCAATCCTTACGAGCGCTGGAAAGTCGAGCGCCTGCGCGTGGCGGAGAAGGCGGAACGCATCGACATCGGCGAGCTGCGAGTGCTCGAGATCGACGACGGCAAAATCGAAGCCCGAGGCGGCGATGAGGTCGATGACCTCGGTGGAAGGAAGCTTGACGAAGAGTCCTCGAGCCGGTTTGCCGAGGTTCAGCATCTGTGACAGAGTTTCACATAGTGAGTACGAGTGTCGCAAGCTTTGACACCGTCGACCCTGCCACGGGTGAGGTGCTCGCCACGCTTCCGATCGCCGGGGCGGCCGAGATGGACTCCGCGGTCGAGCTGGCAAGAGCAGCTCAACCCGCCTGGGCCGCGCTCGACCCGACCGCGCGCACCAAGATCCTTGTTCGCCTCTCGGGGCTGGTTGAGGAGCACGGCGACGAGCTCGCCGTGCTCGAGTCCCGGGACGTCGGGAAACCCTTCGTCGAAGCGCGCGGCCGCGACGTCAAGTTCACGGCCCAGACCTGGCTCTATTACGCGGGCTGGCCGACCAAGATCCTCGGAACGACGAACCCCGCCAACCCGGGTGTCTTCACCTACACGCTGCGCGAGCCCGTGGGTGTGGTCGGAGTCATCACGCCGTGGAACTTCCCGCTCGTAATCGCCTCCTGGAAGCTCGCACCCGCGCTCGCCTGCGGCAATACCGTCGTGCACAAGCCGGCTGAGGACGCGCCCCTGACCTCGATCCGCCTAGCCGAGCTGGCGCGAGAGGCCGGGGTCCCGGAAGGCGTCTGGAACGTCGTGACGGGAGACGGCTCTACCGGCGCACTGCTTGCGGCACACACGAGAGTCGACAAGGTCTCGTTCACCGGCTCGACCGCGGTGGGACGAAAGATCCAGATGGCAGCAACCAGCAACCTGAAGCGACTCACACTCGAGTTGGGTGGGAAGTCGGCGAATATCGTCTTCCCGGACGCCGACCTCGAGCAAGCGCTCGGGGGCGCGATGAACGCAACCTTCCGAAATCAGGGGGAGGTGTGCACCGCCGGCGGGCGATTGGTCGTCGTAGAGCAGGTCGCCGACGAACTGGTCGAACGTCTCGCAGAGCGCGTAGGGAAGATTCGCCTCGGCCGAGGCCTGGACTCCGAGACTGACATGGGTCCGCTCGTCTCGGCGCGCCAGCGAGACCGTGTGCTTGGCCTCTACGAGTCGGCCCGTGACGAGGGCGCCGAGGCCGTTGTGGGCGGCGGCGCGGCCACAGTGGCCGAGCTTCCGGAAGGGTTTTTTGTCGAGCCGACGGTCTTCGACCGGACGTCGAACGACATGACGATCAACCGAGAGGAGATCTTCGGGCCTGCGGTCGCCGTGATCCGAGTCGAAAGCGAAGAGGAGGCCGTCGCGATTGCGAACGACACGGACTACGGGCTGGCCGCAGCGGTCTGGACCCGCGACGGCGCCAAGGCCCAGCGCGTCGCTCGCGCGCTGCGCGCGGGCACCGTGTGGGTGAACATGTACGGCGGACTCGATCCCTATTCGACCTTCTCGGGCCGCGGCCTCTCCGGCTACGGCTACGAGTTAGGACCCGAGTCGATCGGCGAGTACACGTCCGTGAAGACGGTGAAGACGGCGCTGTGAGCTTGGCCGACCTCGACCGGGCGCACATCGTTCATCCGCATGCGGTCCTCGGCCGTCCTGCCGAGCCTGTGATCTTCACCCGGGGGAGCGGTGCCCTTCTCTGGGACTCTGACGGGAAGGAGTACATCGACGGCACCTGCGGGCTCTGGGTCTGTCCCGTCGGCCATGGTAGGCGGGAGCTCGCCGAAGCCGCCCGCAGCCAGATGGAGACGCTCGAGTACTACGCGTCTTTCTGGGACTTCTCGAACGAGCCTTCGATTGAACTCGCCGCCCGGCTCGCCGGGCTCGCCCCGCCCGGACTCGACCGGGTCTTCTTCACCAGCGGGGGGTCGGAGGGCACCGAAACGGCGCTGAAGCTCGCGCGGCTCGCCTGGCACTCACAGGGTCAGCCGGATCGCAGCGTCGTCCTCACGCGAAACCTCGCCTACCACGGCGTCAGCTACGGCTCGCTCGGGGCAACAGGCATTCCCCCGCTCCGTGAAGGCTTCGGGCCGCTTCCAGGCGACTTCGTCCACCTGACGCCGCCGTTCCCTTACCGGGGCACCACCACCGATGCCTTGATCACGGAGCTGGAGGCGGCAATCGACGAGATCGGAGCCGACCGGATCGCCGCCTTTATCGGCGAGCCCGTCATCGGCGTCGGCGGAATGGTGCCGCCGCATGACGACTACTGGCCGCGCGTGCAGAAGGTGTTGCGACAGCATGACATCCTGCTCATCTTCGACGAGGTCGTGACGGCCTACGGTCGAACCGGCGCTTGGTTCGCCGCCGAGCACTGGGGCGGCATTGACGCAGATCTCATCGTCACGGCGAAAGCCTTGACGAGCGGTTACTTCCCGCTCGGCGCCGTCCTGATCGGCGATCGCGTCCTCGACCTCCTGGACGGCGAGCCGTTTCGGCATGGGTTCACCTACAACGGGCACCCAACCGGCTGCGCCGTGGCGCTCGAAAACCTCAGGCTGATCGAAGAGGAAGGTCTGCTCCTCAAGGCTCGCCAGCTCGGCGATCGTCTTCTGACAGGGCTCAGAGGTCTCGAGAGCCTCCCCTCGGTGGCGGAGGCACGCGGCTTCGGCCTCATGGCCGGGCTCGAGCTCCAGGTCGAGGACGCAAGCGAGCTCTCGGGCCGGATCCGGGCGGCCGGCGTCATCGTGCGTGCCACAGGCCAGAAGATCGTCATGTCTCCACCTCTCGTGATCTCATCCGAGCAGGTCGACCGCATCATCGAGGTGCTCTACACCGAGCTCGCGAGAACACCGGTGGCGGCATGAGCGAGAAGGTCGTCGAGCGGGCACCGGTGAACCAGTCCGTCGAGCGAGCAGCTCAGCTTCTCGGGCTCTTCTCCGTCGACGAGCCTGAGCTCACGCTCGGGGAGATCACCGCCCGGCTCCGCACGAGCAAGGCGACTGCCCATCGCTACGCAACCGCGCTCCGCCAGGCCGGCCTCCTTCGCCTGGGCGGCGGCGCCTACACCCTCGGGCCTCGCATCGTCGAGCTGGCTGCCACGGCCCTTGCCGGCCTTCGCATCATCAAGGTTGCGGGCCCTTACCTCGAGCGGCTCGTCTCCGAGCTGAATGAGACAGCAGTGCTGTCGATCTGGGACGGGGAAGCGCCCATTGTGGTCCGGGTGGAGGACAACACGGACCGGCTCGTCCGGATCAACGTGCGAACCGGATCCCGCCTGCCGCTCGACTCTGCCCAGGGCAAGGTCTTCCGCGCCTACCTGGGTGACGAGGAGGCCGACCGGCTCAGAGACGTCCGCGACGCGGGGCTCGCGTTCACGGGACGGGTCGTTGAGGGAATCGCAGCACTGGCGGCGCCCATCTTCCAGGCAGAGGAGATCGTCGCGACCATGGCGCTCGTCGGGACGACCGCCGCAATCTCGCCCGATTCGGGCTCCGCCATGGGCCTTGCTCTGCGCGACGCCGCCGCCGGGCTCTCGGCCGAGCTTGGCTTCCTGCCGCCCGAAAGGAGAGAGCCGTGAAGGCTGTCCGCTGGGACGAGATCCCGGACGAGCCCGTCCGCCCCGGCATCCGCCGGCGGGGCTTCGGGACGAGGGAAGTCCTGCTCGTCATGAACCACTGCGAGCCCGGCATGGACCTGCGGCCGCATAGCCACGAGTTCGATCAGATCGCCATGATCACCAAAGGCCGAGCGCTCTACCACGTCGGCGAGGAACCGAACGAGGTCGGCCCCGGCTCGCTGATGTTGATCCCGGCCGGTGTCGAGCACTACATCGAGCCGCTAGGCGACGCGGTGGTCGAGAACATCGACATCTTCGCACCGGCGCGCGAGGACTACCTGCACCTCGTCGAGTGGATGCGCGACCGGGACTAGCGACGCAGAATTCGAACCTCTCCCGTCTCTCCGTCGACCGAGACGCGAGCCCCGTCCGGGATCAACCTCGTCGCTACCTCCGCCCCCACGACCGTCGGAACGCCGTATTCGCGCGCGACGACGGCGGCATGGCTCAGGATCCCACCCGTGTCGGTGACCAGACCACCGATGGCGCCGAACAGCGGCGTCCAAGCGGGCGTCGTCGTGGTGCAGACCAACACGTCGCCACGCTCGACCCGCTCGAAGTCCTCCGTCCCGTGCACCACGCGCGCGGTTCCCTCCGCCGAGCCGGCCGAGGCGCCCGTACCGACGATGAGATCCTCTTCAACGCGGGCGCTTCCCGCGACACCGTAGAACTTCGCGACTGACGAGGGCACCTCGTCCGGCTCCGGATGGGGTCCAAGGTACGGCGAGGGCGAGGCGGCCTTCGCAACCTCGAGCTGACGCCTCCTCTCGGCCACCAGTGCGTGAAGGCCCGGTCCGTGCTCCTCGAGCACTGCCTCCCGAAGCTCCGCGAGCCGCAGCATGAACACGTCGGCGGCGGCGTCGAGCCGGGCCTCCGCCACCAGCCTGCGCCCGAAGCCAAGGAGTGCTTCCCGCGTGGCTTGGAGGCCCGGATAGTCGATGTAGTACGTGTGCGTCTCCTCAAGAGGGACAGCCGCCACCACCTGCTCCAAGAGCTCGGCGAACCGTGCGCGCTCGCTCTCATCCTCGATCCGTGTGAGCGACTCCGCCTGCAAGCGGTCGCGTTCCTCCATCCGGGCTCGGCGCTCGGCAGGAAGATCCCGTGGGCGCTCGAGGAAGAGTCTGACGCCGCCAAGCGCACGGCCCGGGTCCTCGGCGTCACGCGGCTCGGACAGCTCGTGCAGACGCGAGCGACCGCCGAACCGAAGCAGGTAACGATCGAGCGCCGCCAGCACCTCACGTCCGGCCTGAAGCGCGCGGAGGCGCTCCAAGGCTGCCGCCGTCGGGAGCTCCATGATCACGTCTGCGACGTCGAGCTCACGTGCGCGCTCGGCGATCGCCCAAAGCTGCTGGTCGGCTTCGAGCGTCTCGTTTGGAAGCCCCGCGATCAACTCATAGGGCTCGAGTTCACCCTGCTTCCCGAACCGCTCTACCCACGCATCGTGAAGCACCTCGCGAGCCGCGTGCACCGGGATAACGGTCAGGAAATGGAGGCGCCACTGCTCGAGCACAAGCGCGACCAGGCGGTCGAGTAGGGCACCGGCCTCTACCGCGGGCGGACGCTCTGGCCGAAGCGACCGAAGCTCGGTCGTGATCTCCTCGACCCGCGGTCGGTACTCGCGCTCCCAGCGCTCGGCGATCCCGAGCGCCGTGCGCTCGAAGTGCTCCGAATCGAAGGCCCAGTCCGGTTCGAGCTCGTGCTCGTAGGCCCAGCCGCCGTGCAACTTCGTCGTGAACCCGCCGAAGGGTGCACCGAGCTCCCGGGCGGCCGACTGGATCCCCTCGCCCATCGCGGAGAGCCAGACATCTGCCGAGAGCGGGCTCATCGGCTCCGGATAGTGCGAGGGGTCGAACGTCCAGGTCTCGACCTGCGCAGTCATGAAAGCGTCGTGATTGGCCGGCACTGCACCAGCCAGAACTCCGCGCCTCCCAGGCAGAACTCCACGTCGACCGGCGTACCGAACCCCCGCTCGGCCTCGAGCACGAGGTCCGCGATCCGGACCGCCTCGTCATCGCGGAGGACGCGGGCGGCACGCCGTTCACTCGGCAGCTCCACGACGCCTCCACGGCCGTCCGCAGCGACGGACTTCTCCGCCACGCGAGCGCGAACGGCGCCGTGGACCCGATCGACCCAGTAACGATCGGGCGTCACGAGGCCCGAGACCACACCTTCGCCGTGACCGAAAGCCGCCTCGAGTAGGACGTGCGCGTCGGCCCCCGTCAGGGGATCGACCGAGAAGCCGACCCCCGCACGGTCCGACGGCACCTCGCGCTGGACGACCAGTGCCATCGCCCCGTCGCGCTCGCCACGGTAGGTGCGTGCCCGCTGGGAATCGACGGCGCGGTAGCACGCTTCGATCGCGGCGACGAGCTGGTCGAAGCCCCGGACGCCCATGACACTCTCGTACTGCCCTGCGGCGGAGCGGCCGGCCGTGTCCTCATCCGCGGCAGACGAGCGAACTGCCAGAGGCTCCTCGAGCTCGCGGACCGCCTCCGTCAGCCCGCGCCAGTCCGACTCGTCCAAGTGCTCGCGCAACCGCCAGCGAGCGTGCACCTCGGTCGGAAGCACGAACGCGGGTGGAGTGGGAAGCCCCAACTCGGCGAGCCGTGCAAGCCCGCTCGCCTTTCCCCCCACTGTGCCAGGGTCGAGCCTGAGGACGTCCTCGAGCCTGGCGACCGTCACCCGGAGAAGCCGGGCGACGACGACTGCTCCGCCTTCGCCGGCGCCAGGCTCTCCCCGAAGAGGGCCGACATCTCGAGTGTCCGCGCGAGAGCCACGGGGTCGAGACCGCTCATTGACGAGATGTCGGAGGCCTCCAGCAGCACCGCTCCGGGCGGGGGCGCCTTTCCTGGCCGAGTCGCCAGGCCGAGTGAGAGGTCGTCGAGCCGCCGCCACGCGACCAGGTACTCGTAGGGATTCACGACGCCGTCGTAGCCGAGGCCGAGGAGACCGGCCGGGTGGATCTCGAAGTGGAGGTGTGGAGGCGTCCCGACCGCGTCGCCGGTCGCGCCGACGAACCCAACGACGTCTCCGGCCTTCACTGCAGCTCCCTTCTCGGCGAGCGGCGAGAAAGCAGACAGGTGCGCGTAGTAGAACTCGTTCCCGCTCCGATCGCGAAGCCAGAGGCGGTTTCCACCCAGTGAGTTGACGCCGACCGAGAAGAGGGTCCCGTCCGCGACCGCTAGGAGCGGCGTCCCGATCGGCGCGAAGATGTCATTTCCGTGGTGCCAACCGGTGTCGGCTCGGGCCGCGCCGAAGTCGTCCGTGAATGAGGCAGCCGGCCCGTAGACGGGGAAGACGTAGCCGGCGGCCGTCAACTCGGGCTTCACATCCGATGGAGGCGACTGGACGGCGGGCGGCGGCGAGGGATTCGCGCCGGGAGGCTGCTCGACCGGGTCGTTCGGCGGAGCCGGACTTTCGGCCTCGTCCGGCGTGGTCGTCGCAACCGGTGTCTTCACTGCGCTTGCAAACGCCTCCGCATAACCGATCGTGATGTCCGCCCCCGCCGGCAAGCCGCCGTGTGCTGCCGTCAGATGGACGTGCACGGCACTCGCGAAGACGCGTTTCCCGAGACGCCCCCGGGGCTCCGTCACCACGGCCTGCTCGAGCAACACGGCGTACCCCCAGTCGGCCAGCGGAACCCGTCGGTTCGGGCTCACTGCGACCGAGCTCCCGAGGATCTGGACCCCGGACACGGATGAGCCAAGCAGGTCAGCGCCGCCGGCAATGCCCGAGGCAAAGGCACGGGCCCGGACTACGGCCTGGCCGACCGAGATCTCCCCACCGAAGAGCGAAACCCCCGTCACCGAAGCCAGCGCGGTCGACGTCGCCCGCTGGCCCGACGTGGCACGGGCGCTCGTCTCGATGGCTCCGGTCGAGAGCGCGTTTAGGTACGCGTAGGAGCCGGCCGCCGCCGAGGCCGCCGGCGGAGCCGAGACAAAGGCCGCGGTTCCGCCGCCTCCCGGCACGAGCACCCTGACCCCGAGAGCCTTCGCAGAGCCGTTGGCCGGCTGCTCCGCCGCCGCCGACGACCCCGTGGCGAGAAGCGCGAGCAGCACGAGGACGACTCCGAAAGAGCGATGTGTCCGCACCCACCGCAGAGTATCCCGAGCCGTCCCCGGGTCGCCAGGGATGGGGACGCATGCGGAGGGCGAAAGCGGGGAGAATGGAGCTGGAGCCGAAACCAACAAACCAGGAGGGTGAGGGATGACGGAGACGAACGCCGAGAGCCTCGTCGAGATCGAGGCCCTGCTCAACGAGCAGCGGGAGTTCCCTCCGCCCGAAGCCTTCCGGGCGGGTGCGCTCATCCGCGACGACTCCGTCTACGAGGAAGCAGAGCGTGACCCTGAAGCTTTCTGGATGCGGCTCGCACACGAGTTCGTCGACTGGTCTCGCGAGCCGTCCAAGGGACTCGAGTGGGATCCGCCTCACTGCACGTGGTTTGCCGACGGCGAGCTGAACGTCGCCTGGAACTGCCTCGACAAGCAGGTGGAAGCGGGTCGGGGCGACAGAGTCGCGTATCACTGGGTGGGAGAGCCGGCGGGCGAGACGAGAGACATCACGTACTCCGAGCTCCTGGGAAACGTCTGCAGGCTCGCGAACGGTCTGCGCCGGCTCGGGATCGGGAAGGGCGATCGGGTTGGGATCTACATGGGGATGGTGCCGGAGCTTCCGACCGCCATGCTCGCCTGCGCCCGGATCGGTGCGCCGCACGTCGTCGTGTTCGGCGGCTTCTCAGCCGAGTCGCTCGGCGAGCGCCTGGGGTCGACCGAGGCGAAGCTCCTGATCACACAGGACGAGGCTTGGCGAAAGGGCGGGCGGGTGCCGCTCAAGGAGAACGCCGATGCGGCAGTCGCGGCCAGCCCCACGATCGAGACCGTGATCGTCTACAGGCGGACCGGCTGTGACGTCGCCTGGGAGGATCACCGCGACGTCTGGTGGCACGACGTGGTCGAGGTCGAGTCGGACGAGTGCCCGCCGGAGCGCTTGGGCGCGGAGGACACGCTCTTCCTCCTGCACACGTCAGGGACGACTGCCAAGCCCAAGGGTGCGCTCCACACGACCGGCGGATATCTCGTGCATGCGTCCGTGACGCATAAATGGATCTTCGACATCCACGACGACACGGTCTGGTGGTGCGCCGCCGACGTGGGTTGGATCACCGGCCACAGCTACATCGTCTACGGGCCCCTCAACAACGGCGTCACGAGCGTCCTCTACGAGGGCGATCCTTCCTACCCCGACTGGGACCGCCACTGGGAGATCGTGGAGCGATACGGCGTCAACTCCTACTACACGGCGCCGACCCTCATCCGCTCGTTTGTCAAGGTAGGGGCCGAGTATCCAGGGCGCCACGACCTCTCCTCGCTCCGGCTCCTGGGGACGGTCGGGGAGCCGATCAATCCTGAGGCGTGGCTCTGGTACTGGAAGGTAATCGGCCAGGAGCGTTGCCCCATCGTCGACACGTGGTGGCAGACGGAAACGGGCGGGATCATGATCAGCCCGCTACCGGGCGTGACGACGACGAAGCCCGGCTCGGCGACGGTTCCCTTCCCCGGGATCCGGCCCCGGATCGTGAACGAGCAGGGCGAGCCGGTGCGGCAGGGCGAGGGTGGGTTCCTGACCATCGCACACCCCTGGCCGGGGATGTTCCGGACGCTCTACGGTGACGACGAGCGGTACGTCGATACCTATTTCTCCAAGTACGGGCCCGAGATCTATGTGACCGGAGACGGGGCAAAGCAGGACGAGGACGGCTACTACTGGCTGCTGGGCCGGATCGACGACGTGATCAACGTCGCCGGCCACCGGCTTTCAACCACCGAGATCGAGTCGACCCTCGTCGAGCACCCGGCCGTGGCGGAGGCTGCCGCCACGGGCGCCACCGATCCGCAGCGGGGCCAGCAGATCGTCTGCTTCGTCCTCCTGAAGGCCGGCAAAGAGCCGAGCAACGACCTCGCGGAGGAGCTGCGCCAGTTCGTCGCGCAGAAGATCGGAAAGATCGCGCGCCCGGCCGCGGTGCTCTTCGGGGAGGACCTCCCGAAAACGCGCTCTGGAAAAATCATGCGTCGCCTCCTGAAGGACCTTGCCGAAGGGCGCGAGCTGGGCGACACGACCACGCTCCGCGACCCGGCGATCGTCGAGGACCTGAAGGAGAAGGCCGACCGGGCCCTACGCGGGTAGAGGCCGGCGGGCCGAGCGTACGAGCTGGATCGCGACGAGGACGAGGAGCGACGCGAACAGTTTCCGTAGGACATCGTCCGAGAGCGACGTCGCGACCGTGGCCCCGGCAGCGACGCCGCCGATGGACACGAGCCCGACGACGGTTGCGGCCCGCCACCGGACGTTTCCGTATCGGTGCTGGCGCCACGCCCCGAGTGCGACCACCGGAATCATGGCCGCCAGAGACGTCGCCTGGCCCTCGAGCTGTGAGAGGTCGAGCACGAACACGAGGGTCGGGACGAACAGGAGCCCGCCTCCGACTCCGAACATTCCGGAGAGCCCGCCGGCCGCGAAACCGAGGACCGCTGCCAGCACGAGCTCGGTCATTCGAGAAAGAGCGCGACGGCGACGGCGAGGACGAACACCGCGAAGAGATAGGAGAGAAGTCGCGAGTTGACGCGCTGCTGGAGCCATGTTCCCAGGAGCGCTCCCGCCATCGCCGGAATTCCGACCACTGCTGCGTCGCGCCAGTGCACTTCTCCGATGCTGGCGAAGGCCGTGGCACCGACGACGGCGGTGAAGCCAATCACCGCGAGCGACGTCCCGGTCGCCTCGTGGCTCTCGAAGCCGGCGAGCAGGATCAGGAGCGGCACGACGATGAGGCCTCCACCGACTCCGAAGAGCGCGCTGAAGAAGCCGGCTGCGAGCCCGATCCCTCCAAGCACCCATGGAGTCGGGATCGCCCGCGGCACGCCCGTATTCTAGGCCCGTGGATGTCGGCCCCCTGCTCGCGCCGCTGACTGGGGCGCCGCAGCGCTCGGCGATCCTCCTCGACATCGACGGGACGCTCGCTCCGATCATGGCTCGGCCTGAGCTTTCCGAGGTGCCGCCAGAGGCAAAGGCCGAGTTACGGCGAATCGTGTCCAAGTACCTCCTCGTTGCCTGTGTAAGCGGTCGCTCGAGCGCCGACGCAGCCCGGCTGGTTGGAGTCGAGGGAATCCGCATCGTCGGTAACCACGGGCTCGAGCTCGATCCGCGCTCGGCCAAGCTGGCGGAGGTAGTTCGGCGGTTCGTCTCGGAGCTTACGATCCCTGACGGAATTCGCCTGGAGGACAAGAAGCTCTCCGTCACCCTTCACTACCGCGAGGCGGCGGACCCGGAAGAGGCTGAGCACTGGCTCGCAGACGTCGCAGCGGGAGCGCTCGAGAAAGGGCTCGACCCGCGCTGGGGGCGCATGGTGCTCGAGATTCGCCCGGCGGTCCCGGCGGACAAGGGCACGGCCGTCCGGGCGCTGATCGCGGAGTCAAGGGCAACCCGTGCCCTGTACGCCGGTGACGACGTCACCGACCTCGACGCGTTCGCCGCACTCGAGCGCGGCAAGCTCGAATGCGCAGTCCGAGTTGCCGTGGCTTCGTCAGAGGGGCCTAACGAGCTGGCGGAGCGTGCCGATCTGGTCGTCGAGAGCCCGGAGGCCCTCACCAACCTGCTCAGGCTCCTCTAACACCGCAACAGAAAGCCTTCGCCGAGTGGATCGTCCGCCTCGAGCACGAATTCGTGCGAGCCGGTGCGATGCGCGGAGCCCGCGATCTCGGTTACGACCGCCCGGCGTCCCGCGAAGTTCACGTGCTCGATGATCCTGGCCTCGAACTCGGTGCCGATCACACTGCGATGGAGAAGCGTCCGGTCGGTTCCGAGCAGCGCCAGGCGGGCTGACGTGCCGCTTCCGCACGGGGACCGGTCGACCTCCCCGTCAGCGAACACCGTCACGTTCCGCTGGACGATCCGGCCTTCGTCCTCCCCCTCGTCCTGCCAGAAGATGACGCCGTAGATGTCGCGGATGTCCGGTGCCTCGGGGTGCACGAACTCCCTCTGGGCTTCGAGCTCGCGCTTGACGTCTCGCCCCAGCTCGATGAGAGCAGGCACGTTCGCAGGCTCGACCTGAAGACCCAAAGCGCTCGTATCCACGGATCCGTAGAAGGCCCCGCCGTATGCGACGTCCGCGACCACGCCCGCGGCCTCCAGGCCCGTTGCCTCGACCCAGGCCGGGATGTTCCGGAACGCGGCCCCGGTCGCTCGCCCGTCGGCAACCGTGACCGCCACCGGCAAGCGTCCGGACGGAACGTCGAGCGTTAGACGGGTCTCGGGCTCGATCGACGGCACCATCCCGGTCTCGACGGCGGCCGTGGCGAGCGCGATCGTGCCGTGCCCGCACGCGGTCGAGTAACCGGCGTTGTGGAAGAAAAGCACTCCGAGGTCGGCGCCCTGGTCCTCGGGCTCAGTCACGAAGCAGCCGTACATGTCGGCGTGGCCCCGGGGTTCGTAGACCAGGAGCTTGCGGACCCGCTCGAGGTGCTCCTGCGCCCAGCGGCGCTTCTCGAGGATGGTGTGGCCCGGGATCGGAGGGACGCCGCCGGTCACGATCCGGAACGGCTCGCCGGCAGTGTGGTAGTCGGTCGCCGTCACGACGAGGAGCTGGCCGGCCACGCTACGAGACTAACCAGCTACTCGCTCGACCCATCTGCGGCCGCCTCACGGAGCACCGCCCAGGCGCGCTCGACGTCCTCCGCCGTCGTCCGGAGATTCCCGACCGCCAGCCGGAGCACGATTCGGTCGCGCAGCACTGTAGGCGAGAAAAACACCTCGCCCGTGGCGTTCGCTCGCTCAACAATCGCCTGGTTCTCCTCATCGGAGGCTTCCCGTCGAAAACACACGACCGAGAAGGGAACGGGGGCGACGACTTCCCAGCCGGGCTCCGCCTCCACCCACGAAGCGAAGAGCTGTGCGAGGCGCACGTGCTCCCGGATCCGCTCCTGGAGGCCGGAGCGGCCGTAGCAGCGAATCACAGCCCAGAGCTTCAGCGCGCGAAAGCGGCGGCCCAGGGCCGGCCCGTAGTCCATGAGATTCGTCGCGTCTTCGTCACTTCGCAGGTACTCGGGCACGAGGCTGAACGCGCGGCGAAGCACCTCCGGGCGGCGGCTGAAGAGGCAGGAGCAGTCAACCGGCGTGAAGAGCCACTTGTGCGGGTTGACGACGACCGAGTCAGCACGCTCGCAGCCCTCGAGGGCCCAGCGGAGCTCTTCGCAGATCATCGCCGACCCTGCGTAGGCGGCGTCGACGTGGAGCCAGGCTCCTGCCTGCTCGGCCAGGTCGGCGATCTCGGGCACGGGATCGAC
Source organism: Gaiellaceae bacterium (assembly GCA_035535315.1). Classification (GTDB taxonomy): domain Bacteria; phylum Actinomycetota; class Thermoleophilia; order Gaiellales; family Gaiellaceae; genus DASQGA01. The sequence goes on from DATLQD010000169.1 coordinate 24,108, forward strand.
GGAAGTCGTGGACGTGGTTCCGACCGTCGCTACGACGGCTCCCACCTGGGCGTCCTCGAGCGCCTCGGCAAGTGCGTCAGGGCGCATCCGGAACTCATCGTCCACGGCCACTTTGCGAGCCTCCAAGCCGAGGATTCGGGCAGCCTTCTCGACCGAGGAGTGCGCCTGGTCGGAGCAGAGCACGACGCCGCCCGGGCGAAGCTCGCGGGCGGCCGCGAGCGCGGCGAGGGTCGAGGTGGACGCAGTGTCCTCGATGTGCCCGTGGAGCCCATCCGGAAGCCCCATGAGCTGTGCAACCCAGTCGAGCACGAGCTCCTCGAGCTCCGTCGCGGCCGGCGAGGTCCGCCACAGCATCGCGTTCACGTTCAGCGTCGCGGCGAGAAGCTCAGCAAGGATTCCAGGCTCGGAGCCGGAGATCGCGAAGTACGCGAAGAAGCGAGGATGGTTCCAGTGGGTGATGCCGGGCAAGAGGACGTCGTCGAGATCCTGAAGGACGGCTGCGAACGGTTCCGGCTTGTCCGGAGGCGCGGCCGGCAGAGCCGCCCGGACAGCGCCGGGCTCCACGCGCGACAGCACCGGTAGCTGCCGAACCCCTTCCAGGTACCGGGCCGCCCACTCGAGTGCGGCAGCCCCGTCGGCGCGAAAGTCGCTCATCTGTTCAGCAGCTTCTTCGCCTCGGCCCACGGCCTGGAATTCACGACGTCGGCGGCAGACACCCAGCCCCGGCGGGCCTGCGCCACCCCGAGCTCGAGTGCCTCGAGGTGGGCGACTTCATGGGCGTCCGTCGAGATCACGAGCTTCACGCCCGCCTCTACCGCTGCCTTCGCGTTCACGTCCTTCAAGTCGAGGCGGTCCGCCTGGGAGTTGATCTCGAGAAAGGTGCCGGTCTCGACGGCCCCGGCGAAGATCGCCTCCAGGTCGAGGTCGTAGGCTTCACGCCTGTTGATCTTTCGCCCCGTCGGATGGCCGATGCAATCAACGTGGGGGTTCTCCATGGCCGCGAGCACGCGCTTCGTTAGCTCGTCCCGACTCGCATCGAAGCCGCCGTGGATCGACGCCATCACCCAGTCCCGGGCCGCGAGCGTCTCATCGTCCATGTCGACCGTCCCATTCCTTCGGATGTCGACCTCGACCCCGGAGAGGATCGTCAGCCCGGAGAGCCGCTTCGCGAGGTCGGCAATCTCCTCCGCCTGACGCTCGAGCCTGCCCTCGCGGAGGCGCTTGGCATGGTCGCAGATCGCGATGTACTTTCGCCCGAGCGCTGCGGCCGTCCCCGCCATGTCCTCGAGTGTGTCACGGCCGTCAGACCAGTCCGTGTGCATGTGCAGGTCGCCCTGGAGGTCGGCGAGCTCGACCAGCTCGGGCAGCGTCCCCTCACGGGCGGCCTCGAGCTCGCCGCGATTCTCCCGAAGCTCGGGCGGGATCCAGGCGTAGCCAAGCCGGGCGTAGAGCTCGTCTTCTCCGGCCGCGTGGAAGACCTCCTCCGTCTCGACGTCCGTCACGCCGTACTCGGAGACCGATAGCCCGCGGCGGACGGCCTCCTCTCGGAGTGCAACGTTGTGGGCCTTCGAGCCGGTGAAGTGCTGGAGCAGGTTGCCGTAGCTCTCGGGTGGGACGACGCGGAGGTCGAACCGGAAGCCGTCGTGCGAGACCACGGTCGCCTTCGTCGGTCCGTGCGCCGCGACCTCGAGCACCCAGTGAAGCTCGACGAAGTAGGCGGTCAGCGCCGCGGGGTCCGTGGCCGTCGCGATCAGGTCGAGATCGCGGACTGTTTCACAGCGCCGTCGAACGCTTCCGGCCTCAGAAACCCGCTGGGAGGCAGGATGAGCTCGGAGCGCCTCCAGCGCCTGGGCAACGGCGGGAAGCGCCCGGCCGAGGAGCGTCTTTCGCTCCAGCTTCGCCTTCGGAGCCGCCAGTGCCTTCAGCACCTTCTCCTCGGTCTTCGGCCCGAGGCCCGAGAGCTCTCGCAGTCGTCCCTGCTCCGCCGCGGCCTTCAGATCCGCCGCGGATTCAACGCCGAGGTCGGTCCAGAGCTTCCTGGCCGTCTTGGGCCCGAGTCCAGGCACGTGCATGACCTCGACGAGGCCGCCGGGGAGCCGGGCGCGGAGCTTCGCAAGAGCCTGGAGGTCCCCGGTCTCGGACAGCTCGACAATCTTCGCCGCGATCGTGCCGCCGACGCCCGGGATCTGGGTCGCCTTCCCCTCCAGAGCCAGGCGCGCCACCGGTGCCGCGGAGTCACGGATCCTGGTCGCTGCCCGGCGGTAGGCGGCAAGCCGAAACGAGTCGGCCCCGTCGAGCTCGAGGAGGTCGGCGAGATACTCGAGGCGGTCCGCGAGCTCGGAGTTCGGGGGCAGGGCCCGGGCCACCCGGCGATGATATGCGGGTGCGGCTCGTCCTCTGCCTGCCTACCTACAACGAGATCCAGAACCTCGAGCCGATGGTGCGTGCGCTCGGCGAGATCTTCGCGCGCGAGGCCCTCGACGGCCGCGTGCTCGTGATCGACGACGCCTCTCCGGACCGCACCGGCGAGCTGGCGGACCGGCTGGCGACAGAGCTTCAGTACGTCGATGTGCTCCACCGGAAGGCGAAGCAAGGCCTCGGCCCCGCCTACATCGCCGGCTTTCGGCGCGCGCTGGCTGAGGGCGCAGAACTCATCATGGAGATGGACTGCGACTTCTCACACGCCCCAGACGACGTGCCGCGACTCGTCCGGGAGGCGAGCCGAGCAGACCTCGTGATCGGTTCACGCTACGTCCGCGGCGGGCGAGTAGAGAACTGGGGAGCCGGCCGCCGTCTGGTGAGCCGTGCCGGTTCGGTCTACGCACGGCTCGTCCTCGGGATCGACGTCCGCGACCTCACAGGTGGGTTCAAGTGCTTCCGCCGGGTCGTCCTCGAGACGATCGACCTGGATTCGGTCTCGTCCCTCGGCTACACCTTCCAGGTCGAGACCACATACCGTGCGCTCCTCGCCGGGTTCCGGGTCGAGGAGGTCCCGATTGCCTTCTCGGACCGGGAAGTGGGCGGGTCGAAGATGACGAAGAGGATCGTCGCGGAGGCCGTCTGGCGCATCCCGGCGCTCCGCTTCGCGGCCATGCGTGGCCGTCTTTGACCCTGGGTATAGTGATTTCATGGCAGCTCTTACTGAAGTCACCGACGCCACCTTCGAGCAGGAGGTAACCCAATCCGACCGCCCCGTCGTGGTCGACTTCTGGGCCCCCTGGTGCGGCCCTTGCCGCGTGATCGGCCCGATCCTCGAGGACATGGCCGCGCAACACGGCGATCGCGTCACCTTCACGAAGCTGAACGTCGACGACAACCCCCAGGTGGCGGGTCGCTTCAACGTGCTGTCGATTCCCACGGTGATCCTCTTCGAGAACGGCGAGCCGCAAGAGACTGTGATCGGCGCGCGCTCCAAGAGCCATTACGAGGGTGCCTGGGAACGCTGGCTGAATAACGCCGCCTAACCCGCTCAGAAGAGCGGGTGGGTTTATCCGAAGTGGGTCCAGCCGTCGACCTCGAGCGTCCGGCCGTCGCGCCTGATCTCGGCCCCCGTACCCTCCTCGCAACGGCCCACGATCGTGAAGCCTGACGCCTCGGCGTCCTCGGGTGCCAGAGCGGCGAGGAGCTCGTAGTCCTCGCCGAGCGCCCAGAAGGGATCGTCACCGACCTCATCGAGGCGGGGCGCCAGGGGCAGGCGCTCGACCTCGATCACCAGTTTGCAGCCTGACCGCTCGGCGATCCGTGCGGCGTCGCTCGCGATGCCGTCGGAGAGATCCATGAGGGCGTGCGCAACCAGGCCGAGCCGACGGCCGGCGTCCGTTCGGATCGGTGGGCGGTTGTGCATCCGGACGAGCTCGTCGAATCCGAGGAGGCCGAGTTCCAGCACCCGGAGCCCCGCTGCTGAGCCGCCGAGAGGCCCGGTGACGACGAGCGCATCGCCAGGGCGAGCCCCGCCTCGGCCGGGCACCCGCTCGCTTCGTCCGAGCGCGGTCACCCCCAGGGTGAGAACAGGCGCAACGCTCGTGTCACCGCCGGCGAGGGAAACGCCCGGTTCGTTCAGGCCTTCGTAGAGCTCGAGCACATCGTCAGCGTCCGTCTCGGCAGGAGCCGCCAGCGTCACGAGCAGGGCTTCGGGCTCGGCGGCCATTGCGGCCAGGTCGCTCAGATTCACGGCCGCCGCCTTGTAGCCGAGGTCTCGCCAGGACGTCCATTCGCGACGGAAATGGACGCCCTCGACGAGAACGTCCTGCGTGGCGACGCGACCCCCGTCGAGCACCGCGCCGTCGTCTGCGATCCGCTCTGCCAGTCCTCGCCGCTCGAGCTCCCGCAGGAGCCCAAGCTCACCCAGCTCGCTGAGTCGCAAGGCCGAAGACGTCGACGGGCCCCGAGCCGGAACCGATCTCGGTGAGGCCGGAACGGACGGCCTCGGTGGCGACGCGGGCCGCTGCACGAGCAGCCTCGTCGAGACTCTCACCGCGCGCGAGAAAGGCGGCCAGGCTCGCCGAGTGCGTGCAGCCGGCCCCGTGCGTTGCCTCCTCCGCGTAGCGTTCGACCGGAATCGGCGTGTGGCGCTCGCCGTCGAAGAGCCAGTCCACTGCATCGGCACCGTGCCCGCCTGTGACGACCACCGCGGGCGCGCCGAGCGCGTGGATCCGCTCGGCGAGGTCCGCTCGGTCAGCCTCGTCGGAATAGGGAACCTCGGCAAGCGCACAGGCTTCGTGGAGGTTCGGTGTCACGACCGTGGCGAGTGGAAAGAGCCTGCCCTTCAGGGTCTCGACAGCATCGTCCTGGAGAAGCTTCGGGCCCGCCGCGGCCACCATGACCGGATCGACGACGAGCGGAACGGGGTGCGCCTCGAGATAGGCGGCGACCGTCTCGACGATCCGAAGGGAGAACAACATCCCCGTCTTCGCGGCGTCGACCCCGATGTCCGTGAAGATCGCGTCGAGCTCAGCGCGGATGAACTCCGTCGGAGCCTCGTGGACGGCCGCTACCTCGACGGTGTTCTGGGCAGTCAGGGCCACGATCGCGCTCATGCCATGGCAGCCGAGCCGGGCAAACGCCTTCAGATCGGCCTGGATCCCGGCGCCCCCGCCCGAATCGGAGGCCGCGATCGTAAGACAGCGAGGCACCACGGGGACCCGAGGCTACCATCGCCCCATGGCAACGACCGCCTCTCTCTGGGGCGAGCTCCTCACGGCAGAGGAGGTCGCGTACACGACGGTCGTCCCGCCGCGGGAGCCTCGTCTCACTGCGATCCCGTCCGATCTCCACCCCCGGCTTGTGGAGGCGCTCCGCGCCCGTGGCGTCGACCAGCTCTACGAGCACCAGGTCGAGGCCCTGGAAGCGGCGCGGCGCGGCGCGAACGTCATCGTCTCAACGGGCACCGCGAGCGGGAAGACGCTCGCCTTCAACCTCCCGGTGCTGGACGCGCTCGCAACCGACCCGAAGCAGCGGACGCTTTACCTCTACCCGACGAAGGCGCTCGCGCAGGATCAAGCGCGGAGCCTGGCCGAATTCAAGCTCCCGCGCCTGCGGTCGGCGATCTACGACGGCGACACCCCGTCCGAGCAACGCTGGCAGATCAGGAAGTGGGCCAACCTCATCCTCACAAACCCGGACATGCTGAACGTCGGGCTCCTGCCCCATCACGACCGCTGGGGAGACGTCCTCCAGAACCTGCGCTACGTCGTCGTCGACGAAGCCCACGTCTACCGCGGCGTCTTCGGCTCTCACGTCGCAAACGTCCTCAGGCGGCTGCGCCGGGCCGCGGCCATCTACGGCGCGGAGCCGCAGTTTCTCCTCGCCTCCGCGACGATCGCGAACCCCGGACAACAGGCGCGCGCCCTCCTCGGCGTCGACGCGACCGTGGTGGATGCCGACGCGGCGCCCCAGGCAGAGCGGACCATCCTCCTCTGGAACCCTCCACTCCTCGACGCCGAGCTTGGCGTCCGAGCGAGCGCACTCGGCGACGGCTCCCGGATCCTCGCCGAGCTCGTCTCCCACGGCCTCCGGACGATCTGCTTCACGAAGTCCCGGAAGGCGGCCGAGCTCGTCCACCGGTTCACGTGCGAGCGCGTCCCAGAACTCGCCGGGCGCCTCTCGCCCTACCGCGCCGGTTACACGCCGTCACAGCGGCGGGAGATCGAGCGACGGCTCGTAGAGGGCGAGCTCCTCGGTGTGACAGCGACGGACGCGCTCGAGCTCGGCATCGACGTAGGGACGCTGGATTGCGCCCTGACGATCGGCTTCCCAGGGACGGTCGCGAGCCTCAGGCAGCGCTGGGGAAGGGCCGGGCGACAGACTGCCGGTCTCGCGGTTCTCGTCGCGAGCGAGGACGCGCTCGACCAGTTCTTCATGCGAGAGCCCGAAGCCTTGCTCGAGCGCCGGGTCGAGGCGGCCATCCTCGACGGCACAAATCCGCGAGTCCTGGACGGCCACGTTCGCGCTGCCGCCTTCGAGGCTCCGCTCGACGACGCAGACCGAGAGATCCTCGGCGACGCGGCGCTGGAGCGAGCGGAGGTCCTGGCGAACGCCGGGGACCTTCGCCGGAGCAACGGAAGCTACGTCTGGGCCGGACGGGACTACCCGGCCGCGCGCCTCTCGCTCCGCTCGTCGACCCCGGATGCGGTCGCGATCGTCGACGCGACCACCGGCGCCATCCTCGGCGTCGTCGAACAGGAGCGCGCGCACTCTACGGTGCACGAAGGAGCGATCTATCTCCATCTCGGCGAGTCCTACCGGGTGATCGCGCTCGACCTGGAAAACCGCACCGCGGTCGTCGAGCCCTTCTCCGGGGACTACTACACCCAGGCGAAGAAGGAGACGATGACTGCGATCGAGGCGGTGGAGCTTTCCGGGCGGCGACTCGGTCTGGAGGCGTCCTTCGGGCAAGTCAGCGTCACTGAGCAGGTGGTCGGCTACCAGAAGCGCTCGATCCGGGACGGCGAGCAAATCGACCTCGTTACGCTCGACCTCCCGCCGACCACGTTCGAGACCGAGGCCGTGTGGTACCTGCCGGAGCCGGAGATGCTCGA
>DATLQD010000170.1:0-9070 GCA_035535315.1 Gaiellaceae bacterium
GGGCGTCGAGGAGGCTTTTGATGAAGGCATGGGCTTCCTGTGCGAGCTCGGGCGTCGCGGTCTTCCCCGTCCCGATAGCCCACACCGGCTCGTACGCGACCACGAGGCGCTCATGGCGGGGGAGCACGGTCACCTGCCGCCGCAGAACGTTCTCGGTTTCGCCGCTTTCGCGCTCCTCCTCGAGCTCGCCGACGCAGGCGATGACGCGAAGGCCGGCTTCCAGCGCCCGCTCGGCACGGCGCGCAGTCGTCTCGTCCGTCTCACAGAAGTACTCGCGCCGCTCGGAATGGCCGACGAGCGCTCCTCCAACTCCGAGCTCGAGCAGCATCTCGGCCGAGATCTCGCCCGTGAAAGCTCCCTCCCGTTTCCAGTGGACGTTCTGCGCGAAGACGTCGAGTCCACTCGCGACCGCCTCCCGGAGCGATGTGAACGGGGGGCAGACGACGACGCCGAGTCCCGGCGGCGGTCTGAACGCGGCGCAGAACTCCACCGTCTGGGACGGTGTCTTGAACAGCTTCCAGTTGCCCGCGATCAACACGTCATGCCTCCGGAATCGCCGCGACGCCAGGGAGCTCCTTGCCCTCGAGCAGCTCAAGCGCCGCCCCGCCTCCGGTCGAGACCCAGTCCACCCGGTCGGCCAAGCCGAGCTCCTCGACGGCCCGCACCGAGTCCCCGCCTCCGACGACCGTGTGCCCTTCGGCCGCAGCGACCGCCTCGGCCACGGCCTTTGTCCCTGCGGCGAAGCGCGGCCATTCGAAGACGCCCATGGGCCCGTTCCAGAAGACGGTGCGACTCGACGTGATCCGCTCTGCGAAGGCCGTCCTTGTCTCCGGCCCGATGTCGAGCCCGAGCCATCCTTCCGGCACTTCGTCTGCGGGCGCAACCCGGATCTCCGCGTCGGCGTCGAAGGAGGCGGCCGCGACGACATCGATGGGAAGGACGAGCCTGTCGCCCGGCAGCCGAGCCTGCGCACCGTTCCTGGCCGAAAGCTCCTCGGCCATCTTGCCCCCGACGAGAACTGCATCCGCGCGCTCGGAGAGCGACTCGAGGACGCCAATCTTGTCGTCGACCTTCGCACCGCCCACGATCGCGACGAACGGCTGCTCGGGGCCCTCGAGAAGGGTGCCGAGCTCCTGCAGCTCCCGCTCGAGCAGGAAGCCGGCGTAGGCCGGCAGGAGGTGCGCCACACCCTCGGTCGACGCATGCGCCCTGTGCGCAGAGCCGAAGGCATCGTTCACGTAAAGGTCTGCTTGGGCGGCGAGCTCCCGCGCAAGGGCGGGATCGTTCTTCGTCTCCCCCGGCTCGAAGCGGGTGTTCTCGAGCAGACGGATACGCTCGTCGTCCAGGAGTGTCCGGAGATGCGCCTCGACCGGCTTCAGCGAGTACGCGGGGTCCGGGCCTTTCGGCCGGCCGAGATGGGAGCAGAGAACGATTTCCGAGGCACCCTCCTCGAGCAGGTAGCGGATCGTCGGGAGAGCAGCCCGGATGCGCGTGTCGTCGGCAACGCGCCCGTTTTCGAGCGGCACGTTGAAGTCGACGCGGACGAGGACGCGCTTGCCGGCAACGTCCGCCTCCCGCGCGGAGCGGGGCCGCCTCAAAGCAGGCGCTGCACGAGATCGACCATCCGGCAACTGAACCCCCACTCGTTCAGCACGGGGGAACCCATGGTTCCCCCGTGTACCCCCTCCTTCAAAGCAATCTCTGGACTAGGTCGACCATCCGGCAGCTGAACCCCCATTCGTTGTCGTACCAGGAGAAGACCTTGACCATGTTCTCGTTCGCCATCGTCAGTTCGCTGTCGAAGATCGACGAGTAGGGGCTGCCGATTATGTCACTCGACACAAGGGGCTCGTCGGAGTAGCGGAGGATGCCCTCGAGTGGGCCCTTGTCCGCCAGTTCGGCGAAGCGTGCGTTCACCTCATCTCCGCCCACCTCGCTGCCGAGGCGAACCACGAGATCGACGAGCGAGCCGACCGGCACGGGTGCTCGAACCGAAACTCCGTCCACTTTCCCTTTCAGCTCCGGGATCACGAGCCCGATCGCGCGTGCGGCACCGGTCGACGTCGGAATCAGGTTGATGGCCGCAGCCCGGGCCCGGCGGAGGTCGCTATGCGGCAGGTCGAGGATGCTCTGGTCGTTCGTATACGCATGAATCGTCGTCATGAACCCAACCTCGATCACCCACGCGTCGTTCAGCACCTTCGCGAGCGGCGCGACGCAGTTCGTCGTGCAGGAGGCGTTCGAGATGATCCGATGCGCGTCGCGGTCGTACGCTTCGTCGTTCACTCCGAGGACGAGTGTCACGTCGGGATCCGTCGCCGGAGCCGAGATGACGACCTTCTCGGCGCCCGCGTCGAGATGAAGCTGGGCCTGGTCCCGCTTCGTGAAGAGCCCCGTCGACTCGATCGCCACCTCAACACCGAGGTCCTTCCAGGGCAGCTTCGCGGGGTCGCGCTCGTTCAGAAGCCGGAGCTCCGTGTCTCCGCCGACGCGAATCGCGCCCTCGACCGCCTCGACGTCCTCCCCAAGCGGTCCGAGTGTCGAGTCGTACTTGAGCAAGTGCGCCATCGTCTTGGCGTCGCCGAGGTCGTTCACGGCCACGATCTCGATGTCGGCTCCCTGCTTTCGCGCAGCCCGGAAGAAGTTCCGGCCGATCCGGCCGAACCCGTTGATGCCTACGCGAACGCTCATCCGATCCCCTTTCTTCGCTCTGATCCGGCGCGCGATTGTACCCCGGCATGCGGTTTTCACGATCAAAGCCCGCATGGAAGTCGCCCGGTGAATGTGACAAACTCACTTGCAGCGGGTCCGTGCTCGTCCGGTGTTGGATTCAGACCCCGTCCGACACCAAGGTCCGGAGCGCGGTGTAAACCGGAGGGGGAGGTCGTCCTCGGAGCTTCCCCTCCGGCCCGCTCATTACCGCTCCGCCAGGCGCCGAAGGCGCTCCAGCCGGCGCTGGACGCCGGCTTTCGTCGCGGGCGGCCGGCAGCGGGTCGCAAGCTCGCGGAGGGACAGGGTGCGGTTGCGAAGCCGGAGCTCGGCTACCTCCCGCAGGTCCGGTGAGATCTGGTCGAGCCGCCCCTCGGCTCGCAGGCGTTCGATCGCACGAACCTGCTCCTCGGATGCCCGGCTCGCCCGGACGAGATTGGCGTGGTCGGCGTTCGCCAGCCGGTTCGCGCGCGAGCGGGTGGAGCCGAGAACGGCCAGCTCGCCGAGGCGGATAGCTGCGTCATGGGCGCCGAGCGACGCGAGCAGGTCCGTGATCGTCTCGAGGCCCTTTGCGTAGGCGATCGCATGCCCGCGCCGTTCGCGTGTCGTCAGCCTCAGCTCGTCGCGGGCTGCGAGCTCGGCCAGCAGCTCCGCTCCGGCGACGGTCTCCGTCCGAAGCTCGAGATGCGCATGTCGAGGGCCGCTCACCGAGCCGCCGGCGAGGAACGCCCCCCGAAGGTATGCCGCCCGGCAGCAAGAGCGCGAGACGACGCGCTGCGGCGGTCGATCGAGTGGGGCGAGGCGAGCATCGAGGATCCCTGCCTCGTTCAGCGTTTGCACGGCACGCGGCTCGTCACCCAGGTGCAGCTGGAAGCGGGTCGAGCGCTCGAACGAGCGGCTCCGAAACGTGCGGATCTCGCAAGCGACCCCGTAGCCGCGCAGCAGCGTGAACGCGCGGCGAGCCACGGCTGCGCCGGCGACGTCGAGGTGGACCCCGATTCGGCCGGAACCGCGAAGGTGGACGCTTCCAGCCGTTCGCACGAGCGCCGACAGCTCGGCAAGGCGGCAGCACGGCTTGACCGGGTCGATGGCGGCGAGCTCGGAACGGACCTCGTCAGAGAGCGCCAAGGGACACCCCCTCGAGCGCGAGCAGCCGGCGCTTGTAGTCGCTCCCGAGGGAACCGTACGAGCCGATCCCGGCGGCCGAGACGACGCGGTGGCACGGCAGGACGAGTGGAAACCGGTTCGCGGCGCAGAACGTCCCCGCGGCTCTATGCGCGTTCGGGTATCCGGCCGCGATCGCGAGCTCTCCATAGGTGAGGGTCTCGCCGTACGGAACGCGCCGGAGCGCCTCCGCGACCGCTCGCTGGAAGGGCGTGCACCACTCGAGCTCGAGTTCAACCTCGTCGAAGGTGACCGGCCGGCCTGCAAAGTACGCCTCCACCAGCTCCAGGAGAGCGGGCGCCTGCCGGGTTCCGACAGCAGGCGGGGGCGCGGCTCGCGGGAGCTCGTGGTAGACGAGCGTCCCATCCTCGAGCCAGAGCTCACCGACGCCCCAGCCCGGCACTTCATACGGCTGCACCTGCACCCGAAATACAATGCCGGTCCGTGAGCGCCCCCGGGATCTTTCGTCTACCCACCCCCGTGAACGAGCCCGCGCGAGACTATGCGCCCGGGTCGCCGGAGCGGGAAAGCCTGAGGGTGCGACTCGAGCAGATGAAGGGCGAGCGGGTCGAGATCCCCCTCGTCATCGGCGGCGAGGACGTCGAGACCGGGAAGACACGCGAGGCCGTCATGCCCCACGCGAAGTCTCATGTGCTCGCGGACGTCCACCAGGGCGGCGCGGCCGAGGTGGAGCGCGCAGTCGACACGGCCGGAGAGGCGTGGCAAGACTGGCATCGCCTTCCCTGGGAGGAGCGGGCAGCCGTCTTCCTCCGGGCCGCGGAGCTCCTGGCGGGCCCCTGGCGCGACACGCTGAACGCGGCGACGATGCTCGGCCAGTCGAAGACCGCCCATCAAGCGGAGATCGACGCCGCCTGTGAGCTGATCGACTTCCTGCGCTTCAACGTCAGCTTCATGCTGCGGGTCTACGAAGAGCAGCCGATCTCCTCGCCGGGCGTCTGGAACCGGATGGAATACCGCCCGCTGGAGGGCTTCGTCTTCGCGGTGACCCCGTTCAACTTCACGGCGATCGCCGGCAACCTGCCGTCGTCCGCAGCACTGATGGGGAACACCGTCGTCTGGAAGCCGGCGTCGACTGCCATGGTCTCCGCCTACTACCTCATGCGTCTCTTCGAGGAGGCCGGGCTCCCACCGGGCGTCATCAACCTCGTCTACGGCTCGGGCGCGGACGTCGGAGACGCCGCGCTCGCCAGCGAGCACCTGGCGGGCATCCACTTCACCGGCTCGACGCCGGTGTTCCAGGGGATGTGGAAGACGGTCGGCGAGAACATCTCCGGCTACCGGAACTACCCACGCATCGTCGGTGAGACCGGCGGCAAGGACTTCATCGTCGCGCACCGCTCCGCGGATCCGGAGAGCGTCGCCGCCGCCATCGTCCGGGGCTCCTTCGAGTACCAGGGGCAAAAGTGCTCCGCGGCCTCCCGGCTCTACATGCCGTCGAACCTGTGGCCGGAGATCCGCAAGCGCCTTGTCGAGGAAATCGGGTCGATCAAGGTGGGCGACGTCTCCGACTTCTCGAACTTTATGGGTGCGGTCATCGACGCGAAGTCGTTCGAGACCCAGCGCGAGGCGATCGAGGAGGCGAAGAAGCACCGGCGCACGACGGTGCTCGTCGGGGGCGGGACCGACGACAGCGAGGGCTATTTCGTCGAGCCGACAGTTATCGAGACGGAAGACCCGAATTTCAGACTTCTCCGCGACGAGCTCTTCGGCCCCGTGGTGACCGCATACGTCTACCCGGAGAACGAGTACGAGCAGGCCCTCGAGCTGGTCGACTCGACGGCACCCTACGCCCTCACCGGCGCGGTCTTCGCCGAGGAGCGCGAGGCGGTCGTAGAGGCAGGCGAAGCGCTCCGCTACACAGCCGGAAACTTCTACGTGAACGACAAGCCGACGGGCGCCGTGGTAGGGCAGCAACCGTTCGGCGGCGCGAGGGCATCGGGGACGAACGACAAGGCCGGCTCGATGTGGAACCTGATCCGCTGGGTGAGCCCACGCACTATCAAGGAAACGTTCGTTCCGCCGAAGGACTACCGCTACCCGTTCATGCGAGACGAGGGCGCGATCTAGTACGGATCGGCGGAGCGCCGTTTCGGCCGCCACTCGTAGCGCGCGTCTGGTTCATGTTCTTCGTTGTCACGACCGTCGGTTAGCTCGGCAAGTGTGAACCCGTGCCGCTCGTAAAAGCGGCGCGCACCTGTGTTCTTCTGGAACACGCTGAGCCACAGTCCCTGTGGGCGACGCTCCTTCGCCAGGGCGAGCAGCGCCGTCCCGACGCCTCGATTTTGCGCCTCCGGCTCCACCCAGAGGTGTCGTAGAACATCTTCGCCGAGCCCCGCGAACCCGACCACGCGACCGCCCTTCTCGGCGACCCACACCTCGTTGTTGGGCAGGAGCACGTCCCGGATGAAGGTGCGCGTCTCCGCATCGGTGTAGAGGTCGGGCAGATACGTCATCGCGGCGAGCGCGGCCAGGAACACGTCCGCCACGTCCTCGGTGTCGCCGGGCTCTACCGGTCGGATCTTCACGGCCTCCGAGGCTAGCGCGTGGGCGAGCAAAGTAGGACGGGCGGCGGTGCGAACTGCCGCTCCTTCTCCGACCCATCCGGATAATCCCGGGCGTGGGATCTCGGGCCAGGCTCGTTCTGCTGGTGGCCACGGTGCTCGCGGCCGTCGTCCTCTTTCTCGTACTTCGACCCGGCGACGAGCAACCGACGCAGTCCGCCACGACGACCAGCGAAACGTCTACCTCCACCGACAGCGAGACCGGAGCTACGACCACGGCGGAAACCCCCGGCGCCGTCCGGGTCCAAATCGAGGCGCGGGGAGACGGATCCGCCTCGATCCGCCGCGTCACGATCGAGCGGGGTCAGCGCGTGACGCTGATCGTGAGCTCCGACGTCGCCGACGAGGTCCACGTTCACGGGTACGACCTCATGGCTGACGTGGCACCGGGCTCGCCGGCCCGAATCTCGTTCGAAGCATCAGTTCCCGGGCGCTTCGACGTGGAGCTCGAGAGCCGGGCGATCCAGATCGCCGAGCTTCGCGTCAATCCTTGACGGTGCTCTTCGCACACGGGATCGGGGGGATCAAAGACCTTCCGGTACCCGCGTGGCTGTTCGGCTGGGGTGCAGCTCTAGTCCTCTTCGTCTCGTTTGTCGCGCTGGGCGTCCTCTGGAGGCGGCCGCTCCTGGAACGCGAGGACTGGGGCCAACCCCTGCCGGAGTCGATCCAGACCGTGCTCCTGTCCCGCGGGCTTCGCATCGCGCTGGGGGCGATGTCCTTCGGCCTGCTCGTGCTCGTGACCGTGGCCGCGTTCGTGGGCGACACCTCGCCGAGCCGGAATATCACGCCGACATTCGTCTACGTCGTCTTCTGGCTCGGTCTCGTGCCCGTCGTCGTCCTCCTGGGAGACGTGTGGCCGGTGCTGAATCCCTGGAAAGCGGCCGCGGACGCCCTGTCTTGGGTCCTGGACCGGATCGGTATCCAGACCGGCTCGGGGGCGGAGTATCCGGCGCGCCTCGGGCGTTGGCCGGCGGCGTTCTTCCTCTTCCTCTATGCGGCCCTGGAGCTCGCGTACTGGAATCCGGCCGCTCCGAGGTCACTCGGGCTGGCGATTCTCATCTACTCGGCCCTCACCTGGATGGGGGCTGCAGTGTTCGGGCGAGCCGCCTGGTTCCCGAACGGCGAGGCGTTCACGGCCTACTTCGGCTTCCTCGCCCGCATGGCCGCGTTTGCCGTCCGCGAGCGCGAGGGCCGCAGGGAGGTCATCGCGCGCCCGCCGCTCGTGGGCCTGGCCTTCCGGCACGCCCGGCCGGGCTCGATTGCCTTCGTCGCCGTCATGCTCGGCTCGGTCGCCTTCGACGGGTTCAGCCGGACTATCTGGTGGCAGGACCGGCGCGCATCCCTCGCCGCCGTCTCGGTCGACCATTTTGCCTTGACCGGCACGCTGCTAAACGTGGCCGGGCTCGTCCTCGCGATCGCGTTCGTGGCCCTGGCCTACCTTGGCGCAGTCGAGCTCTCCCGCAGGAGGTCAGGTGCGCAAGGGGTCCATGCTGACCTCTACCTGGGCAGCCTGATCCCGATCGCGGCCGCCTATGCCGTCTCCCACTACTTCTCGCTCTTGCTCATTCAGGGACAGGTCGCGATCACGCTCGCCTCAGATCCGCTGGGCCGCGGCTGGGACCTGTTCGGCACCGCCGACTTCCGTCCGAACATCGCTCCCCTCTCCCCCAACACGATCTGGTACGTGCAGGTGGCCGCGCTCGTGGGCGGACACATCCTCGGGCTCGCCCTCGCGCATGACCGGGCCCTCACCGTCGCTGGATCCCCGGAGCGCGCGATGCGGGCGCAGATTCCACTGCTCGCCCTCATGGTGCTCTACACCGTGGCCGGGCTCTGGCTCCTGTCCCAGAGCTAACTTTCGCGGTCGCTCAGGCGGTAGACGCGGTACCGAGCAGCTGGCGCCCGTCGAGCGAGTCCGGCACGGGAACGTCGAGAAGCGCGAGTACGGTCGGAGCGACGTCGAGCACGTTTGCGCCGGCCGGCAACTCGCCCCCGGGCGTAATGTCGGGCCCAATGGCCCAGAGCCGCGACTCAACCGTGTGGTCGCCGGTCCGCGGGAGGTCAGGGGTGTTGGCTGGCGCCGAGAGCACGCCGACCCGGCTCGAGCGACAGGACTCGATCCTGCCGAGGTCGGTGCGAAAGACGACCATCAGGTCGGGTACGTCGGGGTGCCGCTCCGCGCCGAATGCCTCCTCGGCGGTAACGACGTGGTCGACTACCCTCTCGCCGCTGGCCGGATCCTCGAGCTCCAGCAGCGCTTGCCGCAGCTCCGCGAGCACAGAGTCGGCCTCGGCACCCGGTTCGATGCAGCCGTAGGGCTCACGCCCACGAAGATTCAGCCTGATCCCTCCGACACGGTTATTGGGTACAGCGATCGCGCGTGTGGAGGAAGACTCGAGTGGCCAGGTAAGCGACCCGGCGGCCTCGCGGAGCCGCTCGCGCGATCGGCCCGGAACGAAGCGCCGGAGCGCCACGCGCAACCCGACCGGAAGCCGGGAGCGGATGCTCGCCACACGACCGCGGCCGGAGCCCGCCCCGAGGCGCACGAGCAGCTCCGGAAGGAGCTGGGGGCCGCCGATTCGAGGGCCCATGCCGTGGCTCAGGAGGACCAGCGC
>DATLQD010000171.1:0-10142 GCA_035535315.1 Gaiellaceae bacterium
TCCGCCTCCCGCATCCGCTTTGCAACGGCGGAGCCGACCCGGCCGGATCCGATCACGAGCGCCCTCACGGCTCCACTGTAGTTTCTTCAAGAACGCCCTGGGGATAGGCCATGACCATGACCTCGCACGACGCCCGCCTGAGAACGTAATCCACGGTCGGGCTGAAGAATCGAGACTGGCGGCGCCAGCGCGGAGCAGAGCCCATCACGATGAGATCCGCCTTCTCCTCGCGCGCATGCTCGACGATTGCGCTGCCGATCGACCGGGCCCGGACAATGTCTCCCTCGACCGTGATGCCGTGTTCCGCGGCCAGCGACTTGGCCTCCGCGAGGGCCGCTTCAGCGGCGCGCTCCTGCTCGCCGAGCTCGGCATCGAGCGGCAGCTCGAACGGCACCCAAATGACGTTCAGGACACGTACCGGACAGCCTTGCTCCTCGGCCAGCTTGATGGCCGAGGCGAGAATCTCGTCGCCGATCGGGCCGAGCTTGAGCGGGACCAGGATGCGCTCGTAGAGCCCTTCCACCTCAGGCACGAGATCGGGCTCCGCCGGCTGGACACGCTCGAGCATGGTCTCGCCGCGGGAGCGGCGCACGGTCGCGAAGACGACGAATCCCAGCACGACCCAGATCGGGCCGGCGACCCGAGCTGCGTCGTGAGTCAGAAGCGCGGCAATCCAGATCAGAAAGGTGAGCGGCGCCCCGATCAGCGCCGCGAGCGGCACCGACGTCCCCCGCACGGAAACGTTGATGAGCGCCCGAAACGGACGCTCGAGCTCCGGTTCGGTGAAGCGCAACCGGATCACGGCGAGCTGCGCTGCTGTGAAGGCAACGAGGACTCCGAAGCTGTAGAGGCTCGCGAGGAAGCGCACTGGCCCACCGACCAGGACGGCCGCAAGCAGGAGCGCCGAGGAGCAGAGGACGGCGGCCGCGATCGACGGCGGAGCGATCAGGGTCCGCTTGCTCAGGCGGCCGAATGCGTGCGGGAGCATCCCGTGCTGCCCAAGGGAGTACGCGAGCCGTCCGACACCGGAGATCGAGGTGGAGACCGCTGCAAGGAGGATGACGCAGCCACTCAGGCCAAGGAAGATCCGCAGGACGTCCACCGCGAGGCCCGGGAGCTGCCCTCCGAATGCTGTCGCTATGCCCACGATCGGCGCCCTGATCCACGTTGTTCCGAGGTCGGAGGCAAACCCGCCCGGGCCGGCGGGGTCGGGATGGGCCGGAAACGCAGAGATGCCCACGATCCCGATCGCGACCGACATGAGCACCGCGAGCCCGATGCCGGCGAAAAGGCTCCGCGGAAGGGTGCGGCCAGGCTCCCGCGTTTCCGCCGCGAGGTTTGCCACAGTCTCGAGCCCCGTGTACGCGAGCATTGCCAGCGGAAGGGCGAACGCGATCGCGCTCCACGTCGGCGCGCGGCCGAGGTCGACGCCGCGAGAGAGGGCATCCGACGAGACGAGGAACGCGAAGCCGAGCCCGACGATCAGGAAGTGGGTGACGAACGCGAGCCCTGCGACAACGACAGCAAGCCGGTAGAGGTTCGCGCGCCGCACGAGACGGATGACCCCCAGGAGGCCGATGATGCCGATTGCGACGATCACGTCCCAGGGGCTGTCGGTCGGCGCGTCCCAACCGACCGCGTTTCCGAAGTAGTGGGCCACGAAGAGGCCTCCGAGCGCGATCACGATCAGGTAGTCGAGGAAGAGAACCCAGCCCGTTACGAATCCGGCAGGGTCGTTGAAGGCCCGGCGGACGAAGGTCGCCGCGCCGCCGGTCTCCGGAATCGCCGCCGTCCCCTCAGCGTAAGAGACCGCCACCAGCATGAAGAGGACCCCCGCAACGAGGAGCACCCAGGGCGTGAACCCGAGTGCCTGGAGTGCGATGACGCCCAGCGCGAAGAAGATCGACGAGCCGATCTCGCCGTAGGCCACCGACGCGATCGACGTGGGATCAAGAACGCGCCGGAGCCCTTCGACCTTTTTCGCCACCGCCCTACACCCGCCCTGATAAATACAGACGAAGGGCGCCGGCGCTCGCGAATAGCGTGCCGAGCAGGTAGCCGATGCCGCCGCCCACGATCGCCGTCTCGACGAGGATCGCGACGCCCAGAATCACGAGGACGGCGGAGATCGCGACGGTAGCCCTCCGAGGAGCCCAGTTCATGCGGCCTGCCTCCCGGCCGCAACGAGGACCCTGCTCGGACTTGCCCGGAGGACGTGGTCGACCGTGCCGCCGAAAATCATCCGGCCACGGCGGGCGCGCCGTCGCCCGGCTCCGACGACAACCAGCTCGGCGTTGCGTCTGTCCGCTTCGGCGACGATTTCTGGTCCCGCGCGCCGCCCATGCGCGAGGCGCACGATCGTCCGTATGTCATAGCGCTCGACCAGCGCTCGCGCGTCGTCCAGCAGGTCGTACGCCTCCTCCTCGTCCCGACGCAGATCGGCGCCCAGCGGGTGGTCGAGCGGCACCTCGAGGACGTGCATGATCACGATCGTCGCCCGGCGGTCCCCGGCGAGCCGGGCCGCGGCCACGAGCGCCTCCTCCGAGTCGTGGGAACGGGTCACGGGCACGACGATCGTGCGGTAGTCGAGCTGGAGCGAGGGGCCGAGGACGAGCTGGGGAGCCCGCACCGTCTCACGCATAGGTCGCCCGATTGTGCGCTTCCGGTAAACGGCGTAGAAGACGAAGCCGAACACCAGCCATCCGAGCCCCGCGTAACGGGTGGCCGCCGTTTGTACCACGACGATGACCCAGGCAGCGGCAGTGCAGACCCCGCCGAAGACGGCGAAGATCGGCCAGTCAATTCCCCGGACGCGAAGGTTCGGACGGGCGCGATAGACGAGTTCCTCGTCTCGGTGACGGAACCGGAGCGCGATCACCGACGCATGCGCAACGGTGAACGAGAGCATCGCACCGAACGAGTACATCGTCCCGAGAAAGTCCACCCGGCCCGGAAGCAGCACGACGACCGAGGTCAGCCCGGCGAAGACGATGAGCGAGAGCCATGGAGTCTTGAAGCGCGGATGTAGGCGACGGAACGCATCGGGTAGCTGGCGATAGGTCGACATCGAGTACGTGATGCGGGACGCTCCAATCACGCCTGCGTTCGTTGCAATCAGGAGAATCGTCGCCGCCAAGACGCCCACGTAGATCTTCAGGCCGTCCAGAAATGCACCCGAGATCCCGAGGTTCTGGACGAGGCCGAGGACAGGGTCGTTTGCGAAGCCGCCTTGCTCGGGCGGCAGACCGAGGAGCGTTCGGAATTCACCCCCAACGAACTCGACCGGGAGCGCAGAAAGCGCGACGAGCGGAAGCGTGAAGTAGATCGCAAAGACGGCAAGTGCAACCAGGCGAATCGAGGCGGGGATGCTCCGCGACGGATCCCGCGCCTCCTCGGCGAGATTCGAGACCGTCTCGATGCCCGTGTACGCGATCATGCCGACCGGAATCGCGAGCAAGAACTGGCCCCACGTGGGTGCGACGCCGAAGTGCAGGTTCTCGGCGAGCGTGTGCGGGCTCAAGATGAGAACGAAGCCGAGCAGGACGAGCAGGACCTGCGTGGAGAAGTCGATCACAGCCAGGAAGACGTTCAGCTTCGCGGACTCCTGGATC
The DNA here is from genome assembly GCA_035535315.1 of Gaiellaceae bacterium. Classification (GTDB taxonomy): domain Bacteria; phylum Actinomycetota; class Thermoleophilia; order Gaiellales; family Gaiellaceae; genus DASQGA01. The sequence goes on from DATLQD010000171.1 coordinate 3,612, forward strand.
CCGACGATGTTCAGGGCGACCAGAAAGACGATCACGACCGTCCCCCCGATCACGTCCCAGGGATTCGTCCTGAACGGCTCCCAGAAGATCGAGAGGTAGTGGGGGACGAAGAACGCCGAGATGGCGATCGTGATCACGTAATTCAGCATTTGCGCCCAGGCGGCCCCGAAAGAGACCAGCTCGTTGAACCCGTGGCGAGCGAAGCTCGCCGAGCCGCCTGCTTCCGGGTAGCGGACCGTCCCCTCCGCGTACGTCGCGGCCGTCGCGGCGAAGATGATCCCCGCGATCAGGAAGACGAGCGGAGTCAGCCCGAGGGCGAATCCGGCAGTGACGCCGAGGGCGTAGTAGATCGACGACCCGACGTTGCCGTAGGCCGTGGCAAAGAGCGCGGGCGTTCCGAGCACCCGCTCCAGGGACTGGCCCCTCCGCCGTCGGGGAGTCGGCACCTAAGAACTCTAGTCTGCGCTCCGGAGCGAAGCGCCGGCCTGTTTCGAAGCTCCTAGTGAACCCAGACGAGGAGCGGGATGATCAGGATCGCGACGATGTTCGTGATCTTGATCATGGGGTTGATCGCGGGGCCGGCCGCATCCTTGTAGGGATCGCCGACGGTGTCGCCCGTGACCGCGGCCGCGTGCGCCTCCGACCCCTTCCCGCCGTACGCGCCATCCTCGATCAGCTTCTTCGCGTTGTCCCAGGCCCCACCGCCGGACGTCATGGCGATGGCGAGGAAAATCCCGGTGATGATCGTCCCGATCAGGAGGCCACCGAGCATCTTGACGCTGATGATCCCGATGACGATCGGGAAGGCGATCGGGATCAGGCTCGGAAGCATCATGGCCTTGATCGCGGAGCCGGTGACGATGTCGACCGCAGGCCCATATTCAGGCTTCGCGGTGCCCTCCATGATCCCCGGGATCTCGCGGAACTGGCGACGCACCTCCTCGACGACCTCGCCCCCGACCCGCCCGACGGCCTGCATCGCGAGCGACGCGAAGAGATACGGCATGAGGCCTCCGATGAAGAGGCCTGCGATCACCCAGAAATCCGAGAGGTCGAACTTGACAGGCAGGCCTTGGCGACCCAATTCTGACGTGAAGCCGTCGAAGAGGACGAGGGCGGCGAGCCCGGCTGACCCGATCGCGTAACCCTTTGTGACGGCCTTCGTCGTGTTCCCGACCGCGTCGAGTGGGTCCGTGACCCCGCGGACGGATTCATCCAGGTTGGCCATCTCGGCGATGCCACCGGCGTTGTCGGTCACGGGTCCGTAGGCGTCGAGCGCGACGATCAGCCCGGTCATCGAAAGCTGTGCCATGACCGCGACGCCGATCCCATAGAGGCCTGCGAGCCCGGCCGCGCCGCAGATGCCGACAGCGATGACGATCACCGGCAGCGCGGTGGCCTGCATCCCGACTGCGAGCCCTTCGATCACGTTCGTCGCGTGACCGGTCAGCGACGCGCGGGAAATCGCCTTGACGGGCCCCCAGCGCGTGCCCGTGTAGTACTCCGTGATCGCGACGAGGAGGAACGTGACCGCGAGCCCGATCAGCGCGCAACCGTAGAGCTCGCCGAAGGTGAAGTTGTCGTTGTCGAACGCCATCGTCACAGGGACGAACCCGATCGCGGAGAGCACAGTGGCTACGAGCACCGCCTTGTAGAGCGCGTTGATGATCGAGCCCGTACGGCCGACCCGGGCGAAGAGCGTTCCGATCACCGAGGCAATGATCGCGACCCCGCCGATGGCGAGTGGGTAGACGACGACGCCGGTCGACGGAAAGTTAACGGCACCGAGGAACATGACCGCGACCGCCGTCACCGCGTAGGTCTCGAAGAGGTCGGCCGCCATGCCGGCACAGTCGCCGACGTTGTCGCCGACGTTGTCCGCGATCACGGCTGGGTTCCTCGGGTCGTCCTCGGGGATCCCGGCTTCGATCTTGCCGACGAGGTCGGCACCGACATCGGCCGCCTTCGTGAAGATCCCGCCTCCGAGCCGGGCAAAGACCGAGATGAGGGACCCGCCGAATGCGAGGCCGATCAGGTTCTTCGTCGCCTCGTCCGGGCCCTGATCGAACCAGGAGGTGAGGATCCCGTAGTAGCCCGCGACCCCGAGGAGCCCGAGCCCGACGACGAGAAGGCCGGTGACCGAGCCCGCGCCGAAGGCAACCTTGAGCGCCGGTCTGACGCCGCCCTTCGCAGCTTCGGCGGTGCGGACATTGGCGCGGACGGCCACGTTCATCCCGGCGAAGCCGGCTGCCGCGGAAAAGACCGCGCCGATCAGGAAGCCGAAGGCGGTGCCCCAGCCGAGATCGTTCCAGAAACCGATGCCGAGGAAGATGACAATCGCGACGACGCCGATCGTCATGTACTGCCGGCGAAGGTAGGCGGCGGCACCCTGCTGGACGGCCAGCGCGATCTCCTTCATGCGGTCGGAGCCTTCGGGCAGAGCGAGGAGCCGAACCGTCAGCATGACCCCCCAACCGATGCCGAACCCCGCGCAGATGAGCGCGAAGAGCACGCTGTGATCCTGGAAGAACCCGCTCACTTACTCCCGCCTTTCGGTTTCACAAAGTAGGCCGCCCCGGCCCCGCCTGAGAGCGCGCAATGCTCCGTTTCAAGCCAGGTTGCGACGGCGGGCATTCTTATCACAATCCCGCCGGTACGCGGTGTCGCTAGGGCTGCGCGCCGGTGTCCTCGGCGGCGTCCTCCGCCGCGGCGCTCGCGTATGCAAGCTGGAGGTTCGCGACCGACTGGTCGAAGTCGCGGATGAGCTCCGCCGGGACGAACTGGCCGAGGATCGGCGTCACCGCTCGCATCGTCTCGATCGCAAGCCGTGTCTGCTCGAGATCGCGGGAATCGCGCGTGTCTTCGGTCGTACCGAGCCGCTGGTATCCGATCGACGAGATCGTGATCAGGCTCTGGATGAGAACGTCTTCGACGCGGAGGTTTCGGAGCTGCTCCGCAACCTCGCGGGCGATCCGTTCCTGCTCCTCGGGTGGGATCTGCTCAGACACGCACGGCCTCCAGCACCTCTTGGGCATAGATCGACTCCATGCTCTCCCCCGCATCATGGCGAGCCATTTGCCGCTCCGCCGCATTCTCGGCCGGTATATGAAGTAACCCCGCACACCCGAGCTCCTCCGCGACGGGCGCGACCCACTCGACCAGCTCGGCCAGCGCTTCGCGCGCCGGACGCACCTCACCTGTTGCGAGGTCGATCAGCTCACCCGAGAGCCCGTAGCGGATCGCACGCCAGAAGTTCTCTTCGATCAGGCGTGGAGGATGGTCGGGGAGCGGCTCACCCTCGTCCAGGGCTCGTGCGATCCTCGCTGTCAGCGCGTACATGAGCGCCGAGAGCGACTGAGCCTCCTCCAGCGTCGGCTGCCCGTCGCAGATCCGGATCTCGACGGTCGGGAAGGCGAGGTGCGGGCGAACGCTCCACCAGAGCTGCGTGTGCTCCGTGATCGAACCCGTGTCGTACAAGAATCGGACGTAACGCTCGTACTCGTTCCAATCGGCGAACACGTCAGGCACGCCGCAGCGCGGAAACATGCGAGTGAAGATCTGCGTGCGAGCCGAATGAAGGTACGTGAAGACGCCCTCCGCGAAGGGCGAGCTTCCCGAGAGCGCGAGAAGGTCGGGCAAGTAGCTTCGGAGCGCGTTCGTGACGCGGATCGCTCGATCGGCGCCGCGGATCCCGACGTGGACGTGCAGGCCGAAACTGTTGTTGCGCCAGACGACGTAGCGAAGGATTTCGTCGTTTCGCCGATAGTGCGGCGTATCGATGATGCGCTGCTCCTGCCACGGGCTCCAGGGGTGCGTGCCGACCGCGCAGAGGCCGACCTCGAGCCCACCGGCGAGTTCGATGAGCTGCCGCCGGCGCTCAGCCATGGTCGCGGTCGCCTCGGCGAAGCTCTCGCACCGGCCGGTTCTGACCTCCGCCTCCGAGGCGATCAACTCACCCACGAGGTGTGGCTCGAGCTCGGATCCGGCCGCGGCGGCCTCGAGCTCTTCGAAGCGGTTGACGAGCCCGAGCGTTCGCGGATCGAGCATGGCGAACTCCTCCTCGACGGCAACGGTGAAGTCTCGACCGTCCTCGAATCCCTCACGAGCAGAGCGAAGTTGGTCGTCCGGACTCAGGCGCTGGGCGTCTCCCATTCGCGCGAAAGTAGCAGAGCCGCGACGCGCTCCCAGCTCCAGCGCCGGACGACGGCACGCCTCGCGGCTTCGCCGAGCCCTCGCCGCACCTCCGGTCGGAGCGCGAGAATAGCCCCGAGCGTCGCCGCCAAATCGGCGACATCGCCCGGCCGAAAGCCTGCGAGGTGGCGGTGCTCCGGCGGGTACTCCGCTTCGATTCCGGCTGCAATCTCGGCGAGACCGGAATGCCGGGCGACCAGAGGCGGCGAACCGCAGGCCGCTGCCTCCGCAGCCACCATCCCGAAGGCCTCGGGGAAGATGGACGGTGTCACGCTCACGTCCGCGAGCGCCCAGAGGTGCCTCAGGTGGCGGTGCTCGAGCGGCCCGGTGAAGAGCACGCGGCCTCCGGCCGCGGCTTCGAGCTCGGCCCGAGCCGGTCCAAAGCCGACGATGACCGCGCGGGCCTCAACCTCGCCGAGGGCCTGGAGCAGGAGAGCGACTCCCTTCTCGTCCGACAGCTTCCCCACATAGACCACGGTCGGCTCGTCGCCGGCGAGAAACGCCTCCAGCCGATCGGCGTTCCCGGGATCAGGGAGCCGCTCGCCTTCACCCCCCGCATTCGGCGGATCCTGACGGGCCTCCTCGACGAGGGCAGTGAACGCCGTCTCGCGGTCAGCCGGAACGAGCTCCTCGACGTCCACGCCCGGCGGAACGACCTGCACGCGCTCCAGGTAGTCACCCGGCCCGACGACCTCCTCGAGGACGCCGCGGATGTGCTCCGAGCCGGCGAAGACGGTCTCCGCCTGGTCGAGGGACTCGCGGGCCCATCCGGACAGCTCGGAATTGCCCCGGATCGAGAACTCGAGTTCGGAGCCGTGAGCCTTCACGGAGAACGGCATGTCGGCCGCGACGCCGACCGGCGCTCCGAGGAGCACGTGGTTGGTGAGCAGGAAGTCGGCGGGAAGGCACTCCCGGATCGGGGCTGCGTTTCGTTCCACGAAGGTGCGACGCTGCTCCCAGGTCAGTTCCTGCAGGAACGCCGGCTCCATTCCCTCGTACCGGTCAAGGACGAAGACCGGAAGAGGCCCGTCCAGCTCGGGCCGGACCACGGTCGCGCCGCCGAGGTCATAGCGCTCGGGATGCGGCTCCTGGCAAAAGACGACGACCTCGTGCCCCGCGCGCGCCCAGGCGCGCGCCAGGGCCCGGGTGTAGACGTTCGAGCCCGTTCCGCCCAGGAGGTACCCATGCCAGAGGAGAATCTTCATGACATGGATGATCCTGACGGACTCCTCGTACGTCGTGCCCGCCGCGGCGACCGCGATGCGTTCGAGCGCCTGGTCGAGCGCCACCAGCATCGCCTCTACACGCTGGCCGCGCGACTGACCGGCTCGCGGGCGGACGCTGAGGACGCCGTGCAGGAGGCGCTAATCCGCGCCTGGCTGAACCTCCCCACCTTTCGCGGCGGCGCACTCTTCTCGACCTGGCTCTACCGGATCTGTGCGAACGCCGCGCACGACCTCCGTTCCAAGCGGCGGCCCGAGCCCTCGGAGGCAGCGGTCGCAACCCCCGACCCTCGGGACGCTTTCGTCGACAGCGAGCTTGCAGGCGGGCTCCAGGCTGCGCTGAACAGCCTCGAGGACCCGTACCGGACGGCGGTCGTCCTCTTCGACGTGCTCGGATGCTCCTACCTCGAGATCGCCGACGTTACCGGGGTGCCCGAGGGAACTGTGAAGTCACGTATCTTCCGAGGCCGCAAAGAGCTCGCGGCGGCACTCGGAACATCCGCGCCGGCGAAGGAGTCGAAGGAGTGATGGCTGGGATGCACCCGGAGGAGCTCGAGCTGCTCGCCTACCTGGAGGGCGAGCTCGACGACCTGCGTCGCGGGCAAGTCGCCTCCCATCTGGAGACCTGCGACCTCTGCGCGCAGGAGTTGCGTGCGGTCGAGGCAGGCAGAGCGGCCCTGCGCTCGGCGCCGATGCTCGCGCTGTCCCAGGAGCGCCTCGACGCGGTGCTGACGCGGTTGCCGTCCCGAGCTACGACACCGCCCGGTCTCATGCGTCGGGTGCTCCCCGTTGCCGCTGCGCTGGCCGCCGTCGCCGCACTGGCCGGCGGCGCCTTCGTCCTCGGGACGAGCGGCGGGGGCGACGATGAAAGCGCGTCGGGCGTCGCTCAAGACGAGGCGAGCAATGCGGGCGGCGCCGGCGAAGGTGCTGCCACTACGAAAGGAGAATCGACGGTCGAGAGCCAGGACGCGCCCTCATATCTCCGGACCGCAGTCGCCGGCTCGCCCGCGAGCGTGGCGCGCCGTCTGCGCCGTGACGGCTTCGACGCGCGGGCCGTCAACGGCAGGGTGATCGTCCGGGGTGCGACCAAGGCGGACGTTCGGAAGGCACTCGAACA
>DATLQD010000172.1:0-24209 GCA_035535315.1 Gaiellaceae bacterium
GTCCCCATCTCGACGATCCGGAGCGAGGACGAGGCGCTCGCGATCATCGACTCGGGTCCCTACGGCCTGCTCGCCTCGATCTTCACGGAAGACCTGCGCCGCGGGCTCCGTTTCGCGGAGGCGGCGCGCGCCGGCTGGGTAAACGTGAACGAGGGCTCGAACTACTGGGAGAGCCACCTTCCGTTCGGAGGCCGGGCCGGCTCGAAGAGCGGCGTCGGCCGGGTCGGCGGCCGTCACGCCATGGATGCGTTCACCGAGCTGAAGACGGTCGTCCTCAACCTCGGGTAGAGCGGGTTTGCACCGCCCGCGACCTGCCTAGCCGCCGAGGTCCGCCATGAGGCTGCGCAGGTCGAGCGGAGCGGTGAACATCGCCACCTTGCCATCGGCGCTTCGTGGCCATTCATCCCTGGGGCGATCCCAGTAGAGCTCGAGCCCGTTCCCGTCCGGGTCGCGTAGGTAGAGCGCCTCGCTGGCGCCGTGATCCGAGGCGCCGTCCAGTGTGACACCCGCCTCTCCGAGGCGCCGAAGCGCATCCGCGAGCGCCTTCCGCGTCGGATAACGGATCGCGGCGTGGAAGAGGCCCGTCGTTCCGCGGGGCGGCGGCGAGCCGCCCCGACTCTCCCAGGTGTTCAGGCCGATGTGATGGTGGTAGCCACCGGCGGAGAGGAACGCCGCCTGGTCGCCCAGCTGCTGCTGCAGCTCAAACCCGAGCACGTCGCGGTAGAAGCGAAGCGCCCGGTCGAGGTCGGCCACCTTCAGATGAACATGGCCGATGTCGACGGCCGGGTCGATCGGTTCCGTCACGGAGGAAACTCTATGCTCGCGACGTCCGCCGCGGTCAGGCCGCGGAGCGCCAGGGTCGTCCGCCGCCGGAGCACGTCTTCCGGCGTGCACGCCCACTCGGCTTCCCACGCGTACACGGCCTGCGCGACGAGCTCCGGTGCGTCCGGGTGGAGGCGCTCGAGGAGCTCCGGCCTGTCGGTCGTCGGGGCGAGCACCTCCTCGGCCAGCGTTCCGTAGGCATGGACGAGGTGAGCGCGGACGTCGGGCGCGAGCTGGGGGAACTGGCGCGCGAGGCGCCTGGTGGCGTGCCCGGGGTCCGCAGCGCCAGGAAGCGGCTTGGGGGCGCGGTCGAGCCGGTGGATGCCGAGCTCGGGCCTGAGCGCCTCAATCGTGTCGAGCGCGATGCGCCGGTAGGTCGTGAGCTTGCCTCCTGCAACCGAGACCATCCCCTTCGTGCCGCGCAGTAGAACCGTCTCGCGGCGTGCGCTCGCAGTGTCTCTGCCGGTGCCGGGTAGGACGCGGAGGCCGGCGAAAGTCGAAAGGACAGCCTGGGGACGGAGCAGGTCGGGGTCGACCGCCATCGAGGCCTCATCGAGGACCTGCTGAATGTCCTCGGCCGTCGCGGCGACGTCCCCGGGCTCGCAGTCATACAGCGTGTCGGTCGTTCCGAGGAGGAGCATCCCCTCCCACGGGACGGCGAACGAGACCCGCACCTTGTCGTGAGGGATCGTCAGGGCGGCAGACCACGGTCGCGGCATCGGGAGGGTCACGTGCACGCCCTTGCTAAGGCGGCTGGAGGGCGCCGCAGCCAGATCCTCGAGCCGCCGCACCGCGTCGACCCAGGGGCCGGTCGCGTTCACGACCGCACGAGCCGAGATCGTGATCTCCGCTCCGGTCAGGTGGTCGACCGCTTCGGCGCCCTGGAGCCGCCCGCCAACTTCCGTGAGCTCTCGCGCCTCGACGTAGTTGGCCACCGTTGCCCCCCAGTCTGCGGCGCCACGAACGTTTGCGAGGCAGAGCCGGCTGTCGTTCGTCCACGAGTCGGAGTAGAGGCCGCACGCCCGGAGGCCGTCGAGCCGAATCGCGGGCACTGCCTTGCGAGCCCGTTCCGGCGAGACGAGCCCACCGAGTCGCTCCCGCGCCAGGGTGGAATAGAGCCAGAGTCCAGCTTGTAGGGTTCGCGGCCGGTACGGCGCGCCCCGATAGAGCGGCATCAGAAACGACAACCGCCGGACCAGGTGCGGCGCGACGACCTGCATGAGCGCACGCCGTTCGGCATGTGCCTCTCGCACGAGTCTGAAGTCGCCGAGCCGCAGGTACCGGAGGCCGCCGTGAATGAGCTTCGACGAGGCGCTGGAGGTTCCGGAGGCGAAGTCGGCGCGGTCGACGAGGGCCACCGCCAGGCCCAGCCGCGCGCCCTCGCATGCGATTCCGGCGCCGATGATCCCGCCCCCGATGACGAGGAGGTCGAAGCGCCGCTCGGAGAGCGCTCCGAGCGCGTGTTCACGTGTCACGGGCCCCACAGGGGATTTGTCCAAGCGGCTCGTCCGGCCGCGTCCCGGATCTCGAGGCGTCCGTAGGAGGTGAACGCCGGGCGCGAGAGTTGTGCCGCCACGAGGTCACCGTCTTGGTCGGTCTCGAGCACGCTGCCCTGGTAGCAGTAGCCGAGGCTACCCGCGCTCACACTCGCGCCGCGCTTGCGGTCTGAGACGAGGGTGATGCGACGGGCCGGGCTGCAGCGGATCTCGACGGCATCTTCCAGGACGCTCAGCTCGTGTACGACCGGGCCCGTGGAGCTGTAGAAGGTCCCCCCGCGGAGGGCCTCGATGACCGCATTCGGGGTGCGCTCCCCACAGCGCGCCCAGATCCAGGCGTGAGAGCTGTCGAAGCCGGGGTGATGCGAATCGTCCGTCGCGATCCCGTACAGCGGCGTGCCTCCTTCGAGACACTCATCCCACGCTTGGGTGGAGAGCCCTCGACCGATCTCGAGCTCGCAGCCGGCGTTGTAGACCTCGAGGCCGACGAGGCCGGCGCAGCGCTCGAAGTCTGTCGTTCGCAGGCCGCTCCAGTATGGGTGCGCGAGGTAGGGCACCCCGGCGTTCGCGTTTACCCACGCGACGGTCTCCGCTAGCGTCGGAAGCTCTCGGTCCGGCCGGATCGGGTCGGCGGAGATCCCGAGCGCAAGGACATGAGCGTCCCGCTCCTGCCCCTCGATGCGAGCGTCGAGCTCCGTGCCCGGGACGACGAGGAGGCCCTCTGCCCCGGGCTCCTCGGTCCGGATCCAGTGATCCGTGATCGCCAGGACGTCGAATCCAGCCTGACCGTAGTGGCGCACGAGCAGCTCGGGAGGCAGCTCTCCGTCCGAGTTCGTCGTATGGGCATGGAGGGCGCAGCGAAGCCATTCCCCCTCGCGCTCGAACGGGCTCGCCACCGGGCAAACCTATCCCAGGTGAACCGATGGTGAAGATCTTGTAACCGGGTGCTTTCCGGCCTAGGATCGGGCGGTCGCACGTGCGACGCTCGACTCACCACGGCTAGGAGGCCTAATGCGTAACCGCGACGCAGACGAACGGCTCAGGCAAGCACTGGAAGAGTCACAGCTCACGAGACGCGACCTGCTCAGACGGGGACTCGTGGTCGGCGCGAGCTTCACGGCGGTTCCTGCCGTGGTTGCGGCCTGCGGCGGGGACGACGACGGCGGCGGTGGCGGCGGGGACGGCGGCGCCGCGGCTACGGAAGTCCCGGCTGACGGCAAGGACATCTCGATCGAGGATCTCATGGCGGAGGCCAAGAAAGAGGGCACGATCAACACGATCGCGCTCCCGCCCGACTGGTCGAACTACGGGGAGGTCATGTCGACCTTCCAGTCGAAGTACGGCCTCAGCCTGAAGAACGCCTCGCCGAACGCGAGTTCGGCCGAGGAGAACCAGGCGGTCAAGTCGCTGAAGGGTCAGGACCGCGCGCCCGACGTGCTGGACGTGGGCCCGTCGTTCGCGGCCGAGGGCAAGGATACGGGGCTCTACGCCGCCTACAAGAATTCGCAATGGGACACAGTCCCGGAGAACATGAAGGACCCGGAGGGCTTCTGGGTCGGCGACTACTGGGGCGCAGTCGCATTCGGCGCGAACGAGAAGGTTGCCGCCGCCCCCGCGAGCTGGGCCGACCTGAAGAAGTCCGAGTACAAGGGGAAGGTGGCGCTGAACGGGGACCCGCGCGAGTCCGGCTCGGCCTTCGCCGGCGTGTTCGCGGCGTCGCTTGCGAACGGCGGATCTCTCGACGACATCCAGCCGGGAATCGACTTCTTCGGCGAGCTCAAGTCCCTGGGGAACTACATCGCCGTGGACGCGACGCCGGCTACGGTGGCGAACGGCCAGACGCCGGTGACGATCGACTGGGATTACCTCCAGATCGCCTACGGCGACGAGTTCAAGTCGAACATCACGTGGAAGGTCACGGTGCCCTCCGATGGCGTCTTCGGGAACTACTACTGCCAGGCGATCAACAAGGACGCTCCGCATCCGTTCGCGGCGCGCCTCTGGCAGGAGTTCCTCTACTCGGACGAGGGCCAGCTTCTCTTCCTGAAAGGGTTCGCCCATCCGGCCCGGTACCAGGACATCGCCGACAGGGACGCCGTCCCGCAGGATCTCCTGGACAAGCTGCCTCCGGCGGAGTCCTACGCAGACATCGAGTTCCCGACCCAGGAACAGAGTGCCAAGGCAACGGAGACGCTTGCCGCCGAGTGGGGCAAAGCCGTAGGGAGCTAGGAACTGGCAACGAGAACCGAGACGCTGGATGCCGTCCGGCCGGAGCACACGGGCTCCGGCCGGCGGCGTCTCTCGCTCGGATGGCTGGGTGTCGCCCCGTTTTTCCTGTGGGCGGGCGCCTTCCTGATCGCGCCGGCGATCGCACTCGTCTTCGGCGCCTTCCGGACGGAAGAAGGCGGCTTCACCTCACACTTCGTCTCGCAGCTTCTTGAAGAGCCGTACCGGACCGGCTACATCCAGAGCGTCAAGATCAGCGTCATCACGGCCGTCCTGGGTGGCCTCATCGGCGTCTTCACGGCGTACGCAGCGCTCTCGCCGGGCGCGCCGCGCTGGATCCGAAGCCCGCTGACGACGTTCTCCGGCGTCGCGGCCAACTTCGGGGGAGTGCCGCTCGCCTTTGCCTTCATCTCGACGCTCGGCACGGTCGGTCTCGTCACGCGCTGGCTCGACTCGATCGGGCTGAACCTCTACGACCGGGGCTTCTCGCTCTTCTCGTTCACGGGCCTCTGCGTCGTCTACCTCTACTTCCAGATTCCGCTGATGGTGCTCGTGATCGCCCCGGCGATCGACGGCCTGCGCGCAGAATGGCGAGAGGCGGCCGCGAACCTCGGGGCGAGCTCTCTCGAGTACTGGCGTCGGGTGGGCGGCCCGATCCTCCTCCCCTCGATTCTCGGCGGCATGATCCTGCTGTTCGGAGGCTCGTTCGCCGCCTATGCAACGGCCTACGCGTTGACCTCCGGCCACATCACCTTCGTGCCGCTCCAAATCGGGGAGCTGATCGGTGGCAACGTGCTCTCTGACCCGCACCAGGGGTATGCGCTCGCGCTCGGCATGATCGTGGTCATCGCTATCGCGATGACGATCTACTTCCTGCTCGACCGGCGCGCTTCGCGCTGGAGGAGGGGCGCATGACGCGGGGGCGACTGGGGCTCTCAGGCTGGTTCTGGCTCGGCGTGGCGACGCTTTACTTCCTCGTGCCGCTTGCGGCCACGGCTGAGTTCAGCCTCAAGGAGGTCGACGGTTACGGCTTCTCCTCCTACCGGTTCATCCTCGACGATCCGCAGTTCCGGGAGACCCTCTGGCAGTCGTTCCAGCTCTCGCTCCTCACCGTCGGGATCAGCCTCGCCATCTTCGTGCCGGCCGTCTACTGGGTGAACCTCCGGTATCCAGGCATCCGGCGTGTCGTCGAGTTCCTGTCGGTGCTGCCGTTCGTGGTGCCACCCATCGTCTTGATCGTCGGGCTCCTCTACATCTACAAGGCCTCCTGGCTGCCGGAGTGGGTGCTCGGCAACCCCCGCTATCTCGTGCCGGGATACGTCGTCCTCTCGTTCCCATTCATGTACCGGTCGCTCGACGCGGCGTTCCGGTCGATCGACGTCCACACCCTCACGGAGGCGGCGCAGAGCCTCGGAGCAGGGTGGACGACGACGCTTCGGCGCGTGATCCTCCCCAATATCCGCGCGGGCGCCCTCTCGGGCGCGTTCCTGACGCTCGCGCTCGTCATGGGCGAGTTCACGATGGCCAACATCGCCCTCTTCAACACCTTCCCCGTCTACATCAACTACGTCGGTCAGACGCAGTCGAATCCGGCCGCAGCGCTCACGATCATCAGCTTCGGGATCACGTGGCTCGCGATGGTCGGAATCCTCCTCCTTGGCCGGCGCCCCGGTCGCGGGGCTATTCAGGTCGGAGGTGCGCGGTAGTGCCGTACGTTGAGCTCCAGGAGATCCGCAAGACATTCGGCGCCGTCAGCGCCATCGACGAGATCGACGTGTCGCTGGAGCAAGGGGAGTTTCTGTCTCTGCTCGGGCCCAGCGGCTGCGGGAAGACAACGGCGCTCCGGATCGTCGCCGGGTTCGAGCGGGCGGATTCGGGGCGGATCGTCGTCGACGGCCAGGACCTGACCCACGTGGCGCCCAACCACCGGGACATGGGCATGGTCTTCCAGGCCTACAGCCTCTTCCCGAACATGACCGCTGCCGACAACGTCGACTTCGGCCTGCGGGTCCGCCGCCAGGCGCGTGGCGACCGGGCCAAGCGCGTCCAGGAGCTGCTCGAGATCGTGGGCCTCGCCGATGCGGGAAGCCGCTATCCGCACCAGCTCTCGGGTGGCATGCAGCAGCGTGTGGCCCTCGCGCGGGCGCTCGCGATCGAGCCGCGGATCCTGCTCCTCGACGAGCCGCTCTCAGCGCTCGACGCGAAGGTCCGCGTCCAGCTCCGCGAGGAGATCCGCCGCGTGCAGACGCAGCTCGGGATCACGACGCTCTACGTGACCCACGACCAGGAGGAAGCGCTTTCGATCTCCGACCGGGTCGCAGTCCTCTCGAAGGGGCGGATCGAGCAGATCGGGCCCCCCGCGGAGATCTATGACGCGCCGGCCACGCCGTTCGTGGCCGCGTTCATCGGGACGATGAACCGGCTCGAGGCCACGGTGACCGACGGTGCCACCGGTGAGGTCGAGTACGGAGGCGTACGGCTCCCCATCGACGCAGCCCGAGGCCGTGGCAACGGCGCCCGTGTCCTCGTGCTCGTGCGCCCGGAGGCGATGAGCCTCGAGCCGGCCACGAACGGCGGCGGGCTCTCGGGCGAGGTCGTCTCCCACACCTTCCTCGGCTCCGTCACCCGTGTGCGCATGGAAGCACCCGGGGGCGAGCTCTCCGCCGACGTCTCGAGCTCCGCGGCCGCCGGGATCCCGGTTGGCCGCCGCGTCAGCGCCTGGTTCCCGAGCGAGAGCGCACGGGTTCTGGACTTGAACGACGAGCAAGTACCTCCCGCACCAGATCCGGACGATCACTGAAGATCCCGGTGATGTTCAGCTCTGCGAGCTCGAGCATCCGGTCGGGCTGGTTGACGGTGTAGACCGTCGTCTCAAGGCCGAGCGACTCGGCGAGCCGGAGCCCGCGGGGCGTCACGAGCTCGTCCTTGAAGCCGACCCCCCAAGCATCGAGCTCAGCCGCGCGGCGGATGGGCACGTACTCGACGTGCTGGATCGTCCGGAGATCCGGCCGTTGCGCGCGCACCTGCGCGATCGCACGCGCCGAGAACGAGAGGACGAAGAGGGAATCGGGATCGAGGTCGTGCGCAGCGATCGTGTCGAGGGTCCGCCGCGTGAGCAGATGCCGGCGATAGAGATCCGGCCGCTTGATCTCGACCGCGAGCCCGATCCGGCCCTTGCACTCCTCAATCACCTCGTCGAGTGTCGGCACGTCGGGCCCGAGCTCGGCCCGGTCTTGCCTGCATGGGTCGTGCACGACGACCAGCTCGCCGTCCCGGCTCGTCTGGACGTCGAGCTCGACGTAGTCCGCGCCCAGCTCGATTGCACGGCGGAAGGCCGCGAGCGTGTTCTCGGGGATCTCCCAGCAGGCTCCGCGGTGCGCGAAGACGAGCATCAGGAGAGGTAGCGGCGCATCACGTCCAGGTCGACCCGGTCGACGATCTCCTCGGCTTCGGCCAGCCGCTCCGGGACGAGGGTGCCGCGAACGGCCACCACGTGCATCCCGGCGCTTCGCGCCGAGGCGATCCCCGCTTCGGTGTCTTCGAACACCAGCACGTCACCAGGGTCGAGCTTGCCGCCGAGGAGCTCGAGTGCACGCTGGTAGCCCTCCGGGTCGGGCTTGCCGTGGGCGATATCGTCCGATGTGACGATCGCCGTGAAGAGCGACGCGAGACCGGCCGCCTCGATGACGGGCTCGATTTCCGCCCGCGCCGCTCCGGACACGATCGCGACGGGGACGCGCCCGGCTGCGAATCGAACCGCTTCGCGGGTCGGTTCCTCGATCGAGGAACCGTCCGCGCACGCGGCGCGGTAGCGGACGATTCGCTCCTCGATGACCGCGTCGACGTCCGGGTGATCCTCACCCAGCCAGGTACGGACGATTTCGGGGTCGGACAGGCCGGCCAGGTGATCGAAGTACTCCTGCGCCGCGAGCGGCTTTCCGTGCTCGGCGAAGAGCTCCGTGAAGATCTCGCAGAGGATCGGCTCGTCGTTCGAGAGCGTCCCGTTGAAGTCGAAGACGACGGCGCTGACGGCCATGGGCCGCGACACTACTGCCCGTGCCCGCCGTCGCCCTCGCCTTCGCGATCGCCGCGGCGTTCCTGCACGCTTTCTGGAACCTGCTCCTGGCGAGGGCGCGAGACCCGGAGGCCGCGACCGCGGTCATGCTCCTCATCGCGCTCGTGGCGTACGCGCCCGTGGCGGCGTTGACGTGGGACCTGGAGCGGCCGGCGATCCCCTACCTGGTCGTCACTTCCTTCCTCCAGCTCGTCTACACCGCTCTGCTCGCCGCGGCCTATCGCCGAGCGGAGCTCTCGGTCGTCTATCCGATCTCCCGGGGCACGGCGCCGGTCCTCGTGCTCCTGGTTGGGATCGCGGCGCTCGGGGCGGGCACCTCGGCACACCAGGCCACGGGGGTGTGCCTCGTGGGGCTCGGGATCCTGCTCGTCCGTGGGCTAAGGCGGAAGGCGGACCCGGTCGGGGTGATCTTCGGGCTCGTCCTGGCGGGCTTCATCGCCGCCTACACGCTCGTGGACAAGCACGGGATACGGTACGCCGCGCCTTTCGTCTACCTGGAGCTCTCGATGATCCTCCCGGGCGTCGGCTATGCCCTCTTGCTCACACGCCTGCGGGGATGGCGCTCGCTCGCCGCCGAGGTGCGCCCGGCGACGGCGCTCGCCGGCTTCGCAACCTTCGGCGCCTACGGGCTGGTGCTCGCGGCCCTCGCGCGCGCGCCCGCAGCGTCAGTGGCAGCCGTCAGGGAGACGAGCATCGTGATCGCAGCCGGTTTTGCGGCACTCGTGCTCCGGGAGCAGGTCGGCGTTGTGCGCCTCGGCGGCGCGGTTCTCGTCGCGGCGGGCGTGGCGCTCATCAGCCTGTAGCGTTCCCGGCAAGTGGATACGTGGCTTGCGATAGCCAGCCGGCGCGAAGTACGCCGGTACGCCGACACCGAGCTCCCCGCGGACGTGATCGAGCGCATCCTCGACGCCGGCCGCCTCGCCGGGAGCGCGAGCAACAAGCAGCCCTGGCGGTTCCTCGTCGTGGAGACCGCCGAGCTCCGCGAGCAGGTGGCCGAGCGCGTCTACGAGGCGGACAACGTCAGGGGCGCGAAGCTCGTGGTCGCTCTCTCCGTGAGCGGGAAGGGGCCGATCTCGTTCGACGCTGGGCGCGCGGCACAGAACATGGTGCTCGCGGCTTGGAACGACGGCGTCGGCTCCTGCCCTAACGGCGTGGCAGATGTGGAGGCAACCGGCCGCCTGCTCGGTCTGCGGGACGACGATCGGCTCGTGATCATCCTGTCGTTCGGCTATCCCGCCAAGCCGCTCGATCCCGAGTCGCGCACGGCCGAAGAGTGGAGCCGCCGGGCAAATCGGAAGCCGCTCGACGACATCGTCACCCGGTTGTAGACCGCCACAGTGCGAGGGCAGCGAGAGATCCGGCGTCCGCGACCATCCACTGTGCCTCTGCGGCGGAGACCCGCTCGACCTCGATGTCCTCGTCCTCGTCGAGATGCAGGGGTGGGACGGTCGAGAGCTCCGTTGCTTCGAAGACGTGGACGAACTCGGTCGAGTAGGCGGGCACGGCCCAGAACGATCCAAGCGCCCGCCATGTCCCTGCGGCCAGCCCGCATTCCTCTGCGAGCTCGCGCCTCGCCGCCTCTGCGGGCACCTCGCCGGGCTCCAGCGTGCCGGCCGGGAGCTCGAGGATCCGCTTGCCTGCGCCGCGACGCGTCTGGCTGACGAGCACGACCTCGTCCCCGTCGATCGGGACGATCGTCACGGACTCGGGGTGGCGGACGAGCGGGATCTCCACGGCCGCGCCAGTCTAGGCCGCCGCCGGAACACCGCGAGCGCAAAGATCGCCACGAGAGCGAGAACCGTCAGCACCGGGATCCACCAGCTGCCACGATCGGGCTCGGGAGACGGGGTCCGCGTGACCGCCGAGGCCGCGGCCGGCTCATGCACTGCGAACGTGCCAGTGTCGATGCGGACGAGTGGGCTTCCGCCGGCGTCGATGACGAGCGTCCCCTCTCGGAGTCGCATGCGGAGCTGTGACATGTCGCCTCCGATGAGCAACGAGAGCGCGTCCAGGTCGATGCAGCGAGCAGTCCGACCGACTGTGTCCAGTGCGTGGACGAAGGGCTCCTTTCCCCCACCGTCGTAGAGCGTGTACTCCCAGCGCCCGTCGGAGCTTGCCACCCGGGTGAGCGGGTACCCCCGCATCCCGTCGGCGCTCTCGTTCGGGTCGACGACCGGTTCGCGAAGGAGCCGCCCGGCATTCACGTCGTAGACCCTGACTTCGTACCGCGTCGGGTCGCGCGGCGAGAGGTACTTGATCAGGTAGAGGAGCGATCCGTCGGGCGAGAGCGCGTCGAAGCTGTAGTCCCCGCGCAGCGTCACGATCGCCTGCACGCGCAGGCGCTGCGTCCCGATAATGGCGAAGGCCGTCTCGGTCCTCGGGAACGCGATGCGCGGCCTGATGAGAACGAGGACCCGTCCATCCGCGGAAAGGCCGTCGGCAGACCCGTCGAGTGCGACAGCGGGGATGGTGAAGCGGCCTCGGAGCGCGCGTCTCTTTAACACGGTCCCGCCGTCGCGCTCCACTTGCGCGAGGAGCGTGTTGTCGTGCAACGGAAGCGTGACGTAGCGAACGTGCGCCGTCGTTACGCCGGTATTCCCGACATCGATGCCGGATACCGGCAGGCCGTCGGCCCTCGCCGTCCCGGCGCAGACGCCCGAAGCGACAAGCGCGAGTCCGAGCAGAAGGGACCTGAAGAGCATCTCGCCTGGACTTACGCCGGCGGCCGCACGAGAGGTCCCTTGGCCGAGGTTAGGGTAGCCCGGTGAAGTCCAGCGCACGCGTCGTCGTGATCGGAGGCGGGGTCGGCGGCGCCTCGATCCTCTACTGGCTCGCCAGGCTCGGCTGCGAGGACGCCGTCCTCTGTGAGCGCGCTGACCTGACCAGCGGCTCGACTTTCCACTCGGCGGGCCTTGTCGGCCAGCTCCGCGGCTCCCTCAGCCTCACGCGGATGATGATGAACTCGGTCGAGCTCTACCGTTCGCTTGCGGACGAAGTGGGCCTCGAGACGGGCTGGCACGAGGTCGGGTCGCTCCGGCTCGCCTCGTCCCGGGAGCGAATGGAAGAGCTCTCGCGACAGGCCGGCTGGGCCAAGACGTTTGGTCTCCCCCTCGAGCTCGTCTCGGCGGAGGAGGCCCAGCGGCTGTTCCCGCCGATGTCCACCGAGGGAGTCCTCGGCGCGGCCTACCTCCCGACCGACGGCTACATCGACCCGAGCCAGCTCACCTACGCGCTCGCCGAGGGAGCGCGGAAGCGGGGCGCGGAGATCTCGACGAACACGCGGGTGACGGCAATCGACGTCGAGCGCGGCCGCGTCAACGGCGTCCAGACGGACAAGGGGCGGATCGAAACCGAGGTGGTCGTGAATGCCGGCGGCATGTTCGCGGGGGAGATCGGAGCGTTGGCCGGTGTCACCGTTCCGGTGATCCCGATGGCGCACGAGTACCTGATCACGAAGCCAAACGGGATTCCGCTCGACGTGCCGACCATGCGGGACCCGTCGCTCCTCGTCTACTTCCGGGGTGAGTCCGGGGGCCTCGTCATGGGCGGTTACGAGCGCCATCCCGCCCCGTGGGGGCTCGACGGCATCCCCGCCGACTTCAACGGCAAGCTCCTTGCTGAGGACTGGGAGCGGTTCGAGGAGCTGATGACGAACGCGGTCGTCCGCGTGCCCGACCTCGAGGAGGCCGAGGTCGTGAAGCTCGTGAACGGCCCGGAGGCGTTCACCCCTGACGGCGAGTTCATCCTCGGAGAGACGGACGTCCGCGGCTTCTGGGTCGCCTCCGGCTTCTGCGCGCACGGTCTTGCCGGCGCGGGCGGGATGGGCCGGCTGGTCGCCGAGTGGATTGTCGAAGGCCAGCCGAGCCTCGACACATGGGAGATGGACTCGCGCCGCTTCGGCCGCCACTACGCGAGTCGCGAGTACACGCTCGCGCGCACACTCGAGGTCTACCAGACCTACTATGACGTCAAGTACCCGGGCCACGAGCGCCAGGCAGGTAGGCCGCTGCGACTCTCGCCGACCTACGAGCGCCTGCAGGAGCTCGGTGCTGCGTTCGGGGAGAAGTCCGGCTGGGAGCGGGCCAATTGGTTCGAGCCAAACGCGAAGGCGGGTGACGAGTCCCTGAGACCGCACGGGTGGGCCGGACGCCTGTGGTCGCCTGCGATCGGGGCTGAGCACCGTGCCTGTCGGGAGGCGGCCGCGCTCTTCGACGAGACGTCCTTTGCGAAGATCGAGGTGCTCGGACCGGGGGCCGCCGAGTACCTCGAGGGACTCTGCGACAACCGCATCGCGCGAGACGTTGGTGCCGTCACGTACACGCAGATGCTGAACCCGCGGGGAGGGATCGAGTGCGACTTCACCGTCACGCGCCTCTCCGAGGACCGCTTCAGGATCGTCACGGGCACTGCCTTCGGCCAGCACGACCTGGCCTGGATCCGGTCCCATGCGCCCGAGGACGGCTCCGTCTACGTCGAGGACGTGACTTCCCGGCTGGCGTGTCTCGGGCTCTGGGGCCCACGTGCCCGCGACATCCTGCAGCCGCTGACCGAGTCTGACCTCTCCAACGAGGCCTTTCCGTACATGCGGGCGCGGGAGATCGCCGTCGGGCCCGTCCCCTGCCTCGCGCTGCGCGTCACCTACGTCGGCGAGCTCGGGTGGGAGCTCTATTGCCCGACCGAGTTTGGTCGCCGCCTCTGGGACAGGATCTGGGAGCCCGGGCAGAAGGAGGGACTCGTGGCGGGCGGCTACAAGGCAATCGACTCGCTCCGGCTCGAGAAGGGCTACCGGGTCTGGGGTGCCGACATCACGCCCGAGGAAACGCCGTACGAAGCAGGGCTCGGGTTCGCGGTCAAGCTGGACAAAGGCGACTTCATCGGCCGAGAGGCGCTCCTGGAGGCGCAGGAGCCGGAGCGCCGGCTCGCGTGCATCCTGCTCGACGACCCTCGTGCGGTGGCGCTCGGTTCCGAGCCGGTGCGGATCGACCGCGAGTCCGTAGGCCGGGTGACGAGCGGAGGATACGGCTACACGGTCGAACGCTCGATCGCCTATGCGTACGTGCCTGCCCTGGCTGCATCGCCGGGCCGCCGGGTGGAGATCGAGATCTTCGGCGAGTCCGTTCCCGGAGAGATCGCGGCCGAGCCGCTCTACGATCCGCAGGGCGAGCGGCTAAGAAGCTAAACGTGCCACGCCGAGCCCAGCAGCCGATTTTCCGCCCACTCGAACAGCTCCGCGCTCACGAGCTGGTGGCGGAACAGATCCGGCGGCAGGTCGCGCTCCGGCTTGTGTCACCAGGCCAGTCGCTCCCACCCGAGCGTGAGCTCGCGCGTCTCTTCGGAGTCGGCCGGGCCACCGTCCAGCAGGCGATCGAGCTCCTCGAGCGTGAGCAGCTCCTCGAAAGCCGTCGCGGCCGAAGCGGTGGTACGTTCGTCGTCGGTTCCACCCAGGGCGACGAGACACCGGTGGGCGTCCTGGACCGTGTCCGCAAGGAGCGGGAAGCGATTCTCGAGGCCCTGGTCTTCCGGGCGGAGCTCGAGCCCGCGGCCGCTGCTACCGCTGCCGGAGCGCGGCGACAGCGCGACCTGGCGGCGATGAAGGCTGCATGCCGGGCCGCGGCGGCCACCGAGGACGACGCCGAGTTCATGGAGCACGACACAGAGCTCCACCTGGCGCTGGGACGGGCGACTGGGAACCGCTACTTCGCCGAGAGCCTCGAGCGGCTCCGACTCGTTCTGAACGACGCGCTCGTGGCGCTGCCCGACTCGGCTCTGTGGCACGCACGCTCGAACCGCGAGCACGAGCTCTTGCTCCACGCGCTCGACGCGGGCGACGGACGAGCAGCGCGCCGAGCGATGGAGATCCACGTGGCGCACACGGACCAGAGCGTCCGCGCACTCCTCGCCGCTCTTTAAGAACTGCGCGTTGACCGTCGTGGAGTGGACGCGTAGAATCTTTTGGCCTTGAGTCAAGTCCTTTACTCGGCGGCGGTGGACGAGTACGTGGACGGCCACGTGGGCGAGCTGGTCGAGGTCGTTCGCACCCTGGTCTCCTTCGACACGACGTCGGTCGACCTCTCGCCGGACTCCAAGCACACGGAGAACGAGGAGGCTGAGCTCCAGGCCTACGTCGGGAAGGAGCTCGAAGGGATCGACGCCGAGGTCGACCAGTGGGAGCCGGACCCGGCCGAGTTTCGCGAACACCCGATGATGCCTCCCTGGCATCACTGGCGGAACCGCCCCCTCACGGTCGGCACGCTTCGAGGGTCGGGCGGAGGCAGCTCGCTCGTCGTGAACGGCCACATCGACGTCGTCAGCCCCGGCGACGAGTCCAACTGGACCTCGCCACCTTTCGCGGCCGAGGTACGAGACGGCCGCATCTACGGGCGCGGGGCGTGCGACATGAAGGGCGGCGTGGGTGCCGCCCTCTTCGCATTGAAGGCGCTGCACGCGGGCGGAGTCGGTCTCGTGGGAGACGTTTTCTTCGAAGCCGTCCCTGACGAGGAGACCTGCGCGATGGGAACGAACGCAGCGATCGCCCGTGGCTACAAAGCCGACGCCGGGCTCGTGCCCGAGCCGACGCGCTTCAATCTGTGGGTTGCGACCCGCGGCCTCCTGCACGGGACGCTTTCCGTGCAAGGGCGCTCGGCCCACGCGGAGATGAACCAGCCGCCGTGGGAGGAGGGGGGCGGCGTCAACGCGATCCAGAAGACCACTTACCTCCTCGGGGCGCTCGACGGGCTCTCCGAGAGCTGGGCGAGGCGCGACTCCAAGCGCCATCCACTTCTCGGCACGCCGTCCGTCAACCCGACCCAGATCAGCGGCGGCACGTTCATCTCGAACGTGCCCGAGCGCTGCGACGTCGCGCTCAACACGACCTATCTCCCCGGAGACGCGGACGACGTCGGCTACGGCTCCATCCCGCGGGGCGAGATCGAGCAGGCGGTTCGCGAAGCCGCCGCGCAGGACGGCTGGCTCGCCACCCATCCCCCGAGCTGGAGCTGGTACACGGACTATCCGCCCTCCGAGATCGACCCGGAGACCCCGATCCTGGGCGTCGTCCAGGCGGCCGGTCGCGAGCTCGGCGTCGACGTTCACCCCGAGGGCATCGACACCACCTACGACGGCGCTCTCCTGACGCTCTTCGCCGACACGCCGAGCCCGGCCTTCGGCCCCGGAGACCTGAGGCGCGCCCATGCACCGGACGAGTGGGTGGGCGTGGACGAGCTCGTCCTCGCTTCCAAGCTGTACGCCCGCGCGATCGTGGCCTGGTGCGGGCTCGCGGAGGAATCGTGAGCGTCGCTCGCCTTCGGCTCGCTCTCGCGGGGGAAACCATGTTCCCCCCGCGAGCCCCCTTCTTACAGTCCAACGTGGAGGAACCTCCCGGTTCCCCCACACCCCCTCCACACGCTCATAGGCCGGAGGTCGCCCTATGAGCGAGCCGGTCGTCGTCAGGGCCGACGACACGCACGTCTTCCCGCGTGAGCTCGATCGCGCGTACCCGCTCATCGACCGGGCCGAGGGGGTCTGGCTCTACGACCGCGAGGGCAACGCGTTCCTCGACGCGGTCGGAGGCGGGGCCATGGTCGCGTCGATCGGGCACGGCGTGCCGGAGATCGTCGAGGCGGCCCGCGCGCAGGCCGCCCGTGTTTCGTTCCTCTACAACCAGCAGTTCACCACCGTGGCGCAGGAGCGCCTCGCGGACCGGCTGACCGCGCTCGCACCGCCCGGCTTCACGCGTGTCCATTTCGTCACGGGCGGGGCCGAGGCCAATGAGACCGCCCTTCGGCTCGCGAGGAGCTACCACGTCGAGCGCGGGGACACGGCGCGCTGGCGGATCGTCTCGCCGGCCCAGGCCTATCACGGGCCGACGGTCGCCACGCTCGCCTTGACCGGTCGCCCCGGCCTCCAGGCGCCTTACGAGCCCTACCTCGCCCAACATCCGCACATCCCGCCCTCCACCTGGCGTTTCGATCCGTCAGGGAAGGCGGCACTCGCAGCTTTCGATGCCGTGCTCGAAGAGGTGGGGCCAGAGACAGTCTCAGCGTTCTTCTGCGAGCCTGTTAGCGCTGCGGCGCTGCCCGCCTATGCGCCCCCTCGGCGCTTCTGGGAGGGTCTGGCGGAGCGGCGAGCGCGGCACGGCTTCCTGATCTGCCTCGACGAGGTCGTGACTGGGCTCGGCCGGACCGGCACCTGGTTCGCGGCCGACCGGCTGCCATTCGTCCCCGATGTGATCACGACGGCCAAGGGTCTCGGTGCCGGGTACGCGCCGATCGGGGCGATGCTCTGCAGGGAGGAGATCTACGACGCTGTCGCCGCCGGCTCGCGCGCCTTCGAGCACGGCCACACGTGGGACGGTGCGCCGCTTCCCTGCGCGGTCGGCCTGGCCGTGCTCGACTACCTCGAGCGCCTTGAGCTCCTCGAGCGGGTTCGGGAGACTGGTCCCCGCCTTCGTCGGCTGCTTGAGAGCGCCCTGGCCGATTGCGAGCTGGTGCGAGAGGTGCGCGGGCATGGCTATCTGCTCGGCATCGACTACGTCGACCCGTCTGACGGCGTGTCGTTCCTCGATCCTGCGCTCGGGATCGCGCGGAAGATCGACGTCGAAGCTCTCGCCAGAGGGCTCATCGTGTACTCCACCCAGCCGACCGCGGACGGCTACGCCGGCGACCAGACGCTGATCGCGCCGGCCTTCACGAGCACCGAGGAGGAGCTCAACCTGATGGTCGAGCGCATGACCGAGACCGTCCGTGCGGTGGAACAGTGGGTCAAGTCGGAAAGCGCAGTCCCAGCGTGAGATCATCCCGCCCTCGCGAAACAGGAGGAACCAATGAGTGAGCAGGCGCAACCCGGTTCGGCACAGGTCCCTGCGACACGTGGCCTTTTCGTTCGCCAGTCGTCCGGGCTCATCCGCGAGTTCCGTCCTTCCGACGTCTTCATCTTCAACACGCTCGGCTATGCGCTCGGGCTCGTGCTCGCGGTCGTCCCGACTTTCGCCGCCGGCCTCTGGCCCGAGCAGAACGTCCTCGTGATCGTCACGATCGGGACGCTCCTGACGTTGGCGAACGCGCTGATGTACGGCTACCTCGCCGGCATCCTCCCGCGTTCGGGCGGCGACTACGTCTATCTGAGCCGCGTCGTTCACCCGGGCCTCGGCTTCACCGCCAACTGGGGCTTCACCTGGTCGCAGTTCCTCGGGCTAGCGCTTTACGCCGCGTTCACGGTCAACTTCGGCCTCGCGGTCGCCCTCGCCACCCTGGGCAATGCGACCGGGAACGACCGGCTCGTGCGCTGGAGCGAGAGCGTCTCGAAGGACTGGCCGACGTTTCTGATCGGGCTCGGCCTCCTGGCGGTCACGCTCGGTGTCCTCTCGCTCTCGACCCGGATTCTTCGCTGGATCTTCCTGATCGGCATCATCCCGGCGCTGCTCGGCACGTTCGTCACGCTCGGCGTCCTTTTCACGACGTCGAAGGAGGAGTTCATCCGCAACTTCAACTCCTTCATGGCCGAGCGAGCGGACGGGCAGACGTACCAGGGGATCATCAGCGCGGCACACGGAGCGGGCTTCTCCGCCGGTGACGCGACCTTTGTGGGAGCGTTGCTTGCGATCCCGCTCGGGTACTGGATCTACATCGGGTTCACGTACTCGGCGTACATCGGAGGCGAGGTGAAGCAGGCCTCGCGGACGCAACCGCGGATGATGCTCCTGACGCTCGGGTTCGCCTACCTCGTCTACATGCTGGCCTTCTGGCGCTACTACGACGTCGTCGGCAAGGACTTCACGAACTCGGTCGTCTATCTGGACGGGAACACGGACGACGGCTCCGGAATCCCGGTCTCACCGGTGTTGAACTTCTTCGCGGGAATCATGACCGACAGCACGTTCCTGAACGTCCTGATCGGGCTCAGCTTCATTCTCTGGCACGCGCTCCTCCTGCTCGTCATCGGGATGATCTGCACGCGCAACCTGTTCGCCTGGTCATTCGACGGGGTAGCGCCGAAGCAGCTCGCGACCGTGGGCGAGCGGACCCACGCGCCGTGGGTCTCCGCGATCGTGATCACGGCGATTTCCGCGATCCTCCTCGCCCTCTACGTCTTCACGAGCTTCTTCACGATCGTGGTCAACTACATCGTCATCTTCTCGGTCGCGTTCTGGATCGCGAGCTTTGCAGCGATCCTGCTCCCCTACAGACGTCCAGAGCTCTTCAACCAGGCGCCGGCGGCCGTGCGTCGTCGCATAGCCGGCATCCCGATGATCACGTTGCTTGGCGTCGGGAACCTGATCCTCTTCACACTCATCCTGATCGCGTCCTTCAAGACGCCCGCGTTCAGCGGTCCGACCGGAAACAGGGCGATCGCCTTCGTCGTCGGAATCTACGTGGCGGGCGCCATCTGGTACTTCGTCGCGAGCACGATCCAGAAGCGGCGGGGCATCGATCTGAACCTTCTCTACAAGGAGATCCCGCCCGAGTAGCGTGAAGCTCTTCTATGCAACCGACGTGCACGGGTCGGACCGCTGCTTTACAAAGTTCGTGAACGCGGCCGGGTTCTACGGGGCGGATGCGATTCTCCTTGGCGGTGACATCACCGGCAAGGCGATCGTGCCGCTGGTCGAGGACGGTCCGGGTCGGCGGCGTGCGGTCTTCCTCGGCGAGGAGGTGACGGTCGAGGGCCCGGACGCGATCGCAGAGCTCGAGAAGAAGATCGCCAACACCGGCTACTACGCCCACAGGTGCACTGCGGAGGAGGAGCGGGACCTCGCGGCGAGCGCCGAGGCGCGGGATGAGCTCTTCACCCGGCTGATCGTCGACCGAGTCAGACGCTGGGTCGCGCTGGCGGAGGAACGGCTTACGCCGCTCGGGATCCCGTGTCTCGTGAACGCAGGCAACGACGATCCCCGGGAGATCGACGACGTGATCGACTCGAACAGCCACGTGCAGTTTCTGGAGGGGCGGGTGGTCGAGCTGCCGGACGGCACGGAGCTCGCGAGCTGCGGCTACGCGAACCGGACGCCCTGGAACTGCCCGCGCGACGTCGAGGAGACGGAGCTCGCCGAACGGCTCGAGAGCGTCGTCTCGCAGGTCGGCGACCCCGAGCGGTCCGTCTTCAACTTCCATTGCCCTCCCTATGACACGGGGATCGACGCGGGGCCGAAGCTCTCCGCGGACCTGCGCCTGCGCTCCGGGGCCGGCGGGGTCGACATGCACCCGGTCGGGAGCACGGCCTGTCGCGCAGTGATCGAGCGCTACCGGCCCATGCTCGGGCTCCACGGCCATTTGCACGAGTCCCGGGGCACCTACAAGATTGGCCCGACCGTGGGCATCAATCCGGGCAGCGAGTACAACGAGGGTGTCCTTCGGGGCGCTCTGATCGAGATCAAGAAGGGCAAGCTGAAGAGCCACCAGTTCACGACGGGCTGATGCCGGGAGCGAGGCCCAGGGCGCGCGAGGCCGGCGTCGTGATCGGAACGCTGTCGCCCGGCGAGGCGAACGCGATCACGGATGTGCCCGGCGTTCAGGTCGGGCACAAGACGCTGATCGAGGGAGAATCGGTCCGAACGGGTGTCACGGTGATCCTTCCGAGCGAGCGGCCCCCCTGGGAGGAGCCGTTCTTTGCCGGGCCGCACCGGCTGAACGGCAACGGCGAGCTGACCGGGCTCGAGTGGATCCGGGACTCGGGAATGCTGACCTCCCCCATTGCGCTGACCAACACCCACTCGGTCGGCGTCGTTCGCGACGCGCTGATCGCCGCCGAGGTCGCACTGCGGGACGATGACACCGTCTTCTGGAGCCTCCCTGTGGTCGGCGAGACGTGGGACGGCGAGCTGAACGACATCAACGGCTTCCACGTCCGCCCCGAGCACGTGCAAGCCGCACTCGACGCGGCCGGGGCGGGCCGGGTGTCGGAGGGCAGCGTCGGCAGCGGCACGGGGATGATCTGCCACGGCTTCAAGGGCGGGATCGGAACCTCCTCGCGCGTTGTCGAGGCGGTGGGTGGGGCGACGGTTGGCGTGCTGGTTCAGGCGAACCACGGCCGGCGCGAGCGGCTCCGGATCAACGGGGTGGCCGTCGGCGAGGCGATCCCAGCTTCGGAGGTGCCTGAGCCTGGAGGCGACGGAAGCGGCTCGATCATCGCGATCGTCGCGACGGATGCCCCGCTCCTGCCCGTGCAATGCTCCCGCCTCGCGCAGCGTGTCGGTCTGGGGATCGCGCGGGTCGGGGGCGTCGGCGAGAACTCGAGCGGCGACATCTTCCTCGCGTTCACGACGGGGAACCGAGGTCTGCCGCCAAGCGAGGGAGATGCGAGCGGCCCTCTGACGGTGCCGGTCGAGATGCTGTCGAACCTCTACATCACCCATCTCTTCGACGCGGTCGTCGAGGCCACCGAGGAGGCGATCGTGAACGCCCTCTTCGCGGCCGAGACGATGACCGGCAAGGGTGGCACGACGGTGTACGCGCTCCCGATCGAGCGCACCGTCGAACTGCTGAAGAGCTAGTCTCCGGCCGCCGTGGCCGTGGTCGTGCCCCCGCCCGCTCTGCCCGCCTGGTGGCTCGACGAGGCACTCGAAGCCGAAGGCGATGCGCCCGCCTTGTCCCTCACGGACGACCTGGACGTGGACGTTGCGATCGTCGGCGGCGGCTACACGGGCTTATGGACCGCGCTTGCCCTCCGCGAGCGCGATCCGCACATCCGCGTCGCGGTGCTCGAGGCCGAGATCGTGGGCTGGGGACCGAGCGGCCGAAACGGCGGCTTCGTCGGTGGGTACTACGGGGGCCTGGGCCAGCTCCGGCGGCTCTTCGGCACTCACGGGGCTCTGGCGGTCGCCCGGGCCGGGGCGAGAATCGTCCCGGCGATCCGCGAGCTCTCCGAGCGCCACGGCGAGGACGTGTGGCTCCGCGAGGGGGGATACCTGAAGGTTTCCTGCGCCCCGACGCAGGATGCGGGGATCGACGCGGTCGTGGAGGCCGCCCGCTCCCTCGGGATCGAGGACGACGTCGTCCAGGCACTCAGCCCCGCCGAGGTGCAGGATCGCTGCGCCTCGCCACGGTTTCGCCACGGCGTCCTCGTCCACGACACCGCGACCGTGCAGCCCGCGAGACTCGCCCGGACTCTCCGGAGAGCCGTCCTCGCCGAGGGCGTGCCGCTGTACGAGCGCACCCGCGTCCTCCAGATGACCGCTGGTTCCCCGAACATCCTCGAGACGACCGGAGGGCGGGTCCGAGCCGAGCAGGTCGTCCTTGCTACGAACGCGGCGCTGACCGGCTGGCGCCCCGTGGTGGGACGCCTGACGAACTTCGGCAGCTACGTCGTCCTGACCGAACCGGTGCCCGAGCTCCTGGACGAGATCGGCTGGACCGGCGACGAGGCGATCTGCGACGGCCGGATGTTCCTCCACTATTTCCGGACGACGAACGACGGGCGGGTCCTGATGGGAAGCGGCTCGGGCCCGATCGGAGCCGGAGGCCGGATCGATGCTCGGTTCTCTCACGATGTCGCCACGGCCCGGCGCGCAGCGCGAGGCCTCCGGCGCCTCCTGCCCGCTTTCGCCGAGGTCGCGCTCGAGCACTCGTGGGGCGGCCCCATCGACGTCTCGTCTGACCACGTCCCGTTCTTCGGGACCGCTTCCGGAACTCGTCTCCACTACGGCGCCGGGTACTCGGGCCACGGCGCCGGACCGAGCTGGATCGGAGGCCAGGTCCTGGCTTCGCTCGTGACCGGCCTCAAGGACGAGTGGACGGGCCTGCCGCTTGTGAACCGGAGCATGCGCTCGCTACCGCCGGAGCCCTTCCGGCGGCTCGGCGGGGGCGCCGTACGCGCAGCCATCCTCGCCTGTGAGGAGGCCGAGGAAGAAGGCAGACAGGGGCCTCTCGCGGCGCGCGCAGTCGCCGGGCTGCCACGTCTGCTCGGAATGCAGCTAGGGACCCGCTGAACTTCGACACGGAGTCCAACTAGAGTTCCCGCCGTCGGCCGTGTGTTCAGGCTTGTTGCCGTGTGTCGCAGGGGCTAGTCTGGCCTCGGTGTAGAAACGGAGGAGAGGCATGAGCGTTAGCGTTGCGCGATACGAGAACTTCGTCGGCGGCGAGGCCGTGGAGGCCGTCGAAGGCGAAACCATGGAAGTCCTGAACCCGGCGACGGGTGAGGTGATCGCCGAAGTGCCGCGTGGCACGCAGGCGGACGTCGACCGGGCGGTCGAGGCCGCAAAGAACGCGATGGTGGGTTGGCGCGACTCGACCCCGGCAGATCGCCAGGCCATGCTCTTGCAGCTGGCCGACGCGGTCGAGGAGCACGCGGAGGAGCTTGCCCAGGCGGAGTCGCAGAACGTCGGCAAGCCGCTTTCCTACGCCCGGGACGAGATTCCGGTGAGCGTGGACAACCTGCGCTTCTTTGCGGGCGCAGCCCGCTGTCTCGAGGGTCGTGCAGCCGGCGAGTACCTCGCGGGGTACACGTCGATGCTCCGTCGCGAGCCCGTCGGCGTCGTCGGCCAGATCGCGCCGTGGAACTACCCGCTCATGATGGGCATCTGGAAGATCGGCCCCGCACTCGCGGCGGGCAACGCCACGGTTCTGAAGCCCTCGGAGCAGACGCCGATCACGTCGCTGATGCTCGCCAACTACGCGCGCGAGATCTTTCCCCCGGGCGTCTTCAACGTGATCACGGGAGACGGAGAGCCGGTCGGAGCCGGCCTGGTTCGACATCCGGACGTCCGCATGGTGTCGCTGACCGGGGACGTCGGGACCGGCAAGGAAATCGCCCGGGCGGCAGCCGACACCCTGAAGCGCGTTCACCTGGAGCTCGGCGGCAAGGCACCGGTGATCGTCTTTGACGACGCGGATCCGGCTGCCGTGGCCGAGGGGATCAAGATCGGCGGCTACTGGAACTCGGGCCAGGACTGCACCGCAGCCTCGCGCATCGTCGCGGGGCCGAAGATCTACGACAGGCTCCTGGAGGAGCTCGTCCCGGCCGTCGAGTCGCTCCATGTGGGGGACCCAGCCGAGGGCGACGAGATCGAGATGGGTCCGGTGATCTCGAAGGCGCAGCAGGAGCGCGTGTTCGGGTTCCTCGAGCGCGCCAGCTCGACGAAGGCCAAGGTGCTCACCGGCGGCGACTCGAACGGCGATCGCGGCTTCTTCGTCAAGCCGACCGTGATCGTCGACGTCGATCAGACGGACGAGATCGTGCAGCGGGAGGTGTTCGGGCCGGTCGTGACCGTCCAGCGCTTCGCCGACGACGACCAGGCGATCGCGTGGGCGAACGACGTCAACTACGGCCTCGCCGCGTCGGTCTGGACGCGCGACGTCGGCCGGGCGCTGAACGCGGCGCGGAAGCTCCAGTTCGGGACGGTCTGGATCAACGACCACATCCCGCTGGTCTCCGAGATGCCGCACGGCGGCTACAAGCAGTCCGGCTACGGCAAGGACCTCTCGACGTACTCGCTCGAGGACTACACCCAGATCAAGCACGTGATGGCCAAGCTCGACTGATGGCCATCCCGACGACGGGCCGCATGTCGCCGGACGAGCTCCAGCAGGCTGCGCGCGACCATCTCTGGCTCCACTTCACCCGCATGGGCGGCTACCGCGACGGCGAGGTGCCGATCA
>DATLQD010000173.1:0-15682 GCA_035535315.1 Gaiellaceae bacterium
GGGAGAACTGGCGATACTAGGAGGGTTTGAATAATCTTCCGCGCATGAGCGCCGTGGAGCTGGTCGTGACGGGTCGGAACCTCCTCAGCTTCGACCGATGGCCACAAAGTTGTGAGGGCAGTCTGCGTTACCCGTCCCACTTGGACTGCGGTCAGTGCGAGGGCGTGATCGGCAGAGGCGAAGTGGCGTATGCGGTGAAGGACGACGAGGCGAGAACCGTCTACTGCAGTCTCTCCTGCGCCAAGGAGAACGGTTACGTCGATCTGTTGAACTAACCCCGAGCCCCAGCCGCGCTGAGCCCCACGCGGCCCCTACGTGCCGAACGGGCCGAACTCTCGCCGCGCGCAGTCGGGCAGTAGACCACGATTTCTTCGTCGTCTTCGATGTCCGGGCTGACGAGGTAAGCCTGCCAGTCTGCCCTGACCCACCCGGCTGGCACCGTCTCCCCCCGGCACCTAGGGAGAGCGCGCCTCCCCCGATCGGGGGAAATTTTCTCCATTTATCTACTGGATTCTTGGCGAATCTGGCTTCCATTGCGTTGACATCAGTGCAGGCCACGGCACTATGAGAGTTTCGGCACAATCGAGGCGTCTGCGGTCCGTCTCCCAAAGAGGAGCACCGGATGTGGTCGACCAGAAGCCTGGTCTGGGCGAGGCCGACGGCACAGGAGCAGGAATGGGCCGACGCCGAGCTAGTCGAACAAGTCGAGTTACTCGAAGCACTAGCCGGGATGATCCTTTCGCCCCGCACCGTCCGGCTGCTGCAGGAGGGGGAAGCGGCGCCGATCGCCTGGGGGAGGCTCGCGCTCCTCGCCGGTTTCGTCCTCGCTGGCTGGGCCGTGTTCGCATCGCTTGTCTATATCGGCTTTACGTTCGCCTCGTAGCCTGGCGACCCGCTTCCGACCTAGTAGTCTCGCCCGCTCCGCGTCCTGGTCTTGAGGGCGCTTCAATTTGACCTTGATGCTCGCGCGGTTTGGCAGCAACCCAGATCTCTCTGCGGGCGGTTCCAGAGAGGCTCATCTAGGAGTCCCATCGTTTCGCCGGGGTGGGGTACCCCGGGGTGGGGTGGGGCGCCCCGCCGGCCTAGGGGTGGTTCCGAGCTCAACTCGAGCTTGCGCCAAAAACGCACACATTTCTCCGCAGAGCGTCTCTCAGCGTGGCCGTCGCGGCTCGAGTGTTTTATTCAGCTAGGCCGACGGGCAGGGAGGCGGACCCCTTGCAGCAGGCCGCCGCACAGCCTGGGCAATCCCCCTCCCTGCTCCTCGGCCGCGCTTGTGTAGCTACGCCGCGACACGACTGGTACGCCTGCGGGGGTCGAGCTCGATCGCTGCGACACCCGCTTCACCGAACTTCTCGACCACGAAGTACCCGTCCCGTTTCGCGAAGATCCGCTCGACGTCCGCGAAAACGTGATCCATCGAATCGGTGACGGCGAAGTGCGTAGGGACTCGGCGTATCTCCTCGTAGTCGTCCAGGGTCAGACTCACGTGCTTTATGCAGTCCTGGCTAGCGCACTCGCACAGGAAGTCCGCGTCGCCCGATACCTCGTCGAACCCCTCATTCATGCCCAGCAGCCGCTCGTTCACCCCGCGAAACAGCGACTGATCCTTCGCGGCCTGGATCGCGTCCATGACCATCCCTTCCGATTGGTATCCGGTCGGGAAAGCCCTGTCTCAGCGAATCACCTCAGCCTACCAACGAGAGTAGCGCCTCTCGCGCCTGGGCTTGCAACAGAACGGGTGAACGGGTGAAGGGGCGAGTGGTAGCCACGCTAGGCCACCCGCCCCGTAGCGAAAATCTCTCCCAGCCCCTCATTGCAGAGAGGAGCCGACCGGGAATAGAGTCGGGCCCCTCAAACGAGAGGATCACGTGTCGATTTTTTGGATCATCGTCATCGTCATTATTGTGTTGGCCGTCCTTGGCTACTTTGGTCGGGGACGTTTCTCTAGGTAGCCTCACGCCCCCATCTCGCTTCGTTTCGCTGGGCGTTTCGCCAATCCCTCCTCTACCGTCGCGCTGGCTCTCGCTCCCATTCTCGGGAGGCGGCTACCGAAGAGTCTGTTGGTTCAAGAAACAGTCGTGGCGGAAAGAACGAAGTCGTCGGGCCGCGAGGAGAGAGCAGCTTCGAGCCCGTCTCGTCGAGCTCGAACTCCTCAGTAGCCGGGGGGTCCCAGACCTGAAGGTGTCAAAAACCCGGGTTCAGCCCGAAATCCGGGGTTTTGGCACCTCCTCACGCAGCCGGCCGGACCCTCCTGCCGACAAACCCTGTGGGTGTGTCGGCAGTCACCTAGTCGCTGCGCAGACGAAGCCCCGCCTCCTCGAGCGCCGCGGCGATCAGCGCGTCGTAGCGCCCGGCGGCAAGATCCCCGAACGGGTCTCTCGTGTACCTGACTAACTCGCCGTACGGAAGGGAGAAGGCAGCCCGCATGGCGAGGAGGCGGCGGCGGTCAGGGTCGAGCGGCCCGCCCAGAACGCGCTCCGCCGCCGTGAGCCCCCTGATCTGAGAGATGCGCTCGGGGAGGGTGAGCGAGAGGACGAGGAGCGCGGGGATGAGGAAGGTGACAAGTCCGAGCAGGTTGGCGAGTCGATGCACACTTTCTCGGCCTTCTTGGCCGCGCTCGGCGAGTTCACCACCCGACACGCGACCCGCGTCACGGAGGCCATCGGCCAGATCGTCCCCGACGATCGGCACCCCGGCCACTGCCTCGGCGGCGGTCTCGAAGCCGCCCTGGATCTCCGTCCCGGCGTCCTCGACACCAGTTCCGAGCACAGCCAGTTGGTCGACCGTGCTGTGGACCTTCAGGCCCAGCCAGGCGAACAGAAACACGGCCAGGAGGATTACAAGATCCCGGAGGACCGTCCTGACCCTCTGGGCTGGCAAAGTAGGATAGAAGCGCATACCTCCTCCTCAATCGCTCTAGGTTCGGCAGAAGGCAGCCGAGCGGAACCCAAATGCCCCGAGCTGCAGGACGCGCCGAAGCAGGATGTAGCAGGCGAACAGGAGCACGAGCGGGTTCCGTCGCCCCGTCCTGTTATCCGGCGAGCTAGGCCGAGGCGATAAGCGCAACGCCCAGTCCGAGAACGATCGTGGCGACGGCGAGCCAGATCGAAGCCCAAAGACGAAGCTCCAAGGCACTCGGCGGCGCTTCGCCACGGCGAGCCCAAATGAAGAGGAGCCACTGGGAGCGGCCTTGAATCCACCGTTCCTCTGGTGCCCGAATGACACGAAGTGTCGGCCACGCCAGCGCGAGGCCACAGGTGATAAGGAGCGCTCCGCCGGCTACCACACGTCCAACGTACCCGGATGAAGCGGGAAACGTGCCGGAGGGATGCGCGGAGTCGGGCCGCCGACCAGCGGGAAGGCCTGTCCTAACTAGTCGCGGCGTCGGCGCAGCGGGAGCACTGAGACGACGGCCAGACGCACATACACTCGGCCGCCCTCCGTGCGGTTCTCGAGCAGCCCTCGGCATGCCGCGAGCGCGAGCTGCAGCTCGGCGGCCGATCGCGGCCGCCTAGTGGAGGGCGGCTCGACGCTGATCGCCCGCCACTCCGCGCACGTGCTCCACGGTCTTGACCGCCACGTCCCCTTTTGACCTCGGGGACTACCTGGACGACTACGCGGTCAATCCGAAGCTGCGGAACGACCTCGGTCTCCTCTTCCTCATCGACCTCGCGGGAAACCGGCTGGAAGCGATCCCGCTCAAGCTCGAGCTCGTGCACATGCGCCTTGCCGACGGCTCGGACGCCGCGTGGGTGGGACGCCGCTTCCGCAAAGCCTCCGCGGCGTTCGGGTCAGAGGTGGCCGAAGAGGAGGGCCGCCTCGTGCTAGCTGGTGTTAGGCCTTCCGCGCCTTCCGCTTCTCGATCCTCGCCGACCCAGCGGACGGAGTGAAGATGCTGGTATGGCCGTCGTCCCAGCGGATTCGGAAGCGTTGCGGCTCCTCGTGGAGCACCTCCTCGATCACGCCTCTACGCCCCGGCTGGGCAGCCCGCTCCGACTCAACGACGATCAGGTCTCCCGCTTGTGCCGTCATTCCCTGCTCACCTCCCCACGCGACTCGAGGTCTGACTCTAGCTCTGCGATCATGCAGACGGGAGGGAGGTTCGCGGTGGCAACGGAAGACCTGACCCGTGCGCTCGACGAGGCGGGGGCGCCCCAAGGAGCTCCTCCCGCATGCGCGCACCGAGAGCGCGGTCGCCGCGGCGGCTGAGGTCGCGGACATCTGTGTCGACTAGCCTGTTTGCCCACGGAGTGTGTGAACCGCGTCGGATGCGCAGACTCGGTCTCAGGCGGCCAGGCCCAAAGTCTCGCACCGCCTGAACTCGCTAGCCTCTCGAGCACTTCACTCGCGCAAACTCCCTGCAAGTGACCCAGCCCCGATCCCTCCCCGTCGCCTACGGCTCGCACGCCAACTACTACTCCGGAGGCACGCACCAGATCGACCCGCGCTGCGATCTGGCCGAGCGGCTAGAAATGGGCTAGTCGCCAAAACGCAGACTTGATCACCGGGCGGGAACTCGTCGGACGGCCGGCCACTCGCAGGTTCCAGAGATTCGGT
This sequence comes from Gaiellaceae bacterium, assembly GCA_035535315.1. GTDB lineage: Bacteria > Actinomycetota > Thermoleophilia > Gaiellales > Gaiellaceae > DASQGA01. The sequence continues at coordinate 4,558 of DATLQD010000173.1, forward strand.
CCAGAGGGCTGATGGCGCGTTTCTGGCAAAGAGCGACAGTCTTCGGCGACACGCCGAGGGCCTGGTGTGCGCGAGGTCGTTCCTCCGCCGCGGAGGGCGGGCTGGGAGGAGGCACAGAGCGCGGGCCACTCTGACCCGCGATACGGTTGGCGGATGAAAGTGACCCGCGCGCGCGAGAACGTCTTCGCGCTCACCTTGACCGGCCAGGAGCTCTCGGCTCTCGTCGCCGGAGCGCGCATGGCACTCGACATTATGGAGCGTGACCCCCACGCACCACGCGAAGCGGTCGAGCTCCTTCGCGGCGTCGTCGGCGACTACGACGACGCGCTCGCGCGTCTGAAAGCGCCCGACGGGCGCCCAGGGCGCCCGTCGGGCTAACTCGCGGGAGTCGCGGGAACGAGCCGGCTTAGACGCGCGCCGGCGCCGCCATCATCGTCTTCACGTGCGCCGCGATCTGGTCGAACTCGGCCTTGAAGCCGTTGTAGTCGTACTGCTCGGTGTTGAGGTACGTACTCCAGCCCATAGTGTGCTTCGCCATGAGCGCGGCCTCGCGGATCTCGTCGTCGGTCGCGCCGAAGAGCTTGGCGGCCTCGGTGTGGAAGTACGTGCAGTACCGGCAGCGGGTCGCGCCTGAGACTGCGAGCCCGATCAGCTCCTTGTACTTGTTTGGAATCGCTGTCTCGCCAAACTCGATCGCCTTGAATGATTGCCACTCGCTTTCAACGAGATAATCCGGCAGCTCGTCGATGAACTTCGGCACAAGGCCCAGCGTCTCGCGGCATTCCGCCTCGACGGTGGCTCTCGACATAAGAACTCCCTCCATTGGCGCCTCCGCCGAGCGAAATCCGCATCGGCCTGGCGCACGTAAGAGCAAGGGTAGCAGCATTTGATACTTTCGGAGCTGGTGGCCCTCCGACCGAGCGCCCGCACTTCTCGTCACCTTCTCAATAGTTCACGACAACGGATGGCGCGCTTCCCCGAGCGCCGATCTCTGCTCAGTTCGCGCTTCTAAGTGCGGATCCAGAGAGAGGCTCCTCAGGAGTCCCATCGTTTCGCGGGGGTGGGTACCCAGGGTTGGGGTCGCCCCACCGTAGACCGCCCGCTACGAAGGCGGGAGGCCCAGTCGCAACGAGACCGACTAAGCGCTCTTGCGTGACCCGTGACCAGTACGTGGCCACCCCGCCTACGCCTCGCCTTCCTCTAGCGCTGCCTTTGCCTCGGCGATGCGCTTGATAAGTGCTGCGCGCAAGCGTGCCCTCTCCTCGGGGGTCATATCCTCGAAAGGACGATCGACGTCCCCTGTGTTGAGGGTGGCATCGCCAGGCTTGCCGAGTCCCTGGTCAAACCATCCGCGCAGCTCCCGGGTTGCCGGCACGTCACCGCGTTTCGCCTTCTCGTAGAGGGCGTCGAGGATTGCAGGGATCTGCTCCTTGCGGGCGTCGAGCTCGTGGCTGAGGCGCTGGCGGATGGTGAGGTTGGAGAGCTGCGCTGCCTCTGCGCGCTGCGCCGCCTTCTCCCTCCGCGCCCGAGTTGCGCCGGAAGGCGAACCGTGAATATTGAGGGCATCACGCACGAGGCCGGGTGGGACCTGGCCGTCAGACTCCCGCGTAGTACCAATCAGGGGGTTGGGAGTACGTGAAGACGATGAACAACGCCGCCTTCCGATGGCGCACTGTACTCGTGCTCGTCCTTCTCGTCTTTGCCTATAGTCCTGAGTTGGCCGCAGCCGATCTGGGGCTTGTGTTCAAGCAGGCCAAGGCCGCACCAGGGGACCGAGTGCTTCTCTACTCCGGCCTTCGAATCGATGGCCGAGCGTCCGGCTACCCACCCCTAAAGGACGTCGAGGTCTATTTCGTCCCTCTGTCGCTCGCGAAGCTCCAGAACCACCTGCGCTCCCGAGGGCGGCCCAATGATCCACGTTGGCTTCCGCTCGGCCCGCCCCGCCAGGACAAGGGCGGTGTGGTCCGGATGTGGATCAGGGTGCCCCAGGTCCCGATCGGCGACTACACGGTTGGCTTCTGGTGCAAGTGGTGTGGACCCCCGAAAGGTGACTTCTTCACGAGCGCGTTTCCGGGCCAGCGCTGGTCGGGCCGACGTCACTACACGATCCTCCGTGTGACGAAACCGCGTCCGCCACTGAGCGAGGTGGTGTCCGCCACCCCGACGTCAGGCCCTGGCTCAGAGAGCCGACTCTGGTTGCTCGCACTGGGGAGCGTTGGCGCGCTGGCATTGGCCGCAGCTCTCTGGGGGCTGCGCCGGCGGAGACCCTGACGCGAATGGCGTCCTTGCCTCAGTCATTCGCGGCAGCCCGCATGTTGCAGAGGCGCCCTCTAATTGCTCTCGGCGGTGACGGCGTCGGCGACCGTCGCGAGGTTCGCGCGCCACACGTCCTCGGGCAGTGGCGGGAGGATGTCGTCCCAGATCGCGGCGAAGCTGCCGAGAAGTTGCGGCATCCGCGCCGGCCGTGCCATGAACCACCAGTGCAGGTGCTCGCTCCCGTCGCCCCAGCGACAGACATGCACACGCCCGATCTCGCCGACTGCACGGATTGCGCGCTCGATCCGTGCGAGGAGCACGCCGAGCTCGGCCGCGAGCTCGTCCGGCAGATCGCCGGGCTCCGCGAAATGCTCGCGCGGCTCGAGCAAGACAACGACCGGCAGGCCTGTTGGCGAGTCGAACGCCCACAGGCGCCAGCGCTGGCTCGTCCAGAGGTACTCGTCGTCGGAGCGGACGCAGCGCACGCATTCGACACCGCCATGGCCGTGCCGGGGCGTCTCCTCCTCGACGGGCGGCTGGAGGCGGCGCGGCCGCATCTCGCCGTCGAACGGGAACGTCTCCCAGTCCTGGACGGGCGGCATTCGGAGCGCTCCGGCCGCGCGTGCGTGCAGCTGCTCGGCAGTCTCAGGCAAGGGCCGGGGATGCTACCGTCGGCCGCCGTGGAGTGGCCGCAGTCCTTCTACGAGCTTCGGCGCGGCGAGGGCTGCGGCATGTGCGCCGACGGGCGCCCCGACGAGCTACCGTGGGGCACCCGGATCTTCGTCGGTTCGGTCTCGGACGCATACCTCCAGCGCCGAGACATCCAGCACGGCTACACGATCGTGATCTGGCGCGGCCGGCACGTCGTCGAGCCAACCGAGCTCGCCGCCGAGGAGGCCGCCGCCTACTGGCTCGAGGTGTTGCATGTTGGGCGCGCTCTCGAAGCACACCTCCGGCCGGTCAAGATGAACTACGACCTGCTCGGGAACTCGCTACCGCATCTGCACGCCCATGTGCTGCCTCGGTACGCCGACGACCCACGCCCGGGGTGGCCGCTTCCTTTCCCTGAGACAGAACCTCCTCCTCTGGAGGAAACGGTCTTCAACGAAGACGTGCAGGCGCTTCGCTCGCTACTCGCCACGCCTCCTCGCTCGTGACTGATTGGGATCGTCTCTTCGACGAGCTCTACCTCAAGACGTACGCCGCAATCCAGCGCGACGAAGACGCTGAGCCACTCGCACTCGGCGCCATGCGGCTCGCCGGGTGCGAGCCTCCGGCGGACGTCCTTGATGCCGCCTGCGGCTACGGCCGTCACGCCCGCGTGCTCGCCGGCGCCGGCTACTGCGTGGTCGGCCTCGACCGCTCACCTGTCCTTCTCGCCGAGGCTCGCCGGCGCTCGGAGGGAGCCGAGTGGCCGAACTGGGTGCAGGGCGACTACCGAGAGCTGCCCTTCGCAGCGGCGAGCTTTGACGTGGTTGTCAACCTCTTCACGTCGTTCGGCTTCTTCGGCGACGAGGGCGATCTGCAGGCGCTCACGGAGTTTAGGAGGGTCCTCCGGCATGAACGGATGCTCGTCCTGGAGACCCTGCACCGTGATCGCCTGCTGGCGAACTTCCAGGCCCAGGACTGGGTGGAACTTCCAGACGGGGCACTTCGACTCGAGCGGCGCGCGTTCGACTCCGTAAGCGGCGCATGCGAAGTCGCCCTTACGCACTGGCCGAAAAGTGGAGAGCCGGTCACAGTCACGTATCGCCTCCGCGTTTACACGCCTGGTGAACTCGACCGAATAGCACGCGAGGCGGGCTTCACGGAGCTCGAGTTCTACGGCGACCCCGAAGGCGGTCCGCTCTCGCGGGAAAGCCGTCTTCTGCTTGTCGCCAGGACGGCGTGACCAACTCCGGCCCATGCCGGAAACTTGGAAGACTTTCGGGAGAGGGCGGCGGGCTTGGGCCGCGAGTCCCGGTCACTGGTCCCAACGTGGCATAAACCGAACCGCGTCGTTTCGGTGCCAGGGAAGCGTATCTGCCTGTCCCCGCCGCACTCGCGATCCTGATCCGGGGGGATCAGGGAGTTACAAACCTTAGTGGCCCTCGGGTTTCGGGATGCGAACCCTAGGGCTCTCGTTCGCGACCATGGCGGAGAGGAGCTTGGACTTGATCGGAGTCCGAGCGAATGGCTGCTGGACGTGGACATCCGCCACACGAGCACCGTCCGTGGACGTGCACCGGTAGTAGGTGGCTTGGACTGGTCCCGAAATCCCTAGGACAAATGACGGAGCACAGGAAACCCGAGGTGCTCGGAGCGGCGCCTCGCGAGCATCCGCCGTTACTGCGTTCTTCCGGTACAAGGCATACGCGCCGAGGAGGCCGAGGACCGCGACGAGCAGGACGATCACTCCGCCGATCAGCCAGCGCCTTCTCGCCACTTCTCCCTCTTAGACGCAGTTGGCTTGAGAGGTTGTAAATCCTGCCGCGGCAGCAGCGCAGGTACTCGGCCGCCTCGGCCACGTTGTAGTACCGAGGCTCGGCCGTGGGGTCGCCCTCGTTTACGAGTTCGGCGACTCGAGCGGCGGTCGATTCTGCGAACTGATCGAAAAGCTCCGCGAGTCTCTCGGCGAGACTGGCGGTGTCGGGGCTCAAGGCCCCGTTCTCCCTCACGTGTCCAGTGAAGGCCTTCGGTAGTGGGTTTGCATGACTACGCGCTCCTTCGGGGTCAGTTATCAGGCCACGGCCATGAGACCGCAAGACCTTCAAGGATGATAACGACCACGCCCGTAAGTGAATTCCGAGCGGCCTCAGGCCGCGGAACTTGCCACAAACGCTTGCCACACGGCCTTCGGCGCGGTTAATCTGGCCACTGACCCCGCATGAATACGGGGCTCGGGGCGCATAGCTCAGCGGGAGAGCGCCCGCTTCACACGCGGGAGGTCCCTGGTTCGATCCCAGGTGCGCCCACTGAACTTGGCAGTGCGCAAGGCGCAGCGAATAATCCAGGCGTGGCGTTCTGTCCGAACTGCGGACTATCTGCCCCCGGTGCGTCTCGATTCTGCCCCAACTGCGGTGCGCCGATCTCCGAACCGGCTCAGCCGAGCGAAGAGCGGAAACTCGCAACTGTCCTCTTCGCGGACCTCGTGGGCTCGACGAAGCTCGCCAGCTCCCAGGACGCCGAGCGAACGCGCTCCCTACTTAATCGGTTCTACGACGCAATGGCGACTGAGATCGCCGACGCTGGCGGAACCGTGGAGAAGTTCGCCGGCGACGCGGTCATGGCGGCCTTCGGCGCTCCTGCAGCTCAGGAAAACCACGCGGAGCGCGCCTTGCACGCAGCGCTTTCGATGCAGAAACGTCTCGAAGAACTGTTCGGCGGTGTGCTCTCGCTACGTATCGGCGTGAACACCGGTGAGGTCGTCGCGGGACAGGCCCGCGTCGGAAGTTCCTTCGTCACGGGCGACACGGTCAACGTTGCGGCGCGTCTCGAGCAGGGCGCTCGGCCGGGTGAGATTCTGGTCGGCGAGCGCACGGTCTCGGCCGTGCCGGGCACGTTCGAGTTCGCCGAGCCGGCGGCGATTCCGGCCAAAGGAAAACCGGACGGCGTCGCCTGTCGACGACTCGTCCGCGCACTGACGCCGATGAGGCCGCAGCGTGCCGGCGGACTGCAGCGCGCCTTCGTCGGCCGTGACAGAGAACTCGAGGCTCTCCAACAGACGTACCTTCGCGTCGTCGAAGAGGGCCGGCCGCGCCTCGTGACCGTCATAGGCGACCCCGGGATCGGGAAGACGACATTGCTCCGGGAGTTTTGCCAGTGGCTCCGCTCTCGGTCGCCCGAACCGGTCCTCCGCACAGGCCGCTGCCTCTCCTACGGCCGAGGGATCACGTACGTGCCAGTCGGCGATATCGTCCGCGAGCATCTCGGCCTTGCCGAGAACGACCCGCAGGAGATCGTGCGGCGCCGCCTTGGGCGAAACACGATTCTGGGGTTGACGCTCGGGCTGGAGGCACCTGTCGACCTGCATCCACTCGCCGCGCGCGAGCGCCTGCGCCAGGCGTGGATCTCCCTCCTCGACGCGCTCGCGGCCGCTCGGCCGGCGGTGGTGTTGATCGAAGACCTGCACTGGGCCGAGGACGCGCTACTCGACCTGCTCGAAGCTGGATTACGGGGCGCCCACGGGCCGCTGCTCTTCCTTGCAACCGCGCGCCCGGAGCTCACCCAGACCCGGCCAGGCTGGGTCAGCGAGGATCGCGGCGCGGAGAGGGTCCTGCTCGACGCGCTGACTCCGTCGGACACAGCCCACATGGTCGACGAGCTGACACCGACATCGCTGCCTGCGTCAGTGCGTGACATCGTTCTTGCGCGCGCGGAGGGCAATCCACTCTTCGTCGAGGAGCTCATTCGGACACTGATCGACCAAGGCGTGCTCGAGCGACGCAACGGCGACTGGACGGTGCGCGACCTTCCCACCGACTTCATCGTTCCCGACACGGTGCAGGCTGTGCTCGCGGCGCGCATCGACCTGCTGGAGCCACCGGAAAAGGCCGCCCTCCAGGCGGCCGCCGTGATCGGCCGAACGTTCTGGGCTGGTCCCGTCGCGGAGCTGTTGGAAGGCGTCGAAGCGGACCTGCACGTCCTCGAGCAACGCGACTTCATACGGCCTCGGCCGAGCTCGTCGATTGTCGGCGAGACAGAATTTACGATCAAGCATGCGCTCACCCGCGATGTCGCTTACGGAAGCCTCCTCATCGCGAAGCGGGCTCGCCTGCATGCTCGGTTCGCCGAATGGCTCGAGCAGACAGGGGAAGGTCGTGACGAGCACGCAGCGATGCTTGCTCATCACTATGCGGAGGCAGTGCGGCCGGAAGATGTCGATCTCGCCTGGCCGGGGCACGACGACGAGCTCGTACGCATGCGCGAGCACGCCGTCTCCTGGCTGTGCCGCGCGGCCGACCTGGCAGTCGGTCGTTACGACATCCAAGACGCTGTCTCACTACTTCAGCGCGCGGCCGAGCTCGAATCGCGCCCAGACGCACAGGTGGAAATCTGGCGGGAGATTGGTCACGCTCACGCCATCTACTTCGACGGCAAGGCCTTCTCCTCGGCGATGCAGCGCGCGATCGAGCTGGCCGACGACGACCTGACCACGGCGGATCTCTACGCGGAGCTTGCCTTTCAGACCCTTGTTCGCGCCGGAATGTGGGGTGTCGCACCGGACGCGAGTCTCGTCGAAGGGTGGATCGGCAGCGCGCTCGAGCTTGCGCAGCCCAGCAGCACGGAACGCGCAAAGGCACTGATCGCTCGCTGCTATTCGGCTTACGACAAATCTCCCGAGCTGGCGGCTGAGGCGAGCGCAATCGCCGAGCAACTCGGCGATCCGTCTGTGCGTTCTTTCGGCTACGACGTGCGCGGGCTGACCGCATTCGCCGGGGGCGACTACAAAGGGGCACTCGCGTGGCAGCGTCGGCGCATCTCGCTTGTAAGTGAGATCAACGATCCGGATCACCAGGCGGACATCTACGCGTGCGCGGTTGCGCCTGCAGTTGCCTGCGGCGACATCGACGATGCGCGGCGTTATGCAATTTGCCACGAAGAGTTCACGCGCGAACTCTCGCCACACCATCGACTGCACGGGGTTTCGGTGAGCCTGGAGCTTGCCGAGCTTCTCGGCGACTGGAACGCTGCGAGCCAACTCCAGCAGCGGGTAGAAGACGCCGTGGCCGCGAACCTCGCGACGCCGTGCGTTCGGAACCAACGCTCGCTCCTTGTCTGCGCGCTCGCGCGCGTCCACCTCGGTGACGAGCAGGAAGCACGCCGCCTCGAGCAGAACGCCGAGGCGCACACGATGAGCGGCTACGGGACCGTGCTCGACACGCCGCGCATCCAGCTCGCCCTTCAGCGTGGCGACCTCGTAGGGGTCGAGTCGTTACTCGGTCAGCCCGCGGTGCGTCGGTCGAACTGGTTCTTCCTCAGCTCGATGGCGACGCACCTGGAGGCGCTAGCCGCGATCGGCGACGGAGCGCGCGTGGAAGCCGAGGTACCTCGTCTGCTCGAACCCAACACGTATCTCGAGCCGTTCGCGCTGCGGGCCCTGGGCGTAGCACGCGAAGACGCGACACTGATCGAGCGCGCCGCGGTCCGTTTTGAGGCGTTTGGCTTCGACTGGCACGCGGCTCGGACGAGCGCGCTTCTCTAATCCACCCAGTAGTCCCAAACAAACTCAACGTCGTCGAGACCCGCCTGCGGTGCCGCGATCGTCACGAACACGGCGTCCTCCTGGCCCGCCGCGCGGAACGACCTCACGGTCTCAGGACCGACGCGCACAGCCGTCCACGGCTCGATATCGATCACCTCGCCGTCGAAGTTGCCCTGCGCCCCTCCGGAGACGAGGAAGTAAACCTCCTCTTGCACGGTATGCCGGTGCCCCCGTGTATGCGGGTGCCCCTTGGGTGGCTTCCAGCTGCCACCGAACCGCTCAAAGGTTACGGCGAAGTTCCGCAAGCCAAGCGGTTCGCGCATGAAGCGGATCTCGAAATGATCGGGATCCATTCCCACTTCCGCCGCCTGATCCGGGACCCCGGCGACGGGGACGACGGTGTAATCGGCCATTTAAACTCCCTTCTAGCCGGCCGCGTCGCTGCAAACGTGGGCCAACTTCTCAGAAGGTCCTTATCACGTCAGCCTCTACGAGGGAAACTGGCTTTGGTCGACGCTCAACGGCTCGGCTGACAGCGTCGGCTGGTTTGCGCACTGACGAGTTCCGCCCACCATCCCTTGAAGCTAGCCTGCGGCTCGTGAACGGCTTCTCGGTAGTTGCAGCAGCCGAGCGGCTGGGCGAGCGCGACCGGCTTCGCCGCATCTTGCGCTTCGCCGGGCCGGCGGCCTACGCGGTCGTGCTCGCTGTTGTCATCTACCGCGAGGGGATCCCGCTCTCGCGTGAGCGCCTGCTCATGTGGATCCTGCTCGGGCTGCTCGCGTTTTCCCTGACGAACATCCGTGGCTGGATCCGTGGCGTCGTCCTCGAGTGGCTTCCGTTCGCGTTCGTCCTCTGGGCGTACGACCTGCTCCGAGGGCACGCCGACACTCTCCTCTTCTCTACCCATGTTCGCCCGCAGCTCCGCGCCGACGAAATCCTGTTCGGCGGCACAGTTCCCACGGTCTGGCTCCAGGAGCGCCTCTGGCACGGTTCCTCGAGCCTGCGGTGGTACGACTACGGCGCCTGTCTCGTCTACGTCAGCTATTTCCTGGCGACCTACCTCGTGGCCGCCTTCCTCTGGTTTTTCGTCCCTGCGCTCTTTCGCCGCTTCGTGGCCATGGTCTCGCTGCTCGCCCTGATGGCATTTGCGACGTATGCGCTCTTTCCCGCCGCACCGCCCTGGCTCGCCAGCGAGGACGGACAGCTCGAGCCAACGACCCGTTCGATCGGCTCCATCTTGGGCCACATCCCGATCGGCAACTTCGACGCGCTCTTTGAGAAGGGGTCCCAGTACGCGAACCCGGTCGCCGCGGTCCCCTCGCTGCACGCGGCCTACACCCTGCTGATCACGCTCGTTCTCTGGCGCCTGGTGCCTCGGTGGAGTCGGGTGCCGCTCGCGGCGTACCCGCTGCTGATGGCGTTCGCTCTCGTCTACACGGCCGAGCACTACCTCGTGGATGTCCTGCTCGGCTGGTTCTACACGCTGATCGCGTTCTGGGCCGTCAACCACCTGGCCGAACGGCTTGCCTGGCGCCGGTTCGTGTGGCGTAGCGACTAGGAACAAGAAGAAACGCCGGGTGGACCGGCCTCTGTTCAGGCGTGCTCTTCGGCTTCGCGTTGCTGCTCGCGAGGCGCATGCCACTCGATCCGTCCCGCCCAGAGCAGACAAACGAGCGCCAGGAGCACGGCCGACAGGGCGAACGTGACCAGCAACGCCTCCAGGGACGGGCCCAGCTCGGGCTGGTAGAGCACCGACGGCGGCAGGAGCTTCACTGCCGGAAGCGTGACGATGCTGAGGACGAATTGGAATACGACAGCACTGATGCTGACCGGCGGAAATTCCTTCTCGCGCCCGCCCCAGCGTGTTACCAGCTGAAACACGTCGAGATCCGGCCGCGCCACCCCCGCCCGAGCTAGGGCGGCCGAGATCGCGAGTACCGACCAGGCGATAGCGGCCACGAACGGCACGAGACCTACCGAAGCCGGACCGAGACCGTCCTGCCAGGCGCTGGCGCCCAGGCAGACGAGGCCCGCCGCGAAGCGGGCGAGACCGCCCCAATGCGGAAGCAGCAAGGCCGACGCGGCCAATTTCACCTCGGTGCGACCGCTTGTCGCCAGCTCCGCAACGGGAAGCCGCCAGATGTTTGGCGAGATCACGTTTGCGAGCCCCGACGCCGCTTCGAGAAGGCCGAACACGCCGATGAACTGCCAGCGGGTCCACGGGGCCAGCCCGCCAAGCGCGATCGCCGTCACGATCAGCCCGATCAGGTTGAAGAACGAGAGCAGGAAGACGATGACAAGGCCTCTGAAGGCCCGGCTCGCTCCCGTCGCTTTATCGCGTTCTGGTAGTTGCGGCGTCGCCGCTCCTATCGATCTTCCGCCAATGAGCTCACTCGGGCTTTCGCGCGATCTCGTAATGGAGGAGTGAGGCAACCACCTGCTCGCCATCGCTGCGCTGGTGACCGGCGAGCATGAGGAAGTTTTTGGGATCAGATGCGACGGCCTCCCACTCCTCGAGCGTCACACTGACCCTCTCGACGCAGTAGTCATCGGCGCACTCGCACAGAAACGGCACAAGGCTCTCTTCCGGGACCTGATTCTCGACAACGTCGCGGGGACGTTCGTTCCCTAGGCGAAAGAGCTCCTGATTCCGCTCCCTCCGACTGTCGCGGGACACCATTTGAA
>DATLQD010000174.1:0-5175 GCA_035535315.1 Gaiellaceae bacterium
TAGCACGCGAGCGCCCGCACCTTCCGCTCGACGTGCCCGGCGTCGAACGCCAGGTAGGCCTGCTGGTCGAAGTTGAACATGTTCCAGGGGATCTCGTAGCCGAGGAGCGTCGTCCGCTTGAACGCGCGCAGGCCCTCGGCGGCGACCACCTGATGGTCCTGGTGGATGTCTCTGAGGCTCGGCATGAAGACAGCATCGGGGTGCCACTCCTCCCAGAGCTGGATCAGGAGCTCGAGGATGTCCTGACGCCGTTCCGGAAACGCCCGCACTTCGAAGTCGTGCACGGTGAGCGCCGTATCCGGGAGCCCGATCACCGCGGTGGCCTCCCGCACCTCGCGTGCGAGCGTGTCGGGAGCGAATCCCGGCGGGAGCGACTTCGTCGCGATTGAGAACGCTACATAGCGCACCTCGGTGCCCGCGTCCACGAGCCGCGCCATCGTCCCTCCGCAGCCGAACTCCCCGTCGTCGGTGTGCGGAGCGAGCACGAGCACCCGCTCCCAGGAGTCGATCACGTTGGCCGCGCCTTTCTCACGCTCCGGATTATGAGCGTCGTGCGGTCGCCTTTCCCCCGTGCGGTCTCCACCTCGAGCATGTAGCGCCCCGGGCGCAGCCGCTTCGGGAGGCGGATCAGGGCTCGTGGCGGTGCCGAACGACCTGCGAGCAGGAGCTTTCCGTGGCGGCTGATCGACCACCGGAACGCCTCGGCGTCCGTGTCGACCCGAAGGCGGACCGTGCCGCCTCTCGACGCGGCCAGCGGGGCCCCGACGACGTCGGCGAAGCGGATCCGAACCAGGACGGGCTTGGCCTCGGGCGACGAGTTGCCTGCGCGGTCGACCACCTGGAGGGAGAGGAGGTACTTCCCGGGCGGCTGCGGGCGGCGCGCAATTCTCCCGTACCAATCGAAGCGAGAGCGCCCGGGAGGCGACAGACGCCCGATTGAGGCACGCTTTCCGTCGATCATGAGGACCGGCCGCGCCTGCTCGTCCGTGCGGTAGAAGATGCTGAAGTGGTCGCGCCGGTGATCGCCGTCCGGAGAGAGGACCGGCTCGGTGGTTCGGAGGATGCGGAGGCTCGGAGGGTTGGTATCGACCTTCACCGGGGTCGGAATCAGAATCGTCCGCCTGCTCTGGCGCAGGTGGACTCGGAGGCGGTAGCGACCGTCCGGCACGACCTGGCCCGCTTCGTTGCGACCGTTCCACAGGAACGTGACGCGACCCTGCGGGCGTGGTAGGTCGCTCGCGAGCGTCCTGACCGGGTCCCCTCTTCCGTCGAGGAGGACGGCGTCGACCCGGTCAGCGCGGCGGAGCCGGAACGAGAGCTGTGCGGTGTGGGTCCTGCAACGGCACGTCGGAGAGAAGATCTGGTCGAAGCGAGGCCCGGTAACGGGCGAACGCTCGAGCTTGAGCGTCTGGGTAACGCCGAATGCCAGGGTCGTCCCGGCAAGGAGCAAGAGCGTGAGCACGATCAACGCGATGCGCCGTGGGTTCTCGGGCTTCACGAGGGTTGCGGCTGGCCGCGGTAGGCGGGGAAGAAGCCTGAAAGCTCGCCCGCTCCCCGGCCCGTCAGCGCAGCGTAGCCGGGCTCGTCGTGGACGACCTTGCCGACGTACGCGTCCTTGCGCCCGGCCTCGTAGAACCGTTCCTTGAAGCGAAAGAGAGCGTCCTCCCCCCCACCGACGCCGCCACCGAGGTGAAAGAGCTCGAACCCCCGTGCTTGCCCCCAGCGGGCCGCCTCGACGAGGACGAGGTTGCCCGCGCCGGAGCTTCGCCCCAGCTCGGAGGTCGCACCGAAGTGGTAGTGCATCCATGGGAGCGCGGCCAGGCACAGCGCACTCGCCACCAGCTCCCCCTCGATCCGGGCGTCGAACCGCACGAGACGATCGCGAAGCGACGTCTCGAGCCGCCGCCAATACGCATGGTCGAAGAAATAGAAGGGGGAGGCGCCGGCCCGCGTCATCGTCGCCTCGTACGCCTCGACGAACTCGCCCAGGTCAGCGGGGCCCTCGTCGGCCGACACCTCGGCGCCGGCCCGCTGCGCCTTTCGCGCGCTGTTTCTGTGGGCGGAGTGCATGCCGTCGAACGGGTCGACCGTGGTCTCGAGGCGCCACGCGATCGTCGTGCCGAGCTTCTCTACGGTAAAACCAGGCCCGGAGTAGCGGTGATTCTCCAGCAGTGGGTGGAAGCGCATGAAGCTCGCGACGACACGCCGCTCCGCGCACCAGCTTCCGTAGAGCTCCCAGAAGAGCGCGACGGGAGGATTGTCCCCGGTCGCGACCGGGCCCCCGTACCCGTACGGAGTGATCACGTCGAGCAGGCCTTCCGCGCCCTCGAGCTGCTGGGGGAGCGCGCGTACGATGCACGGAAGCACCACGTCACCGCGGTCACCTCCGACATGAAGGTAGGCCGCCGCCCCCGGCTCGAGCACCAGCGCCGATTCGATGTACGCGCGCTGGAAGTACACATCTGTACAGCCGACGTCGGCGAGCAGGTCGTCCCAGCGGTCCGGCTCGACCTCCACGATCGTTCCCGAGACGTTCGAGGCGGTCACGTGCGCTCGCGGGCCTGTCTGGCCCGCTCGATGTTCACGGCGTCCTCGATCGGGGTCGGCTCATCCCGGAAGAGCTGCCGCGCAGTCGCCGCCAGAATCCTGAGATCGAGCCAGAGCGACCAGTGGGCGATGTACCAGAGGTCTTGCTCGATTCGCTCCGGCCACTCGATCTCGTCCCGCCCGTGGATCTGCGACCAGCCCGTGATGCCGGGAAGGACGTCCAGCCGTCGGCTGTCGTGCTCGCTGTAGTGCGAGGCCTGCTCGACTAGATCGGGGCGCGGCCCGACGAGGCTCATCTCACCGCGGAGGACGTTTAGGAGCTGCGGGAGCTCATCCAGGCTCGTCCGCCGCAGAAAGCGACCACTCCGCGTGACTCGCGGATCCTCGTGCAGGAGCCCGAAGGGGTCCTCCGACAGCTTCTGGGTGCGTCCGACCTCGATTGCATCCGGGATCATCGTTCGGAACTTCAACATCGGGAACGGCCGCCCGAAGCGGCCGGCGCGCGGGTAGACGAAGAAGACGGGTCGCCCGGAATCGGCGAGAATCCATGCAATCACGACGGCGAACAGGGGCGTCAGGATGACGAGGAGGACGAGCGCGAGGATGCGGTCGAGCAGCTGCTTGGCGAGGCGCTGGATCCTCATGCGCGCCCGAGCTTCCGCCGCAGAACGTAGGAGAGCTCCCGGCCTCGCTCCTCGAGCACACGCAGGCGGACGAAGTTGACGGCCCGCATGGCAGCGTCATGGGCCCCGTACGCAACCGCCCGGCCATGGGCCGCCGGAGGGGCCACCCCCTCAGCGGTCTCGTAGCCAAGGGCGCGGAGCTCGTCGCCCGCGACTGCCGCGAAGACCGCCTGCTGCGCGGGTGTCATCTCTCGGCGCCATTTGCCGACCGCGCTCGTGTTGATACCGGCCCAGACGCTGGTGAACCACCCCTCCTGGCCCTTCGCGAGCTTGGCGGCGTCCGTCTCCTCGATCGCCAGCATCGCCTCGTCGAACGCCAGACCCAGGAACTCACACGCTCGCTCGACCTCTCGCTTCGGCTCGCTTGCCAGGTCCTCGTAGCGGAGCGTCAGCACCTGATTCGGGTGGCGCCGCTCGGCCTCCTGGCCACGCCTGATCCCCGCGGCCCAGGTCCGCGCGGCCGCCCAGACGTTGTTCGGGCCGAAAGGCAGCCCCATGATTGAAAGCGCGACGTCGCGCCCGTCCCGGACGAGCACGATGAGCCGGGCGTCCGGCCAGACCGCGAACAGCTCGTCGACCTGATGGAGATAGGCCGGCGTCTTGTCGCCCCAGCGGCTCTTCTCGGCGAGGCTCGCATAAGCACGGAAGGGCGCCTCGACGGCGAACCGGTAGGCCCCTGAGTGCGAGAGGCCGGGCGGCACCGGAGGCGGTTCCCGGGGCAAGCCCCAGCCGCGCACTCTGGGGTGCTCCCAGATCCGCTCAAGCAGCCGTGCCGCTTCGGTGGCATCCCCGAGGTCGCCCGAGCGCCGGGCGGCCGCGGTGTCGACGAGAAACATGGACTCGGGAGGCACCGCCGCCTCGGCACTCCGGTCGAGCACGAGGCGTAGCATCGTCGTCCCCGAGCGATCGTTGCCGACCACGAAGAACGGAGGAGCGTCGCTCACCGGGTACCCTCGGCCTTCTCCCAGACCGCCGGGACGCCGAATCGCAAGTAGCGGACGAACGACACGACCATCGCCCAGGTCACGAGCGCGTAGTAGTAAGCGAGTGCGGCCCCGGGCAGGGGTGCGCGCAGGCGCCCGGCGGCGGCGAGCGCGAGTCCAGCCGCCTGCGCGGCGAGCAGAGTGCGGTAGAGGCTCGAGCGAGCGGCGAGCGGCAGGTTCGTGACGAGCAACGCGAGGTGGAGAAAACCGCTCGCGTAGCGAAGGACACGATGGGAGACCAGCTGGACGAGGTACGAGGGCGGGAGACCGCGAAACATCCGGCCGGTCAGGAGGATGAGCCAGGCGTGCTCGGCCATCCGCACCTTGCGCGCGTACTCGTCCTCGAGGTCGCGCGAAGGCTTCTCGAAGGCGTGAGCCTCGGGCTCGTAGACGGCCCGGCTACCCTGCTGCACCATCAGGTAGGGCAACGCGAGGTCGTGCCCGAAGCGTGGGTCGACGTCCACATAGTTCGATCGGCGCACCGCGTAGATGGCCCCGTTTCCCCCGGTGACGGAGCCGGCGAGGGACTCCTGCTCGCGGAGCCACGTCTCGTAGCGCCAGTAGACCCCCTCCCGGTTCGTGCCGTCCGGCCGCAGGAGGCTGAGGCGCCCGCAGACGTATGCGACCTCGGCGTCTCCGAAACACCGAACGAGCTTGGTAAGGGCATCGGGGGCCCAGGACGCGTTCGCATCGGAGAAGGCGACGATCTTGGCCTTCGAGCCCGCTACAGCAAGGTTCTGCGCGGCCACCTTGCCTGCCCGAGGACAGCGCAGGAGCGTGATTCTCGGCTCGGCGGCGGCCACCCGCTCGACGATTTGGTCCATGCCGTCCGTGGAGGCGTCAGAGGCGACGACGATCTGGAGTCGAGCCGGCGGGTAGTCGAGCTCGAGCAGGTTCCGGAGCCGGTCCTCGATCACCGCCTCCTCGTCGTGAGCCGCGACGATCAGCGTCACGCCCGGAAC
>DATLQD010000175.1:0-13647 GCA_035535315.1 Gaiellaceae bacterium
TCAGGCGGGCGTCGTGCGAGGTCATGGTCATGGCCTATCCCCAGGGCGTTCTTGAAGAAACTACAGTGGAGCCGTGAGGGCGCTCGTGATCGGATCCGGCCGGGTCGGCTCCGCCGTTGCAAAGCGGATGCGGGAGGCGGATTGGGACGTCGTCGTAGTCGATGAGACCGAGGAGGCCCTCGCAAGGCTTGGCGAGAACTGGCCAGGCCAGTTCCAGGTCGGCCATGGCATGGACATCGAAGTCCTCGAGCGAGCCGGAATCGAGGGCGCAGACGCCGTCATCGTCGCCACGAGCGGAGACAACACGAACATCGTCATCGCCCAGGTGGCGAAACTCCGGTACGAAGTGCCCTCCGTTGCGGTTCGGATCCTCGACCCTGCACGGGCGGAGTTCTACGCGGGTCGCGGGTTCGCGATCGTGTCGCCGACCCGGACGGCGATCGACGAGTTGACGAGTGTCGTGCTCCGCGAGCGGCCTGAAGCCTGATGTTCGTCCTGATCGTCGGTGGTGGAAAGGTCGGCACGAACGTCACCCGAACGCTCCGTGGGCTGAACCACGAGATCGTCCTCATCGAGCAGGACGAGCGGCGCTACGAATCGCTCGAAGTCGAGTTCGAGGATGGAGCTCTCTACGGCGACGGCACCGAGCTGCACGTATTGGAGCACGCCGGGATCCGGCGTCCACCCGACATCGTCGTGGCGGTCACGGGCGACGATGAGGACAACATCGTGATCTGCCAGCTCGCGAAGGAGCGTTACGGCGTACCCAAGGTGGTGGCGCGGGTGAACGACCCGCGAAACCACGAGCTCTTTGACCTCCTCGAGATCTCGCCGACCGTCTCGGCGACGTCGATGGTCATGGCCCTGATCGAGCACGAGGTTCCCGAGCACGAGCTCGTCCACCTGCTCGAGCTCCGCAAGGAGAACCTCGAGATCGTCGAGGTTGAGGTCGATCGCGGCTCGAAGGCAGAGGGCAAGCGAATCGAGGAGCTGAGCCTTCCGCAGGAGACCCGCCTCATCTCAGTCATGCGGGACGGCCAAGCAGAGATCGCCGTCGGCGCCACCGAGCTACGGGCGGGCGACCAGGTGCTCGCGATCCTGAAGCCAGGGCGGGAGGACGAGCTTCGCCAGGTGCTGCTGAAGCCTTCTTAACCCTCGAGGAGGCCGAGTCGCTTCGCGAGCCAGGCCTTGGTGGTTGTCTGGAGCACCAGCGTCACCACGATCGCGAGCGCGACGACCGTCACCATCTCGTCCTCGTTCGGGACGCCCATGGCCAGGAGCAGGCCGGCCACCGACGCGGGCACGACGCCCGTCTCCCGCGTCCAGCCGATGAAGACGATCTCGTTCCGTGTCCACCGCCCGCGCCGGTCGGGGAGGAGGCACGCCAGCACGGTCAGGGGCCTTGCAACGAAGAGGAGGACCGCGATCACCGCGAGCGCCGGCAGCAGGTTCTCGGCCATCGTCCCGAGCGGCAGGTTCGCGCCGAGCGTGATGAAGACCAGGAGCACGACGATATCCGCCGTCAGCACGGCGAACTCGTCGATCTCTCGCTGCGCGGGCTTCGAGACGCGGAGGCCGAGGAGCTCGGTGTTGCCCGCGATCAGACCGGCGACGAACGCACCGAGATAGCCGCTCCCACCCGCAGCGTCGATGGAGGCATAGCCGGCTGCGACAGCAAGCCCCACGACGATGGCGGGGAACTCGCGCCAGATGCCGAAGCGGCGCTCCGAGACGACCAGCGCGAGCAGGAGTCCAAGGACGACCCCGAGCACGGTCGAGATCGCGAGCTCCGAGACGAAGTCGGCGACGGCACTCGCCCCGGACTCGTCGCTCCCGAGGATGAACGCGGCGATCGTCAGCGCGAGCACCGCGCCGGTGGGATCGTTCAGCGCCGACTCCGCGATCACCGTCTGCACGACCTTCGGCCGGACCCGTAGGCGTTCGAAGAGGGGGATCAGGATCGCCGGGTCCGTCGGGGCGATGACTGCGCCGATCAGGAATCCCTCTTCGAAGGGGATATCGAAGACGACCGCCGCCGCCGCTCCGGCCACGACTGCTGTGATGACGACGCCGGGCACGGCCAGCAGCCCGAGCCCGACACCAACCCGAGAGAGAATCCGAAGGGAGAGCTGAAGTCCGCCGTAGAAGAGGATGAGCGAGACGCCGAGCGTCAGCAGGAGCTGAACTCCGACGGATCCGACCGGGACGTCCAGCCAGTCGAACACCTCGGGACCGAGCAGCACGCCCGCCGCGAGCAGGAGAACCATGCGCGGCAGGCGGAGAATGTCCGCGAGCACGCTGGACGCAAGGCCGGCGGCCAGCATGATGGCCAGGATCTGCATGACCTCCTGCGGGGACATTGCGGCACGCATTGTCCTCGA
The DNA here is from genome assembly GCA_035535315.1 of Gaiellaceae bacterium. Taxonomy (GTDB): domain Bacteria; phylum Actinomycetota; class Thermoleophilia; order Gaiellales; family Gaiellaceae; genus DASQGA01. The sequence continues at coordinate 2,382 of DATLQD010000175.1, forward strand.
CCCAGTCGGACGGGAGTGGGGAGGCCTGTCGCCTAAGCGGCGGCGGCCGCGCGTTCGGCCGCGGCCTGCTCGAGCTCGGAGCAGACCTTGCGCGCGACCTCGACGAACGAGGTTCCTGACGGGGAGCGGTACCGGTCGCGGTGCCAGGCGATCCCGATCACCCGCGGCGGCACGCGTTCGAGATCGAGGATCGCGACCCGCTCGTCGTTGGGCTCGACGCTCAGGCGCGGTACAAGCGCGGCGCCGACGCCCGCAGCGACGAGACCCTGGACGGTTCCGTTGTCGTCCGAGCGGAAGACGATGTTGGGCTCGAGCCCGCCGGTGCGAAGTGCTGCCTCGACCTCCGCCATGCTGCGGCACTGCCGGAACCCGATCAACGGCAGCTCGGCGATCTCCCGCAGCCGCGGAGCGCTCTCGCGGCGGGCCAGTGGCGAGCCGGCCTGGACCAGGAGCACGTACGGGTCGCGCATGAGCTCTGCGACCTCAAACGGGCCGTTGTCGACCGGGGGCATCACGAAGGCGAGGTCGAGCTCACCCCGCTCGACGAGTTGCAGGAGCTCTCCGTCTGAGTTCGACTCCGTGAGCCGGATCTCGACATCCGGCCAGGCGCTGACGAAACGCCGCAGGACTTCCGGGAGGATGCGGGCCCCCACGCTCTGATAGGTGCCCACGCGGAGGGTGCCGGCAGAGCCCTCGGACAGCGCTGCGAGGTCGGCGTGTGCCGCCTGGAGGCGTGCCAGGATGCCCTCCGTGTGGCGAAGGAGCAGCTGCCCGGCCTCGGTCAGCGAGACCGGCCGCGGCCCGCCGGGGCGTTCGATCAGGCGGACGTCCACGATCCGCTCGAGCGTCGCGATCTGCTGGCTGATCGCGGACTGCGTGTACCCGAGTTTGGTCGCGGCGCGACCAAAAGATCCCTCGTTGGCAACCGCCTCGAGCGCCGCCAGGTGCCGGAGCTCGACGCCCAGCCAACCATCATGTCCAGTAATGGAGTTCAACGAATACCCGATTTGAGCTTATCGACTTGGTGAACGATGATCAAGGTATGCAAGTCATTGCACTGCTGTTCATCGTCTTGATTGGGCCGCTCGCCCTGCTGTACGGCGCCGACTCGCGGGTCTACCGCGAGGACGACCGCCGCGGCTGGTGGCCCGGCGCACCGCGGTAATCCTCTGGGCCTGACCGCGGTTCTTCGGCCTCCCCGCAGGGGCGTGGCTCGGCCGCGCCCCTAGGCCGGATTCAGGCCGACCGCCGTCGGCGAACCTGCGGGCCATGCTGCCCCAGCGCGGCGTACGCAAGGGCCTGGAGCGACTCGTTCAGGTTGACCAGCTCGTGCGAGATCCGCGCGAGCCCGTCCTGGTTGTCGAGCCGCCGGTTCAGCGCGTGCACCTCGTCACAGAGCCGGTCGAGTCGCTCGAGGATGGCGTCGAGCTGCCGGTCGTCGAGGTGGTTGCGGTCGGTCGGCACACCCCGATCTTAGCCTTCTAGGACGAGCTGCTCGCTACCAGGCGGGCGAGGACGAGGACTCCCGCAGCGACGCCGATCGTGTCGATCAGCCAGTCAAGCGGCGACCCGTGCCGGCCGGAGACGAAGACCTGGTGGACCTCGTCCGTGACCGCGTACGCCGAGCCCGCGAGGAGCGCAAGGGGTGTGCTCTGGAGAGCCCGCACGAGCAGGGCTCCGAGGATTGCGTACTCCGTGAAATGAGCGGCCTTTCGAAGCACCAGATCCCACGTCCCGAGCCCGGTCGAGAGGTGTGGGATGGCCGAGAGGGCGAAGATGACGCCGGCCCAGAGAACGACCGGAGCCCACCGGGACAGGGTCGCTCGGGCCATTTGCGGCCCACCCTACCCGAGTGTTAACGTCCGCCCTCACACACGGCGAGCGGTAAGGGAAGTCCGGTGAGAAGCCGGCACGGTCCCGCCGCTGTAAGAGGAGACGCTCACCGCCGGCACGCCACTGGCCCTCGGGTTGGGAAGGCGGCGGAGAGGGAGCCTCGAGTCAGAAGACCTGTCGCCCGCCGCGCATCCGTTCCCCTCGAGGAAGGAGGAAACGTGCTTCGTCGTACCCTTGTTTTCCTGGGAGTGCTCGCCGCCTCGGTGGCCGTCGCGTCGCCGGCGCTCGCAGTCCGCGTCCACGTGCGGGTGGAGGGGGTGGGCCAGACGATCTACGGCGCCCGCCAGCCGCGGCTCACCCCGGTTTCCGGGTCGTTTCGCACGCCCGGCCCCGGCTCGGTGTTGGTTACGCAGACCGGCCAAACCCCGTTCGGTGCTCTCGAGCGCGCGAGCCGAATCGGGGAGTTCTACTACCACGCCGGCGAGTTCTCCTTTGGGCCCTACGTCGACCGGATCGGCCGCTACCCGGCCTCCGGCTCGACCGGCTGGGTCTACAAGGTGAACCACGTCTCGCCTCCGGTCGGGGCGAACGCCTACCGGTTGAAGGACGGCGACGAGGTGCTCTGGTACTTCGCCCGGTTCGGCGCGCAGGGCGGGCCGAAGACACTCGATCTCGTGCGCAGGCCGGCGGGGTGCTTCCGCGCCCTTCTGTGGGACGACAACGGGAAGAAGAGCCGGGCCTCGGATGTCGTCTTCGTGCAGGACGGCCGGCGCATCAGTTCCGCTTCGGGTGAACGCTGTCCGCGGGGAGGGTGGCGTAGCCTTCGTGCGACCAAGGCCGGAGCGATCCGGTCCGAGGTCGTCGGCCCCCGGAGCTCGTAGCACCCGGTGCTGAGGCGTGTCCTCGCGCTCCTCGCACTCCTCCTCGCTCTCGCCGGTTGCGGCGGGAGCGGGGGGGAGAGCGGCAGTGCGACGGCGTCGCTCTGGGTCACCCGTGACGGGGGAGCCAAGCTCATGCTGAACACGAGCGTCCCGGCAGGCACGAGCGTCCTCCAGGCTCTCGACCGCAAGGCGGACATCGAGACGCGCTATGGCGGCCGCTTCGTCCAGTCGATCGAGGGCGTCGAGGGGGATCTCGCCAAGCGGCAGGACTGGTTCTTCTTCGTGAACGGCATCGAGCCCGGGCTCGGGGCGGCCGAGGTAAAGCTCCGCCCCGGCGATGTCGCCTGGTGGGATCACCGGAGCTGGGCCGCGCGCATGGCCGAGCCGGTGGTCGTGGGAGCGTTTCCGGAGCCGTTCGTGCACGGCTGGCAGGGCCAGCGCCGCCCGGTCGAGCTTCGCCTCCCCGTGGGATTCGAAGAGGACGAGCCGGCTCTCCGCCGCCTGCTGGGCGGTCCTGGAGGCTCGGGAGAGCCGAACGTGTTCGAGGTGGTGATCGACGACATGGCCGAGGGGGCGACGCTGGTCGCGCGCCGGGGAGCCCGGGACGGATCACCTGTGTCGTTCACGCTCCGCGGTAGCGAACGGGCGACCCGCAGCGCCCTCGAGGCGCTCCTGGGCGACCCTACGATCGTCCGCTACCGGTACACGGCGCGCTTTGACGAAGGCGGTGAGGTCGTACGATGAAGCTCGCGCCGGTCCCCGCGACGCTCCTCTTCGCCTCGGCCGGCATTGCGGGCCTGCTCGCGTCGCACCTCGTTCCGCTGGCGGCGCTCAGCCTCGTCCTGCTCGCTGTCTGTCTCCGTGCGCCGGCGCGCCGGCGGCGGCCCTACATCTACGGGGCTGTGGCGACTGGGCTTGGAATCTTCCTCTTCTCGCCGTTCCTCGCTGTGGAGGGCTACAACTTTCTCTGGCAGGGCGGTCCGACTTTGCCCGTGCTGGGACAGCTCGGGGTTACCACGGAGGAGCTTCGAACGGCGGCCCTGAACGGGCTTCGGCTCATGAGCCTCGGACTCGCCTTCTCGGCCTACGCTCTACTCGTCGACCACGACCGCCTCGTCGCGGCCGCGGGCTTTGCCCCTCGCTCCGCCTTCGCGGTCGCGCTTGCGACGCGGCTCGTCCCGTCCCTCGAACGGGACGCGGTCGGACTGTCCGACGCGGTTCGGGGCCGGGGCATGACCGTCTCCGGCGCCCGGGGACACGCGAAGCTTCTCTCGCCGCTCGTCGCCGGCTCGCTCGAGCGTGCGGTCAACCTCGCGGAGGCCATGGAGGCTCGTGGCTTCGGAAGACAGGCCCGAAGTCATGCTCCCAGCCCGCCCTGGACATCCCTGGACCGCGTCGCTCTAGCCGGCGGGGCGCTCCTCGTCGTCGCGGGAGCTCTCTGGCTGTGATCGCTCGCGTCGAGCACCTGACTTTCACGTATCCCGGTGGAGGCCCGCCGGCGCTCTCCGATGTGTCGCTCGAGCTCGCGGCCGGTGAGGTGATCGCGCTCCTTGGGCCGTCGGGCTCGGGGAAGTCGACCCTGCTCAGGACTCTCGCCGGGCTCGTGCCCCACTTCCACGGCGGCTCTTTCGCCGGGCGTGTCGCGGTGGCGGGCCTGGACACCCGGACGACCCGGCCTGCGGAGCTGGCCGGCCGGGTCGCCACGGTCTTTCAGGATCCCGAGGACCAGGTCGTGATGGCGCGGGTCGCGAACGAGGTCGCGTTCGGTCTCGAGAACCTCGGTACCACCCCTGCCGAGATCTGGCCCCGGGTTGACGAGGCGCTTGCGGCCGTCGACGCGCTTCACCTGCGTGACCGTCTGACGTTCGAACTGTCCGGCGGGGAGCTCCAGCGCGTCTGCCTGGCATCGGCCCTTGCCCTGCGCCCGGAGCTCATTCTGCTTGACGAGCCGACCTCGCAACTCGACCCCGACGGAGCGGAGCGCTTCCTCGCAGCCGCGGAGGGACTCGGAAGCGCGGTCGTTCTCTCGGAGCAGCGTATCGACCGTGCACTTTCTCTCGCGACGCGCGTGCTCTTCGTCGAGGGTGGACGCCTCCTCCTGGACGCGCAGCATGACGAGGCCTGCGGCTGGCTTGCCGCCCACCGTCCGCGGTATGCACCGGGCGCACCGGAGTGCCCTCCGCCGCAGCCCGCGGCCGACACTGGCTCGGTCCTCGACCTCACAGGCGTCTCCTACGCCTACAGCCCGGGTGTGCTCGTCCTTGACGAGATTGACCTCGAGGTTCGCCGGGGCGAGGTCGTGGTGCTCGAGGGCCCGAACGGATCGGGGAAGACAACCCTCGCAAAGATCATCGCCGGCCTCCTCGAGCCGGATTCGGGCCGGATCGAGCGAGCCGGCCGGGTCGGCCTGCTCCTTCAGGACCCTGGCCGCTACCTCGTCCGGGAATCGGTGCTGGAAGAGGCAGCGCTCGCGGTCGGCGGAGATCGAACGCGCGCGCGGGCAGCGCTCAGCCGTGTGGGTCTCGACGCGCACGGCGAAAAGCATCCGAGGGATCTTTCGAGCGGCGAGCGCGAAAGGCTCGGGCTTGCGGCCGTCGCGGTGGCTGAGCCCGACCTGCTGATCCTCGACGAGCCAACGCGCGGCATCGACCCGGATCGGAAGGCCGCGATCGCTGCGTGGCTCGAGGATTACGCCTCGGGCGGGCGCGCCGTCCTGGTCGCCACGCACGACCGAAGCTTCCCGGCCCATCGTCGCGTGTCTTTGTCGAGGGAGGTCCTCGTTGCTGTCTAAGAGGCTTGCTTTCGTGGCCGCGGGAGGCGCGCTCGCTGCGGCCCTGTGGGCGGCTCTCGACCCGTCGCGTGGGGCGCTCGCCGTCCTGCTGGCCGGAGTCGCACTCCTCATCGCCGGGGCCGCCTGGCTCGAAGGCGGGCCGGCTTCCGTCAAGGATCTCACACTGGTCGCCACGCTCGGAGGGCTCGCCGCCGCCGGACGCGTCCTCTTCGCGCCGATCCCGAATGTGCAGCCGGTGACGGTCATCGTGGCCGCCGCCGGGGTCGCGCTCGGGCCACGCCGCGGGTTCGCGGTCGGTGCGCTCGCGGCGCTCGCATCGAATTTCTTCCTCGGCCAAGGTCCGCACACGCCCTGGCAGATGCTCGCCTGGGGCGGGTGCGGCGCGGCCGCGGGCCTGGCACGCCGTGCGCTCGAGGGCAGGCTGGCCTTCATGGCCTTCTGCTTCGCGCTTGGCTTCGCCTACGGAGCTCTCATGGACGTCTGGCACTGGTACGGCTTCCTGCCGCACAACGCCGCTTCCCTGGTGGTCGTCCTCGGCGCGGGCATCGCCTTCAACGCAGCACACGCGATCGGGAACTTGGTCATCGCTGCCGTCGCCGGGCCCGAGCTCCGCCGCGTGCTCGAGCGCTATGAACGGCGGCTGAAAACAGAGATCATCTGGGCATGAGGCTCTGCGCCTGCATCCTCGCCGTGCTCGTCTTGGCCTCCCCGGCTGCGGCCGGTCCTCTCGACGACGCCTCGCGCTACCTCGTCGGGCAACGTGCGCCGAGCGGTGGCTTCGCCGAACCGGGCGCGTCGGCCGACCCGGGTCTGACCGGCTGGGCCATCCTTGGACTAGTCGCGGCCGACCACTGCCCGACGCGCTCGGGCGAGTATTTGCGCGGCAAGCCCTATCCCACTGCGACGGACCTGGAGCTCAGAATCCTCGCCTTTGACGCCCTGCGGACACGCTGCACGTTCGAAGTGAACTTGAGCGGCCAGGTCAGCCAGCTGATCGACCTTCGCAAGCCGAACGGGCGGATCGGAGCGAACGTGAACTCGACGATCTGGGGCGTCCTCGCTCTGCGGGCGGTCGGCCGCCAGGCCGCTGACAAGACGATCTCTTACCTGCGCGCGCAGCAAAAGTCCGGCGGCGGCTGGCCCTGGTATCCGGGCGGAAAAGCGGACTCGAACGACACTGCGGCCGCGATCCAGGCGCTCCGTGCGGCGGGGGTCTCCGAGGACGCGCGGTCGATTCGGCGCGGGCTCGCCTATCTGCGCCGCCACCAGAACGACAACGGCGGCTTCGAGCTGACCGCGGGCCGCGGTTCGGATACCCAGTCGACCGCCTGGGCAATACAGGCATTCCTCTCGGCCAAGCGGCTCCCCGGACGCGCTGCCTTTCGCTACCTCCGCAGCATGCAGCGAGCGAACGGAAGCTTCCGCTACAGCCGGCAGTTCGTGACGACACCGGTGTGGGTGACCTCACAGGCGTTGGCTGCCCTGGCCCGCGAGCCCTTTCCGCTCCGCTAGAAGCTCGTAGGGCAGACTGACCGCGTGGATGCGGCGCCGACAGCGGTCGTCCTGACGGTCGGAAACGAGATCGTGTCGGGCGACGTCGAGAACACGAACGCATCCTGGCTCTCCCGGCGACTCGCCTCCATCGGCCTCGAGGTGACCCTGCTCGCGGCCGTCCGCGACGACATCGACGAGATCGCGGTGTTCCTGCGTGCCGAGAGCCCGCGGGCCGGGTACGTCTTCGTGACGGGAGGTCTCGGCGGGACGCCGGATGACATCACCCGGGAGGCCGTTGCCGCGGCCTTCGGAGTCCCCTGCGAGGAGATCGACTGGCTGGCTGGCGATTTGCGGAGTCGCTTCGAGGCCAGAGGCCTCGGCGACTACGCAGCACGCTGGGCGTGCCTTCCCGCCGGTGGCGAGCCGATTCCGAACCCACTCGGCGGCGCCCCGGGGTTCGTGCTCGGAAACGTCTACGTCTTCCCAGGGCTTCCCAGCGAGATGAAGGCGATGTTCGACGAAATCGCCGTGCGCTTTCAGGGACGCCCGGTGGCCGCATGGCGCTGCCGGTATCGGACGGGCGAAGGACAGATCGTCGGTGTCCTCGAGGAAGCCACGCGGCTTCATCCTGCAGTTGACGTGGGCAGCTACCCCCGTTTCCTCGAGGATGGGCCCGAGGTCGAGGTTGTGCTCAAATCGACCGACGAAGTCGCGCTCGCCGACGCTGCGCGTTGGCTCGCAGAGGCACTCGGCCGACAGCAGGTCAGGCCGGTCGATTAGTCCGAACAGCGTCCTAGAACTTGAAGACGCCTCAGCACCCTGTCGAAGCGGTGTTACGGTCGGTAGCGCAAGAAGGTGAACGGGCTATCGTGGGAGCGTGGCCGTCGCCTCGCCGGAGCAGTACCTCGCAGAGCTGAATCCCGCGCAGCGGGACGCCGTCTTGACGACCGAGGGACCGGTGCTCGTGGTGGCCGGCGCGGGCTCCGGGAAGACCCGGGTGCTCACGTACCGCATCGTCCATCTTCTGAAGACGGCAGGTGCGAAGCCGAACGAGATTCTTGCGATCACGTTCACGAACAAGGCCGCAGGCGAAATGAAGCGGCGGCTCGAAGGGATGGTCGGCGGCGTTGCCCGGACGATGTGGGTGATGACCTTCCACGCCGCCTGCGGGCGGATTCTCCGCCGCGAAGCGCCGCGCCTCGGCTACAAGTCGAACTTCACGATCTACGACCAGGCCGACCAGATCCGGGTTGTCAAGCAGTGCCTGGAGGAGCTCGACCGCGATCCGAAGCGGTTCGTCCCGCGCGGTATTCACGCGCAGATCTCGAACGCCAAGAACACGCTCGTCGACGCCGAGGAGTACCGAGCCCGGGTCGCCTCGTTCTACGACCAGACCGTGGCCGACGTCTACGACCTCTACCAGCGGCGTCTCTTCGCTTCGAACGCGCTCGACTTCGACGACATGGTCATGCTCACGGTCCAGGTGCTGGAGCGGTTTCCGGAGGCCCGTGCTCGCTGGCAGAAAGCGTTCCGCTACGTGCTCGTGGACGAGTACCAGGACACGAACCACGCGCAATACCGTCTCCTTCAGCTCCTGGCCGGCGAGCACCGAAACGTGTGCGCCGTCGGCGATCCGGACCAGTCGATCTACGCGTTTCGCGGCGCCGACATCCGGAACATCCTCGAGTTCGAGAAGGACTTCGGCGAGGTCAAAGTGATCCCGCTCGAGCAGAACTACCGCTCCACGAACTCGATTCTCGAGGCAGCGAACGCGGTCATCTCCCACAACCGCGAGCGCAAGCCGAAGAACCTCTGGAGCGAGCTCGGCGAGGGGGAGCCGGTGCGCGTCCTCGAGGTCGAGGACGAGCACGCGGAGGCACGCTTCCTGGCCTCGGAGATCACGTCGCTCGTCGACCAGGGCTACGCGAGCTCTGAGATCGCGATCTTCTACCGGACGAACGCACAGTCGCGGGTGATCGAGGAATCGCTTGGAACGACGCGGATCCCGTACCAGGTAATCGGCGGGCCCCGCTTCTACGAACGAGCCGAGATCAAGGACGCCGTCGCCTACCTCCAGGTGATCGACAATCCAGCCGACGCGGTCTCGCTCTCGCGGATCGCGAACCGACCGAGGCGCGGGATCGGGGACACGACGATCGCCCGGCTCGCCACGTTCGCAGACGCCCAGAACATCCCGCTCTGGGAGGTCCTCGGCCGCGCCGACGAGGCGGGCGTCGGGACCGCGCCTCAGAAGGCTGTGGCAAAGCTTCGCCTGCTGCTCGAGTCTCTCATGTCCTCTTCCCAGGAGCTCACCGTCCCGGAGCTCGTCGAGGCGGTGTACGACCGGAGCGGCTACGTCGAGTCGCTCGAGGCTGAGCGCACCGTCGAGTCGCAGGGTCGGCTCGAGAACCTCATGGAACTCGTCGGCGTTGCGCGGGAGTACCAGCAGGCGGCCGACGATCCGACCCTCTCCGAGTTCCTCCAGCAGATCTCCCTCTACTCCGACCAGGATGATCTCGAGGAGGAGGGCGGAAAGGTGACGCTGATGACCCTTCACAACGCGAAGGGCCTCGAGTTCCGCGCCGTCTTCCTGGTCGGAATGGAGGAGGGAGTGTTCCCGCACGCCCGTTCGCTCGAGGAGCAGGGGCTCGAGGAGGAGCGACGGCTCTGCTACGTGGGGTTGACGCGCGCGCAGGAGCGCCTCGTCCTCCTGCACGCCTCCGCTCGCTCACTGTGGGGCTCACGGAACTACAACTTGCCGAGCCGATTCCTCGACGAGCTGCCGGCAGACCAGGTCGAGCGGGAGCGGCTGCGGCCGACGTCCTGGTCGTCCTACGGGGTGCCGGCGCAGTCCGTTGCGCCGACGCGAGAGGTGCCCGAGCTCTCGACAGGCGACACGGTGCGCCATTCGACGCTCGGCGAGGGTGTGGTGACGAGAATCGAGCGAGACGGCACGGTGACGGTGCGCTTCGCAGAGGACGGCGCCGAGCGTCGCCTCATGCTCGACTACGCTCCGCTGGAGCGGCTGGCGTGATTTTTCCCCGCTAGTCGCGTTATTCGGCTACCCTGGCCCGCTTGCCCTCTCGCTTCGTCGCGGCCCTCGCGGCTGCGTCTCTCCTCCTAATCCCGTCCGCTTTCGCCCAGCCCGCCGACTCCGGCGGGGAGGGATTGGCCATGGCTGCCTTCGCACGTGAGGCCTCGGGCCCGTTCGCGTTGCCGCTCCGGGGCCGGCTCGAGTCGGGGTTCGGTTACCGCTGGGGCCGCCTGCACGCCGGTATCGACATCTCCGTGCTCGACACCGATCGCGTCGGCGCGGCCCTCGCGGGCACAGTCGCGAAGGTCGGCTACCAGGACCGTTACGCGGGCTATGGCAACATCGTCCTGCTGCGACACGGCGACGGATTCGCGACGCTGTATGCCCACCTGGCACGCATAGGCGTGAAGGTCGGCCAGCGGGTCGACCGGCGTGAGCTCCTGGGAAGAGCAGGGTGCACGGGCTCCTGTACCGGCCAGCACCTCCACTTCGAAGTGCGGATCCTGGGCAAGCCGGTGGACCCGATGCCGTACCTGAAGCACGTCGCCGGCTCGCTAAGATAGCCCTGCGCGGCGCGGTGGTTCTTTCGGGGATCATGGGGCCGCAGAGGTGCGGGCCTGTTGTTGCGCCGACGCGACTCGCCGTGTGACACAATCGGCGGTCCACCGACCTAGGGGAGTCCATAATGCGGAAATGGATTGCTGGCGTCGTGCTGACAACGGGACTGATCGCCGCCGTACCATCTGCGGGAGCCAGCAGCACGATCTGTACGGGTGAGCTAGCACCAGGCACCTACCACAAGCTCATCGTTCCCGAGGGAGCCGTCTGTGGGACAGAACAAGGTCCTGTGACGATCAAGGGCGGCCTGTACGTGAGGGCTGGTGCGACCTTCGTACTCGGAAGCGAGGAGAACCCCGTCCACACCGGCACCATCAGAGGTGGCGTTCACGCCGTGAACGCGATGACGGTGGAGATCCACTTCAGCACGATCAGCGGCGGGGTGTACATCAATGGCGGTTCCGGCCCCTTCGGCGGACCGTTTGACGTCACCTTCAACACGATCGAGGACAGCCGTATCAACGGCTCGGTCTGGATGATCAACTACAACGGTTTCTGGGAGGGCTTCTTCCGCAACACCGTCCACGGTTCCGTCAACTACAACAACAACACGTTGGTCGACCCGGACGGGAACGAAGTGCAAACAAACACGATCCACGGAAACCTGAACTGCTC
>DATLQD010000176.1:0-8117 GCA_035535315.1 Gaiellaceae bacterium
CCTCAGGAGCTCGTCCAGTCCGCGTAGAAGCGAGCCGCCGCCCACGAGGACGATGCCGCGGCTGGTGATGTCAGCCGCGAGCTCGGGCGGCGTCCGTTCGAGCGTGTCCCGGACACTGTCGACGATTTGCGTCACGGGCCGCTCGAGGGCCCGCCGCACCTCGGCATCCGTGACCTGGACGCGCTTCACAAAGCCTGTGGCTATGTCCCGACCCCGGATCTCGGCGGTTCCGTCCTGGCCGACGTCCCACGCGGAGCCGATCTCGAGCTTGACCTCCTCGGCGCTCTCCGGCCCGATCAGGATGCTGTGCTCGCGCTTCGCAAAGGCCACGATCGCGTCGTCCATCTCGTAGCCGCCGACCCGGATCGACCGGGAGACGACGATGCTGCCGAGAGAGATGACGGCTACCTCGGTTGTACCGCCGCCGACGTCGACGACGAGGTTCCCGGTCGCCTCGTCGATCGGCAGCTCCGCGCCGATTGCGGCGGCCATTGGCTCGTCGATGAGGCATGCCTGTCGAGCTCCGGCGGCGAGGGTCGCCTCCTCGACCGCGCGCTCCTCAACGTCCGTGATCCCGCTAGGGACGCAGATGATCACGCGTGGGTACGGGAACCGGTTTCCGTGTGTCCGGCGGATGAAGTGGCGGAGCATCGACTCGGTCACCTCGAAGTCGGCGATGACACCGTCTCGGAGCGGGCGGATCGCGCGGATCGACGCCGGCGTCCGCCCGATCATGCGCTTGGCCTCGGCACCGACAGCGTGGACGTCGCCTGTGGTGTCGTCGATGGCGACAACGGACGGCTCGAAGAGGACGATGCCTTCACCCCGGACGTAGACGACCGTGTTGGCGGTCCCGAGATCGACCGCCATGTCGCGGTGTCCGAAACCGCTCAAGTAGTTCAAGAGTCCCATCGCTCCGGTCGGCTAACCGAGCTGGCGGTCCAGGTTGACCGCGGCGCTGATCAGGGAGAGGTGCGTGAACGCCTGGGGGAAGTTCCCGAGCTGCTCCCCTGTCGGCCCGATCTCCTCCGCGAACAGACCAAGGTGGTTCGCGTACGTGAGCATCTTCTCGAATGCCAGTCGCGCCTCGTCCGCCCGCCCAGCCCGTGCGAGTGCCTCGACGTACCAGAAGGAGCAGATCGAGAAGGTGCCTTCGTCGCCCTCGAGACCATCGGGTGAGGCCGTCGTGTTGTACCGGTAGACGAGGCTGTCGGAGACGAGCTCCTCCGTGATCGCGTCGAGCGTCGAGAGCCATCGAGGATCGGTCGGGGCGACAAACTTGACGAGCGGCATGAGCAGATTCGCTGCGTCGAGGACGTCGGTCTCGTAGGACTGGATGAAGGCGCCGTGCTCCTCGCTCCAGCCCTTCTCCATGATCTGGTTGTAGATCGCGTCGCGGGCCGCCATCCACTTGACGAGATCCGCGGGCAGGCCACGCTGCCGGGCGACCCGGATCGCGCGCTCAACCGCGACCCAGCACATGAGACGCGAGTAGGTGAAGTGCTTCTTGCCTCCACGCGTCTCCCAGATGCCCTCGTCGGGCCGGTCCCAGTTCTCGAGCACCCAGTCGATGACGCGGCAGACCGACATCCAAGCGTCGTGTGGGATCGGCTTTCCGTGCTTGTTGTAGAGATAGACCGAGTCCATCATCTCGCCGTAGATGTCGAGCTGGAGCTGATCCGCGGCGCCGTTCCCGATCCGGACGGGGGCGGAACCCCGGTAGCCCTCGAGGTGGTCGAGGACGACCTCGGGCAGCTCCGAGCGCCCATCGATGCCGTACATGATCTGGAGCGGCCCCGACTCGCCGTGCATGCGCTCCTTGAGACGGGCGTCGAGCCAGTCCATGAACGCCTCCGCCTCCGCGGTGAACCCGAGCCTGAGCAGCGCGTAGAGCGAGAAAGCCGCGTCGCGAATCCAGGTGTAGCGGTAATCCCAGTTCCGAACGCCGCCGAGCTGCTCCGGGAGGCTGGTCGTCGGCGCGGCGACAATCGCGCCCGTCGGCTGGTAGGTGAGGAGCTTCAGCGTCAGGGCCGAGCGGTAGACCATCTCGCGCCAGCGTCCCTGGTAGCGGCAGTGGCGCATCCACCGGCGCCAGTACTCCACGGTTCGCTCGAAGAGCTCGCGCGTCTCCAGTTCCGAGTGGACGTGGGTCTCGTAAGTCTCGTCCACACTCTCGAGCGTGAAGGTGGCCGTCTCGCCCTCCCGGAGAGAGAACTCGGCCTCGACACCCCTCTCGGTTCGGGCGAGCGGAACGGCCGAGTCGAGGGCGAGCGAGAGCGCCGGAGTGTGGAAGACGACTCCGCCGTCGAAGACGTGCGCCTCGTGCTCGGCGCGGCCGTAGTCGAATCGCGGCTCAAGCTCGAGTCGGAGGCTCATCGCGCCGCGAACGGCCATGAGGCGCCGGATGACCCTTTGGCGGTGCTCTCCGCCACGCTCGCTGACCGGCATGAAGTCCTGCATCTCGACGACGCCCTCTGGTGTCAGGAAGCGCGTGATCAGGACGTTTGTGTCCGGGAAGTAGAGCTGTTTCGACGTTCCTCCCGAGACGGTGGGGGCGATGCGCCAGTGGCCTCCGTGATCCTTGTCGAGGATGGACGCAAAGACACTGGGCCCGTCGAAGCGGCCCGGGCAGTACCAGTCAATCGTGCCATCGGTCCCGACCAGGGCGACCGAATGGAGGTCGCCGATCACGCCGTGCTCCGCGATCGGGAGGTAATCCGGCCTGCTCGAACCGGCGGTGATCGGACCCTGGACGGCTGCGACCGGTTCGGCCATGGCGTCAGTCTGGGCCTCGGAGGCCCCGGTTACAAGCTCTTAAGCGGCTTCGCCGACCCCGGAAGGGAGGTAGTCGCGGGGGTTGTTGAACGCGGTGAGCGCTTCCTCCTTGGGCACGTCTACGACGACGGTCTCGTTCCTCTCCTCGTCCCGGAATCGCAGCACCGTCTGGTCGCGTGCCGGGTCCCACATCAGGCGGACGACACAGCTGCCGTCGTTTCGACTCGCGAGCTCCCGGAGGGTCACGTCCGGAACTTATCTCGGGCTGAGCCGTCGTAATCGGGCCGCAAGGTTAAGAATTGATTGAGTGAAGGCAATCGCGGTTCATCCGGGCAAGGCGCACTCGATGCACCTCGAAGACGTCCCGGAACCCTCGCTCGACGACGTAGACGGCGGACGCGGCGTCCTCGTCAAGGTGATCAGAGTCGGGGTCGACGGGACGGACAAGGAGATCAACGAGGCCGAGTACGGCGCGGCGCCTGAGGGGTTCGACTACCTCGTGACGGGCCACGAAAGCTTCGGGGAGGTGCTCGACGCCGGTCCAAACGTCCGGGCCTCACTCCGGCCCGGCGCCCTCGTCGTCGCGACCGTGCGCAGGCCGGGCTCGAGCCCCTACGACCGGATCGGGCTCCAGGACATGACGACGGACGACGTTTACTACGAGCGCGGCATCAACCTCCTGCACGGCTTTCTTACCGAGCGTTACGTCGAGGACGAAACCTATGTCGTGCCGCTCCCGGATTCACTCCGGGAGGTCGGCGTTCTCCTGGAGCCGCTTTCGGTCTCGGAGAAGGGGCTGAACCAGGCCTACGAGATCCAGCGGCGCCTGAGGATCTGGAAGCCGGAGCGGGCGGCCGTCCTCGGATCGGGAACGATCGGGCTTCTGTGCGCGCTGGCGCTGCGCCTCCGCGGGGTCGATGTGACGTGCTTCTCGAAACGGAAGCCTCCATACTTGAACAGCCGCCTCGTGGAGGAGCTGGGCGCGGCGTACGTGAGCTCCGAGGAGACCTCGCTCGCCGACACGAGCGCCGAGCACGGGCCGTTCGACCTGATCTTCGAGGCGACCGGCTTCAGCCCGCTGGCGTTCGAGGCCGCAGAGCTGCTCGCGAAGAACGGCGCCCTCGTGCTCGCGAGCGTCACCGGTGGCGACCGGAAGGCTGAGATTCCGAGTGACAAGATCAACCAGGGCTTCGTACTCGGCAACAAGGTCATGGTCGGGACCGTGAACGCTTCCCCGGACGACTTTGACCGGGGCGTCACCGACCTGGTCAGGGCGGAGGCCTTCTATCCGGGCTGGCTTGCGAAGCTCCTGACGACGCCGATCGAAGGCCTCGACAACTACGAGGAGATGCTGCTTCACCTGACGCAAGACGAGGACGCGGTCAAGGTCTTCGTCGAAGTCGGGTAGTTCCAGGTCTAGCGCTTTTCTTCGGAAGGACACACACTCAGACGATGGCGGAGATTTTCGGCCTCGGCGCAGTGCTCATGTTCGGGGCGTTCGTCCTGAGCGCCGCTCTGCCCTTGCTCGTCTCCCCAGCGCGCTGGCCCGCACGCGGCGCGCGCTGGATCGTCTGGGGGCGACTCCCGCACCACCCGCGTCCCTCCAACGTGGAGATCCGCTTCTGGGCAAGTGTCTGGGCCGCGATCGTGCTCATGTTCTTCGGCGTGGCCCTTGCCGCCATCCTGATGGCTTAATCGCGGAGCAGGATCGCGCGGGCAGGCGCGCCGTCGGAGCCGACGACCAAAAGCGGCAGGCACACGAGCGTGTAGGCGCCGGGATCGACCCTGCGGAAGTCGAGCCCCTCGACCGCGACGACTCCGGCTCCGAGCAGCTCACGGTGGGCTTCCTGGTCTCCCACGGATAGATAGTCGATGCCGACGAGGTGAACGCCACGCTCAACCAGGAAGCGTGCGCCGTCGCCGGTGAGCCGGATGAAGTCGCGTGTGAAGTCGTCGCGGGCCCAAAGCTCCGAGTTCGGCGTCTTCAGGAGGAGGCGCTCGAGACCGCTGGGCAGGTCGAGGCTTTCGAGCGAGGTCGCGTCGATCGGCCCCGTGAGGCTCGTTGCGTCGACGACTTGCGCCGGACCGACGAGTACGTCGAGTGGGAGTGTCTCGGCGCCGGCTCCGTCGGGCAGGAAGTGGAGCGGAGCGTCGACGTGGGTGCCCGTGTGGACGCCCAAGTCGAGGCGGCTCACGTTCGCGTCAGCGCCGTCCTCGATCGACTGTGCGCGGGATAGGTGGACACCTGGATTGCCGTCGTAGATCGGCATGCCCTCCCGGATCGGGACGCTGACGTCGAGGAGCTGGCTCACAGCGGTAGTCCTTCCTCCAGCGTCCCGAGCACGTAGTCGGCGCCCGCCTCGGCAAGTTCCTCTTTCGAGTAGTGGCCGGTCGCGACGCCGACCGCGGCTGTGTTCGCCGCGTGCGCGGCCGTGATGTCGAGGGGAGTGTCGCCGACGTCGAGCACCTCCTCATGCTCCAGGTCCCGGCCTACGATCGTCTCGGCACGCTCGACTGCCTTCTTCGTCAGCTCGACGCGGTCCGGGGAGTCCGAGCCGTACCCGCCGAACGTGAAGTACTCGTTCAGGCCGCCGCGCTCGAGCTTCATGCGGGCCGCTTCCTCGACCCCGCCCGTGGTCAGGCCGAGCAGATACCCGGCGTCCCTGAGCTGCGGCAGGAGCTCCTTCACACCCGGGAGCACCTTGTAGCCCTTGGACTCGGCTACCGCTCGCGGGAGGTGCTCGAGGCGCTTTGCCATCACCCGCGCGAGCTCCTCGGGGGAGGGCTCGTGGCCGATCACGGCCTTGAAGGTGAGGCGCGCCACCTCGGGGTCGGTCATGCCGGCGTCCGTGAACTTCCCGATGTCGGCGGGGATCCCGTAGAGGTCCTCGAATGCCCTTCGCCACGAGACGGCGCCGGCGCCTCCGGAGTTGATCAGCGTGCCGTCGATGTCGAACAGGATCGCGACGACAGTAGAGTCACTCGCCGGAATCATCGTGGCGACGATACGTGACACCGAGCAGGAGAAGCAGGCAGCGGCGGCTGCTGCTGCCGCCCTCGTCGAGGACGGCATGCTGGTCGGGCTCGGCACCGGGTCGACGGTCGCATACCTCCTGGAGGCGCTCGCACGCCGCTCGCTCGACGTTCGCTGCGTCGCGACGTCGCCCCGGACGGAAGCGGCCGGCCTCGAGCTCGGGCTTCATATCGAGCCGTTCGAAGGGCTCGACCGGCTCGATATCGCGATCGACGGGGCGGATCAGATCAACCCGGCTTGCTGGGTCGTGAAGGGGGGAGGAGCTGCCCACACCCGCGAGAAGATCGTCGCGGCGGCGGCCGACCGGTTCGTCGTCATCGCCTCCTCGGACAAGCTCGTCGAGGCGATCGCGCCTCCGATCCCGCTCGAGCTGCTGGCTTACGGGCTGGACGCGACGCTGCGCCGAATCGGCCAGGTGGAGCTTCGTGACACGTCACCTAGCCCGGACGGAGGCGTGATCGCTGACTACGTCGGGCCGGTCGACGATCCGGGGGACCTTTCAGCGCGGCTCGCCGAGACCCCTGGCGTGGTCGAGCATGGGCTCTTTCCACCGGCGCTCGTGAGCGAGGTGTTCGTGGCGCGCGGCGGCCAGGTCGAGCGCCTGGCGCCGATCTGAGCTAGCGGCGGTCGAGCGGGATCGTGAACCGGTGCGCGGTGTGCGTGCCCGAGAAGCGGGCCACTTTCGTGTCCTTCAGCCCCGCTGCGCGGCCGGCTGCGAGCACGTCGGCCTCCCGGATGTCCTGGCGCCCCTTCGGCGCGACGACCCAGATGTGCCCGCTCGGGCGCAGGTACGGGACGAGCGACTCGATCCGGCCGAGGTCACCCGTCGCCTCCGCGCCCAGGAAGATGAGGTCGGACTCGTGCTCGGGCGCGGTCGCGTAGCGGTCGACCCGCTCCGCCAGGAGCGTCCGAAACTCGCCGTCGTCGAGGTCAACGACCGCCACGCTCGACTCCGGCTTGACGCCGAGCTTGTCGAGGAGGGATTTGGGGTTTCTGATTCGCTCGGCCCACCGCTCGGCCTTCGGGCCAAGTTCGAAGGTCGCCACGCCGTCTGCGAACTCGACGCGGAGCTCTCCGTTCGACGCCTCGAGCGCCGTGATGCTCTTCAGCGGGACGGCGATCCGGAAGTCGCCCCGGAAGATGAGCTCGTCCGTCTCGAGGAGCGCTTTGCCCTCGGAGCGTTCGTCGCCGAATCGGACCGTGCAGCGGGCTTCCTCCCCCATCCCGGAGGGGAGCCTAGCGTGCAGAAAGCGCTGCTAGCCCCAGACGAAGGTACGTCGTGGCTGCCTCGCCGAGCGAAGACCTGTCGCCATCGTGGCGCGCAGGTCCGTCTCCCCGTGCCAGCGAGCCACCGCGGCCGTCCAGGCTTGCCGCCGGTGGTACTCGCACACGAGGTAGTGCTCGCCGTCGCACGCCCGCAGCTCGCGAACGGCCTCACGGTCGCAGCGACGATTCTCCAGCCTGTAATAACCCTCGCATCGTCCCATGGCTCAGATATCGGTGTTCGTTGTGCCTGGTACGAGTCCCTGCTTCGAGTGAAGCGTTCTTTGCGGGCTCTCGAACAGTGGCGGGCTGCGAGGCGTACGCTGAGATGGATGGCCGCAACCCGTCCGAGAGACGCTGCCGGCGGCGAGTGGGTCGTCGAGACATCCGGCCTCACCAAGCGGTTCGGCCAGCGTGTCGCGGTCGACCACGTTGATCTCCAGATCCCGAGAGGCTCTGCGTTCGGGTATCTGGGTCCGAACGGAGCGGGCAAGACCACGCTCATCAGGATCCTGCTCGGGCTCACGAAGGCGGACTCGGGGACGATGCGCCTGCTCGGAAAGCCCCTGCCCGAGGGACGCGCCGCCGCGCTCGCGCGGGTCGGCGCGATCGTCGAGGAGCCACGCTTCCACTCGCACCTGACAGGCCGTGAGAACCTGAGGATCATCGCCGCCGCCCGCGAGCCCGACGCGCACGACCGGATCGACGGGGCCCTTGCGCGGGTCGGTCTCGCCGATCGGGCGAACGAGCGCGTCTCCAAGTACTCGCTCGGCATGCGTCAGCGTCTAGGCGTTGCGCGCGCGCTCCTCGCCGAGCCGGAGCTGCTGATCCTCGACGAGCCGACGAACGGGCTCGACCCAGCAGGCATCCAGGAGTTCAGGAACATGATCCGCGGGTTCGTGGACGAGGGCCGGACGGTGGTGCTCTCTTCCCATCTCCTGGACGAGGTGGAGAAGATCTGCGACGCGCTCGCGATCGTCGACCACGGAAAGGTCGTCTGGCGCGGGTCCGTCTCGGAGATCGCCGCCGGGGGCGAGAGCAAGAC
>DATLQD010000177.1:0-6488 GCA_035535315.1 Gaiellaceae bacterium
TACGCGATCGGGGGCTGGGTGGACGGGTACTCGAACGCGATTCCCAGGCTGCTCGAAGGGCTGCCGGGGGTCAGCAAAGGTCTGATCGGGCCGTGGGGACACGGCTTTCCCCACGACGCTCTGCCCGGCCCCCAGATCGGCTTCCTCCAGGAGTGTCTGCGCTGGTGGGACCGCTGGTTGAAGGGCGAGGAGAACGGCATCGAGCAGGAGCCTCCCCTCCGCGCCTGGATGCAGGACGCCGCCGGGCCCAACGCGCAGCCGGAGGAGCGTGCAGGCCGCTGGGTGACGGAGCCCTCATGGCCTCCCGCGGGCTACGAATCGCGCCGGTTGGCGCTCGGAGACGGCACTCTCGAGGACGGCAGCTCCTCCCAGGACGTGCGGCTCGACCTCCTCGGGGCGCAGGCGTGCGGGCTCGATGCCGGTCTCTGGTGTCCCTACGGCGATGCGCTCGACCAACCGCCGGACCAGCGGTCCGAGGACGGGCTCTCCCTCACGTTCGACTCCCCTCCGCTCGACGAGTCGTTCGAGCTCCTCGGCTTCCCGGAAGCGGTGCTCGCACTTGCCGTCGACCGCCCGCACGCCCTCGTCGTCGTCCGGCTCTGCGACATCGCGCCGAACGGCCAGTCGACGCTCGTCACGCGAGGCCTCCTCAACCTGACGCACAACGAGTCCCACGAGCAACCGACGCCGCTCGAGCCCGGACGGCGCTACGAGGCCCGCGTCCGGCTGAACGCGATCGCGCACTCGTTTCCGGCCGGGCATCGCCTTCGGTTAGCCGTCTCGCCGACCTACTGGCCCTGGGCGTGGCCGTCCCCTGAGCCCGTAACCCTCTCCCTCTTCACCGGCTCGAGCCGCCTGGAGCTGCCCGTGCGCCCGCCGCGACCCGACGACCAGGGGCTAGCTCCGTTCCAGGCGCCGGAAGGCTCGGCGCCGATCGAGGTCGACGAGATCACGGCCGGATCGGCTGCCCGGAGGATCGAGCGCGACGTGGCCACCGGCGCGGTCACGCTCACGTACGAGCACGGGGGCGGGAGGCGCGTCCTCCCGAACGGCATCGAGCTCGAGGATGTCGGCCGGGAGTTCTTCACGATCGTCGAGGGAGACCCACTCTCGGCCAGGATCCGGTGCGAGGGCCTCGTCGCCGTGGGGCGCGGCGACTGGCGCACGCGGGTCGAGACGGAAAGCGAGCTCTGGTCGGACGCAACGAGCTTCCATACGCGAAGCCGGATCCGGGCGTTCGAGGGCGACGAAAAGATCCACGAGGACGAGCGAACGTTCAGCGTCCCGCGCGACCTCGTGTAACTACCAGGCGCGGATGCAGGCGGCCCGGTGGCCGGGTGACCGGCTCCCCGAAGTGCGCCGGAGCTCCGGGTCGACCTGCTTGCACTCCGGAATCGCGATCGGGCAGCGAGGGTGGAAGCGGCAGCCGACCGGAATGTGCGTCGGGTCGGGCGTCTCTCCCTGCAGGATCTGGGGACGGGAACGGTGCTGCGGGTCGCGCTTCGGAACCACCGAAAGGAGCGCCTTCGTGTACGGGTGCTGCGGATTCGTAACGACCTCCTGCGCTGGACCCTCCTCGACGATCCGCCCCAAGTACATGACTGCGATCCGGTTCGCGAAATGGGCGGCAGTCGAGAGGTCGTGCGTGATCATCAGGATCCCGAGCCCCTCTTGCCGCAGCCCGTCCAGCAGGTGCAGGACGCCTGCCCGAACCGACACGTCGAGCATCGACACGGGCTCGTCCGCGAGGAGGAGCTTCGGATTCAGCACCAGGCTCGCCGCGATCGCGACGCGCTGGCGCTGGCCGCCCGAGAGCTCGTGCGGGAACCGGTCGATGTAGAGCTCGGGGGGTGTCAGGCCCGCCCGGACGAGAGCGTCGAGGATGTGCTGGCGCCGCTCCGATTTTGCGCCCGCCAGGCCGTGGACGTCGAGCGGCTCCTCGACCGTGTCGCGCACGCGAAAGCGCGGGTCGAGTGACTCGTACGGATCCTGGTAGATCATCTGGATCTCGCGCCGAAGCGGGCGAAGCTCCCGCGCCCCGAGGCGCGTGATGTCCTGCCCGCGGAAGCGGATCGCGCCGGAGGTTGGGTCGACCATACGCAGCACGGACTGCGCGGTCGTCGTCTTCCCGCAGCCGGACTCACCTACGAGCGCCAGCATCTCGCCCTCGCGCACCTGGAAAGTGACCCCCTCGACCGCGTGCACGACGCCTTTCGGACGTCGCGCGAGCGTCCCGACGAGGCCGCGAGGGACCGGATAGTGCATGACGAGGCTCTCGACGTCGAGGAGCGGCGGCGAGGCGCCGTCTCCGTTCGCGCTCACGAAGCCTTCGCCAGCGCGGGATCGTTCAGGTGGCAAGCTGCGTGGCGATCCGGCCCCACCACCAGGTAGCGCGGCTTCACGTCGGGACACGGCGCGAACGTCCGGTCGCAGCGAGGCGCGAACGGGCAGCCCGGGATCTCCCTATCGAGCCGTGGCGGCGCGCCCGGAATCGAGACGACCTCGCCCTCACCGTAGAGATCCGGCGTCGCCGCGAAGAGAAGCCTCGTGTACGGGTGACGCGGATCGTGGTAGAGCCCGTCCAACGTGCCGGACTCCATGATCTCCCCCGCGTACATGACGGCCGCTTGCTCGCACACCTGCGCGACCACCGGCAGGTCGTGCGTGACGAGGACGAGCGAGAGCCCGAAGTCGTTGGAAAGCCCGACAAGCAGCTCGAGGATCTGCGCCTGCACCATGACGTCGAGCGCGGTCGTGGGCTCGTCGGCGAGCAGGACCTTCGGACTGCACGCGAGCGACATGGCGATCGCCGCCCGCTGGCGCATCCCGCCGGAGAACTCGTGCGGGTACCGCCGCGTCCGGTTGGCCGAGATACCGACCGTCTCGAGGAGCTCGCCCGCGCGCTTCCACGCCTCCTTCCCCTCCGCTACCTCGTGCAGCTCCATCGGCTCGACGATCTGCTTGCCGACGGTCTTCACCGGGTTGAAGGCGTTCATGGCCCCCTGGAAGATCATCGCGATGTCCTTCCAACGGTGTGGGCTGACCGTCTCCTCGCCGTGCTCGAGGATGTTCTCGCCGTCCAGGTAGACCGCGCCGGCGACGCTCGCGTTCGGAGGCAGGAGGCCCATGAGCGCGAGGATGGTCGTCGTCTTCCCGCACCCCGACTCGCCCACGAGCCCGAACCGCTCGCCGCGCTCGAGTGCGAACGAGACGCCCCTCACCGCGTGGAGCTCCACACCTCCTTTGAGATCGAACCAGACGTGGAGGTCTTCGACTCGGATGAGGGGCTCGTTCACCGCTTCGCGCCCTTGCCGCTCGTCGCTCCGGCGGCGCCGGTAGACGGCGGCAGCGTCGCCGGTGGCTCGACCCGGCCGATGGAGGGGAGCGCGCGCATGCGGAAGCGCCGGACGGACAGATGGCCGACGGCGAGTCGCGGGTTCAGCGCCTCCTCGATCGCCGCGCCGGTCATGGTCGCCGCGAGGACGACGATCGCCACGCAGACGCCGGGCGGCACGATTGCCCACCACGCGTTGTTCAGAATCGCGTCGTCGGTGAACGCGTTCTCTATCAGGCGGCCCCAGGAGATAGCACTCGGGTCGCCCAGGCCGAGGAACGTGATGAACGTCTCGGCGAAGATCGCGGTTGCGACGAGCAGGACCGTGTTCGCGACGACGAGCGGCGCGACCTGCGGGAGGATGTGGCGGAAGATGAGCCGGCTGTTCCCCGCGCCCATCGCGCGTGCGCGGCGGACGTAGATCCGTTCGCGGATGCTCTTCACCTGTGCCCGGAGGAGCCGTGCTGTCGTCGTCCAGTAGATGATGCCGATGATCAGGATGATGTTCCGCAGGCTGCGGCCGAAGAGCGCGGCGGCGACGATCATGAGCGGCACGTCTGGGATCACGAGGAAGTAGTCGGTCAGGCGCATGAGCGCGATGTCCGTCTTCCCGCCGAAGAACCCCGCGAGCACCCCTACCACCCCGCCGATCAGGATCGAGACGAAGGCCGCGGCGAAGCCGACGAGAAGCGAGACGCGCGCCCCGTTGACCAGCAGCTTGACCATGTCGGCGCCGCCTCCGTCGAGACCGAGGAGGTGTGAGCCGCTGGGAGGCTGGAAGACAGGCCCGACCTTGGCTTTCGGATCGCCGGTGACGAACGGGCCGATGACGCCGATGAGGATGAAGGCGACGATGACAACGATCCCGACGATCGCCTGCCGCTCTCCGAGAATGGCGGTGCGCAGGAAGCCGGGCCGCGCCTCCGCGGTTACCTCTGGCGCCTCGGCGGCGGTGAATGCCGAGCTCACTCGGTGATCCTCGGGTCGAGCTTGAAGTACAGGAGGTCCGCCAGGAGGTTCAGAAGGATGACGGACAGCGCGAGGAGCAGGAATGCACCCTGCAGGATCGGGAAATCACGCTGGTCGATCGCCTCGACGATCTGGAGGCCGATCCCCGGATAGGAGAAGACGTACTCGACGGTGATGAACCCGCCGATGATGAAGCCGAGCGAGAGCGCGACCAGCGTCACGATCGGGAGGAGCGCGTTCCGCAGCCCGTGGCGCCAGACAGTCGCCCAGTTCGAGAGCCCTTTCGCCCGCGCGGTCAGCGCGTAGTCCTCGCCGAGCGTCTCGAGCATGGCCGAGCGGACGATGAGTGCGTACTCCCCGTACAGGACGAGCCCGACCGTCGCAGCGGGGAGGATCATGTGCCGGATCCGGTCCACGAAGAGCGTCCAGGTGGACGCGTCGCCGAGGATGCCGAGCGTCGGATCCTTGATCCCCGAGGTCGGCAGACCGACCGCCCCCGCTACGTAGAGGACGATCATGAGGCCCAGCCACTGGGGCGGCATCGAATAGAAGACGAGCCCGCTCCAGAGGCCTACCTTGTCGGCAATCGTACCCCGCCGCCAGGCGGAGATCACCCCCACGATGACTCCGAAGACGATCGAGAAGAGCGTTCCGAGCGCGAGCATCGCCATCGTGTTCTTGATCGAAGGCAGGAGCTCACTCCAGACGGAGTCCTGGAAGCGAAGCGATTGGCCGAGGTCTCCGTGCGCGAGATTCACCAGGTAGACCCTGTACTGTGTCCACTTGGACTGGTCGAGGCCGAGCTCCTCTCGAAGCGCTGCCTTGAACTGGATCGTGCACTGACGGCACCGCAGAGACTGCACCGCATCGCCCGGCACGGCACGGAAAAGGACGAAGTTGAGCGTGATCGCGACGAAGATCGTCACGACCGCGAAGGCGAGGCGCTTCAGAACGTAGTTGGCGCCGCGCACGATCCTCTACGGAGGGCTCGGGGGCGGGCCGGAGCCCGCCCCTCCCCGTTGTTTCGCCAAGCGCACTATCCGACCTGATGCGGCGCGGTGTAGTACGCCTTTGAGTAGGCGCCCAGCGGCGCGGAGAAGCCGGCCCACTTCTTGCTGTTCGCGTCGATCGCCTGCTCGTTGATGAGCTGGGTGTAGAGGAAGTTGTCGTACACCATCTTCTGCATCTCGTAGACGATCTCCCTCCGCTTGTCCGGGTCCACGGTTTGGCCCTGAAGGTCGTAGAGCTTGTCGTATTCATCGTTGACCCAACCCGTGTCGCTCCAGGAGCACCACTGGCCACGCGTCACGACCGAGAGCATGAAATCCGGGTCGATGTAGCCGACCCAGTCCCACATGGCGATGTCGAACTTGTCGTAGCCGGTGAGCTTGTCAGCGTCGCAGTTGTCGCCCGTCTCGATCGCGTAGGCCGCGGTCGAGTCGCCGCCGACCTGCTGCGTCACCTCGACGCCCGCCTCCTTGAATCCCTCCTGGACGATGTCGAACGCCCGGTTGATGTTGAAGTCGGTCGACGTCGGGGTCATGATGTTGTATTGCATTGGATGCGCAGGCTGGGCGTTCGCCCCCGTCGTGGCGGGCGCCATCCGGATCCCGTTCGCGCCGTTCGTGTACCCGAGCTGGTCTAGCGTCTGGTTCCCGGCCGCGCAGTCGTGCTCGAGCGGGCCCAGGTCCGGATTCTCGAGCGGAGCGATGTGCCCGACGATCGACTCGACTGTATCCGCATACCCCGCGAAGACCACGTCGATGATCTTCTCGCGGTCGACACACATGGACAGTGCCTTCTTCACCTGCGGGTCGAGTAGCTCGCGGTTCTTCGGCTTTTTCGGGTTCGAGTTCCACGTGATGTTCGTCGTCTCGAAGCCGGGATACGTGTTTACCGAGATGCTCGAGTCCTCCTTCAAAACGTTGATCGCGTTGAACGGCACCTGGTCGACGTAGTCGAGCTGGTTCTGCTTCAAATCGGCGATCATCGCGTCCGCGTTCGTGTAGTACGTGAGCGCGACCGCGTCGGCGTTCGACTTCGGCCCCCAGTAGTTCGGGTCGCGGACGAACACCGTCGTCCCCTTCTTCTCATATTGCTTCAGCGTGTAAGCGCCGCCCGTCACGATCGGCATGTGCTGCTCCGGATGGAACGTCGCGAGTCCCTTGCCGTTCGCAGTCGAGAG
>DATLQD010000178.1:0-9045 GCA_035535315.1 Gaiellaceae bacterium
TTGTGATGCTCGAGCATGACCCACCCGACGAGGGACACGATCATCACGATCACGCCGAGCGCGGTCAGGATGTAGGTTCCGGTCGAGTTCTCGGGCCCGAACGTCCAAAAGGCGGCGATGTCCTCGCTCCATTTGTCGAACGGAAAGCTGTCAATCACGGGATCCGCCTTTCATTGGCAATCTGTGTGCCGTCCGCTGAGCGACGACGCTGCTCACGGACAGCCCAGCCGCCCAGGGTTCCGACGACCAGCACCATGAACACGAGCGAGAAGACGAGTGTGGTCACCGTTTACACCCCCACCCGTGGTGGAGCGCCTCGGTGCGAGCCGCTCGCTCCATTGAGCTGCGAGAAGGCCTCGAGCAGGACGGGGGCCGCCTCGACCTCCTCGCCGTCCGGAAGGACGATCGTCTCGGGAACACGCTCGAACTCGGGGAAGAAGTCCTGCTGGAACTCGGCCATGTCAAGCCCCTCGAGCTCCACCTCGGGCGGCACGCGGAGCAGATTCGCCTTCTTCAGCGCCCAGCTCGCGAGATAGCCCGGGAGGAATGCGAGCGGCAGGAACGCCATCATGCCCACGAGTTGCCCGCCGAACGACGATTCGATGTTGTTGACGCCGGTCGGGAAACCGCCGGCGAAGATACCGACGAGGAAGACGCCGTAGAACCCGCACACGCCGTGGACCGCGACCGCACCGACGGCGTCGTCGATGCGGAGGTTCTTCTCGATGTAGCCGCCGGCGTAGACGGCGAGCATGCCGCCCGAGATCGAGAGGAGGTACGCGAGGGACGGGTGGTAGACATCGGCTCCCGCCGACACCGAGATGACGCCCGCGAGGCCGCCTGAAAGCGTCCAGAACGGGTCGCCCTTGCTCGCGAACCATCCGCCCGTGAAGCCTCCGGCAAAGCCGATCGTGATCACGAAGGCGATCGCGCCGAGTGTCGTCGGCGAGAGGTAGATGTTGAGCCAACCGGGGAAGATTGTGGACTGGATCACGAGGCAGGCGGCGTAGAAGCCGTAGAAGCCCGTGAAGATCAGCATCAGCCCCATGAGCGTCATGTGCGTGTTATGGGGTCTGAACGCTCGCGCGCGGCCGCGCATGTCGTACTTCCCGATCCGAGGCCCCAGATTCAGCAGCACGCCGAGGGTGAAGGCGCCCGCCACTCCGTGGACGACGGCCGACGCAATCGAGTCGTGGAAGCCGTAGTTGGTGACGAGCCAGCCGCCGGAGCTCCAGCCCCAGGCCGCGTCCATGATCCAGACGGCGGAGCCGAGCAGAACGGTCAGCACGAGATAGGCGGAGAGCCGGACGCGCTCGATCAGCGCCCCGGACATGATCGAACCCGTCGTCCAGGAGAAGAGCAGGAAGGCGAGGAAGAAGACGGCGCTGACGTGATCCTGGAGGTTCGGGCCCATTGCGGCCGACCAGGGCGCGGTGGCGCCGCAGAAGCCGGGGAATTCAGATGGCCCTGCATGCCCCTGAGCCGGGCCGCCGGGCTCGAAGCAACCGTAGATGTACCAGCCGAAGTAGTAAAAGCTCGGAGTCACGACGGCGATCGTGAGGATGTTCTTGATCGCCGTAGACATGATGTTCTTGCGTCGGGCCACGCCGGCCTCGTAGGCCATGAAACCCACGTGGATGAGCCACATGATCACGACCGTGAAGAAGTAGAACTGCTCGGTCAGGATCTGGGAATCGAGAGCGACTTTGCTCTCGAGCTCTGTCACCGTGGCCTGCCCGAACACGGTCGCAAGCAACGACATCATCAGCAAATCCTCCTAGGACGCACGCAGATAAGCGATGCTAACACCCCGGATAGCGAAAAAAAAATAGAGCATCGCGCGGACGTCTCGACACCAGGTGCGGGCCTACCGTGCTCTCGGCCGAGGCCGGTTTCCTCCACGGAGGGCCGAAACGAGCCTACGGGGCGCGATTGCGATGGATCTCGACGACGTCGCCGGTCTGGCCGTCGACGACAACGACCGTTGTCCTGTCGTAGGAGCCGACCGCATTGACGGTCGAAAGCGAGACAGCCCAGAAACCCTCTGATTGGAAGCCACGCTTCAGATACCGGACCTGGACGCGGTCGGGCTCGTAGTCGATCACGCCCCGCGCGATCTCGGTCGCTCGCTCCTTGCTGATCTGCGTCTCGGACGAGCCGCAGCTTCGCGAGACGAGGAACGCCGCGAGGAGCACCACGAGCACCACCGCCGCCTTTCCGAGCGGGCGATCCCGGAAGGTTCTACGCTCGTGCGGTGTGCCAGCGACGGTAGGCAACGAACCCCCGGAGAGCCAGGTAGCCAACGAAGTGCGTCAGAAAGACGAAGCTGAGCCACCAAGCCCACCATTTCCAGTGCCACTCCTGCTCGCGGAGCTCGATCGCGGTCAGGTACAGAGCGAGGGCGAGCGAGAGAAGGAGGACGACCGGAGGCGGCCCGGAGAAGAGAAAGAGGAGCACGCGCTTACCATAATCCGTCCGCGCGGTGAGGACGCGGGGTGACAGGGGCCGGGTGACCTCATTCGCCCGAGCGAACCCTACGACCAGGGGTAAGGCGAGTGGGAAACCGGGTGCAGGTCGCCCGTTGCGAAGCGCTCGTAGCGGAACGGATAGAGCAGGCTGGAGTGCTCCCCGACGAGCACTTTCGCGACTTCCCGCCCAACGCCGATCATCTTGTAGCCGTGATTCGAGTCGAGGACCATGTACACGTTCGGGCGCATGTAGTCGAAGACCGGGAAGTTGTCGACCGTGAAGGCGCCCACTCCTCCCGACCGGGCCTGCTTGTAGAGCGGGCGCTTTCCTTCGAAGCGGCTCATCGCGTGGGAGAGGGCGGCGCACCACATGTCGGGAAACGCTGGGTCAACGTCGGTCGTCGCCGGGTACGGATCGAGCTGGACGTCCTCGCCGACGACGAGCGGGGAGGCGCCTCCCTGGACGCCGTGGCGGTCCCGCTTGAAGTAGATGCCCCAGAGGTCGTTAGTGACGAGCTCGCCCTCGTCGGTCGAGAGCGGGGCATCCGTGTCCAGGTGGATGACGGGCGGAGCCCCGCCGTCCGCGGTCGCGAACATCGATGGGTCGACGGTGATCTCACCTTCCTGGAGGTTCCAGTAGGTCCACATCGGCCGGTCGGTCGCAACGTCGCCGGCAGAAGTCCGCACGTCGATCCGATCCGGTAGCCCGAGCATGGCCCAGAACTGCTTTGCCCAGGGACCGGGTGCGATGACGAGCTGCTCTCCGACCTCGATCCGGCCCTGGTTCGTGTCGACGGCTGTCACCGACTCGTCCGAGGCGGATTCGAGGCCTGTTACCTCGACTCCAGAGAGAATGCTGACTCCCTCCGACGCACACTTGCCTGCGAGTCCTTGGACGGACTCCTTGTTGAACGCAAAGCCGCCCTGATGCTCGTGGAGACAGATGGTCACGCCGCGGGCGCGCCAGTCCGGGAAGAGCGACTTCATGTGGGCGTCCACCTCGGCTTCGCCGGTCAGGAGCTCGGACCGGTAGCCGATCTGCTCCTGCCGCTCGAATGTCGCCGCGAGATCCGATTCTTGAACTTCGGGGCCGAGGGCGATGTACCCGACCGCCTGGTAGGCATACGCCTCCGGATCGGACTCCCACACCTCGACGCACGCCTGCATGAGCTCGCTCATAGCGGGCTGGAAGTAGTTGTTGCGAACGACGCCGCAGGCGATCCCGGACGCCCCGGCGCCGGGGCCGCACTTGTCCAGGACGACGATGTCGCTTCCCGACCCGAGCCTGCGGGCTCGAAGCTCGCGCGCCAGGTGATAAGCGGTCGAAAGGCCATGGATTCCGGCGCCGACGACGACGTAAGGTGAAGAGCCCGACAGTGGCATCTATTGCCTCACCGGCAATGACGTGTCCATAATGACAATTCAAAACCTACCATGACGAGAACCGGACGACCAGCCGTACGTCATATCGCCGCCGTCGAGCGGGGATTCGCGGTCCTCGACGTCCTCGCCGCCGGGCGGGAGCTGGGGACGAACGAGGTCGCTCGGCTCACGGGGATCAATGCCAGCACGGTGTCCCGCCTTCTCGCCACGCTTGCGCACGCCGGCTACGTCGAGCACGTGGCCGAAAGCGGACGCTACCGGCTGGGGCTGCGTCTCCTCGAGCTCGGAAATGCAGTCCTCGCGCGGCTCGACCTGCGCGAGATCGCCCATCCCCACCTGCAGGCGCTCGCCGAGGCGACGGGCGAGACGGTGACCCTTTCGGCGCCGGGCGAAGGGCATGCCGTGACCGTCGACTTCGTCCAGAGCGCCTCGGTCGTGCAGAGCGTCGCGCGGCTGGGGCGCCCGAGCATCGGCCACGCGACCGCCGCCGGCAAGATCGTGCTCGCGTTCTCGGAGGGCGATGCGCCCGCGACGCTCGAGGCGCATACGGACCGGACGATCACCGACCGGAGAACGCTCGCAGGAGAGCTCGAGCGGATCCGCTCCCAGGGCTTCGCCGAGGCGGCCGGCGAGCGCGAGGTCGAGCTGAACGCCATCGCCGCTCCGGTCTGGGGAGCACAAGCCGAGCTTGTCGGGATCCTCGGTCTTCAAGGCCCTGCGCCACGTTTCGGGCCAGCCGCAATGCACGGGGCTCTCCCGATGCTCGTGGAGCGCGCCGCGGCGATCACGGCTGGCCTCGGCGGTGCGCCACCTGATAGATACCCGCAGTCACCGAAGGAACGAGGGGAGCCCGCATGAGCGACAGCGTCATCAAGACCGCCTTCGACGAGGCACAGAGAAAGCTTGGAGCCGACTTCATGGAGTGGGAGGGCTGGTGCTGGCCGAATCATTTTGGCAATCCGATTGCCGAGCATCAGGCGGTCCGGGAGCGGGTCGGGGTCTGGGACGAGTCGCCCCTGAGGAAATGGGATTTCCGCGGCGGCGAGGCCCTCGCGGCGGCCGATCGCATCTTCACGAACGACATGATCGGGCTCGAGGTCGGCCAGATCCGCTATGCGCCCTTCTGCGACGAGAACGGGAAGATGGTGGGTGACGGGACGGTCTTCAAGTTCGCCGACGACCACGCGTGGGTGATCACGGCCCTCGACTCCGACCTCGACCACTTCCGGGAGGTCGTGGGCGATCTCGACGTGCAGATCGACGCGATCACGGAAGAGCTTCCGCACCTCCAACTACAGGGCCCCCGGTCTCGCGACACGCTCGCCTCTCTCTGCGACGCCGACGTCCAGTCCCTGCGCTACTTCCGCTTCTGGCCCGACGAGGTCCACGTCGGCGGCGTGCCGTGCTGGGTCTCGCGCACCGGGTACTCGGGGGAGCTCGGGTTCGAGATCTTCTGTCGCCCGGATGGGGCCGAGCAGCTGTGGAACGCCGTCACCGGAGCCGGCGTTCAGCCGTATGGCCTGGCCGCGGTCGAGACGATTCGCGTCGAGTCGGGGCTCATCTTCATCGGGTACGACTACTTCCAGCACGAGACAGACCCGTTCGACATGTCGCTCGACAAGGTGATCGTCCTCGACAAGGGCGACTTCTGCGGCAAGGCAGCGCTCCAGGAGACGGCAAAAAGCCCACCGAAGCGCCTGAAGACGGTCGTCCTCGACGGCGACGAGGTGCCCGAGTACGGCGCCGAGATGATGAAGGAGGACCAGCCCGTCGGCACGCTCACGAGCCCATGCCAGAGCCCGACGCTCGGAAAGGTGATCGGCATGACGGTCCTCGACGCACACACGGCCGCGCAGGGCGAGACCGTGGATGTGGTGCTCGGCGAGGGGACGGCCCGGGCGACCGTCGAGACCCTGCCGATCTACGACCCGGAGAAGAAGCGGCCGAGGAGCTAGCCAGCGATGACACTCGAGATGCGAGCGGACTGCGAGCGCTGCGGCCAGGCGCTCGACGCGGCTGGAGAAGCCTACATCTGCACGTTCGAGTGCACCTTCTGCGGTGACTGTACGACCGCGATGGACGCCGTCTGCCCGAACTGCGGCGGCGAGCTCGTCCGCCGGCCGCGGCCCGCGGCAGGCCCAGGCGGCTAGATCGGGCCGTCGGCCAGGAGCTTCCGGAAGGCCGAATACTGGCCGAGCTTCCCCACGGTGACGAGCGTGTCGCCCTCCTGGATGACATCGTCCGGCTGCGCCCCGCTGACCGGCTCCGGCTCCCGCAGGATCGCGATGATCGTGATGCCCGTTCGCTGCCGGAAGCCGCACTCGGCGAGCGAGCGCCCGATGGCCGGACTCCCTTCGGGAACCGGAATCCACTCGATCGTGAGCTCGCCGAGCGCCATCTCGAGCTCCTCGACGATCTTCGGGCGCTCGTACGCGCCGCCCAGGACGGCTCCGAGCTGGCGCGCCTCGTCGTCGTCGAGGCGGATCACGACCCGCGGCTCCTCGTCGCTCGCATGGCGAAAGAAGTAGATCTCGCGGATTCCGTCGGTGTGCAGGATGATCGCGATGCGTGCCCCCTCGCCGGTCTTGAAGGCGTACTTGACACCGACTCCCGGCAGGCGTGTCTCTCGGAGGTCGATCGTCATCGGCTGCGTGATCGGTCGGTGGCGTGAGCGAGCATCTAGCTTCCGTCCAGTCTAGGCGGCGGGAAGAGTAGCCAGCCCAGACGCTTGGATTCCTTCATAAGGACGATGCCGATCGTGGCTGTCGCGAGCACGTAGAGCCCGGCGAAGGCGACGATGTCCGACTGGACGCCCTCGGAGATGCGCGGGTTCGCGGCTGCGAGCTGTGCGAGAACGATGGTGAACTCGCCGTGCGCTACGAGTGCTAAGCCCGCGTTCAGGCTCTGCCGGCGTGTGAAGCCGCCGACGAAGCCGGCGACGTAGCCGCCGCTTGCCTTTCCCACGACCGTCAGCGCCACGGCGAGAATGAGAATCCACCACACGCTCCCGAGGGCGGCCACGTCGATCGAGAGCCCGAAGACGAAGAAGAAAAGGGCTCCGAAGAGGTCCCGGAAGCTGAAGAACCGCTCTTCGATCTCGGCGCGAGCCCCGGTGCCGGCGAGGACGACGCCGGCCATGAGGGCACCGATCGCCTCGGAGAGGCCGAGCGCATCCGCGAGCGCAGCCATCCCGATCAGGAACGCAAAGGTCGCGAGGAGGAAGAACTCGCGCGGCAGCCGGTCGAGGAGCCGGTCGAAGGAGTGAGCAAGCCAGCGGGAGGCGGCAAGCGAGCCCGTGACGAAGA
The DNA here is from genome assembly GCA_035535315.1 of Gaiellaceae bacterium. Taxonomy (GTDB): domain Bacteria; phylum Actinomycetota; class Thermoleophilia; order Gaiellales; family Gaiellaceae; genus DASQGA01. Next base: position 7,157 of record DATLQD010000178.1, read on the forward strand.
GGAGCGCCTTCAGTACGACCACGAGAGTCGACGTGAGCTCGCCTCCGCCGCCCCCGGCTAGGCCGAGGACGAACGCGATCGCCAGATCCTCGAAGACGAGGATCGCTAGCACCAGATCCGTCTCGTCGTCGGCCAGCCGGCGAAAGTCGATCAGCCCCTTGACTGTGACCGCGCTCGACGAGACGTAGATCGCCGCCGCGAGGATGAGCGCGCCGAAGCTCGGCCCGAAGGCGGCGAGCCCGACGATGAGCCCGAGCCCCGCGTTCACGACGAGATCGACCATGCCGCCGGTGACGACATGGCGGCCGCTTCTCAGGATGCGGTCGAGCGTGAACTCGAGCCCGAGAAAGAAGAGGAGGAAGACAATCCCGAGCTCGGCCACGAAGCTCGTAACCTCGGACGGCTCGATCAGGCTCAGGATCTCGGGCTCGTTCGGCCCGAGGAGCAGTCCCGCCAGGAGGTAGGCGGGAATAGCGGAGAGCCCAAAGCGGCTCGCAATGAAGCCGAGCACGCCGAGGACGACGACTGTGACGGCGAGGTCGCCGAGCTCCATCCGCTAGCTGGCCATCCAAACGAGGCAGCCGGCCCGCTCTAAGCGCGCACTGAGCTTCGTGCGCATGACCGGGCGGGCGCCTGACGAGGCGGCCGCATCGGCAGCCCAGCCCAGGGGGTCCCGTCGGGCCAGAGGCATACCTCCTACTCCGGGGGGTTCTCCCAGCGCGGCGCGTTCTGTGCCGCGCGGCGGACGCTGCGCCGCAAGTCACAGGTGATCGTAATCGGCGGCCGCTTCATCGACGCCGATTGTATTGCCACCTGTGCTCCCGACCCGTGAGCCTCGCCCACGCTCGGTCGGGAGCTAGGCGACGAGACCGAGCAGGACGAGCCCTGCGATCACGAGCGCGACCCCGGTCCACTGGGTCGGTGTCGGGCGCTCGTGCATGAGCGCGACGCCCACGACGATCGGCACGACCGAGTAGGGAGCGGCCGCGGTCGCCACGATCGACGTTTCGGCGTGCCGGACGCCGAAGTTAAACGCGACGTAGCCGATCGTGTCGACAGCCGCGATGAACCCGATCATCGCTAAGAGGCCGGGCGACCGGTGCGGGAAGCGCCATACTCGGCCCAGGAGTGCGGTACTGAGGATGAAGAGGGTCGAGAAGCCCCGCGCCACGAAGATCGGCACGAGCCAGCCGTACTCGTCGCTGAAGTAAGACACGCCGTAGACGAACGCCCCGATCAGGACTGCCGTGGCCAGCGCGAGAACGATCCCGAGCGCGGCCACCCGCTCGATCGCTCGAATCTGGGTTAGGTCGGAAGAGGCGAGCAGGACGCCGAGGAGGGCGATCGCGATCGCGAGCGCCTCGCCGGCCGACAGGCGCTCGCCCGAGATGACGACTGCGCAGATGACCGTCACCGCCGCGTAGGCCGAGACGATCGGGCTCACGATCGAGATGGGCCCGATGGCAAGCGCGCGATAGAAGGCGAGGTAAGAGAGCCAGCCGAGGACCCCGACGAAGGCAAGCCAGGCGAGGTCGCCGCCGGTCAGCCCTGAGAGCCCTCCGCCGGACGCGAAGAGCATGACGGCGAGGATGGCTGTCGCCAGGAGATGGAACCCGAGCACGACGCGCAGCGCTCCCGTTCGCCGCGACGACATGGCAGCGAAGTAGTCGGCCAGGCCCCACGAGAGGGCGGCCGCGAGGCCGAGGGCGATCCCCAAACTAGCGCGCTCGGGCAGCCTCGACGAGCTGGGCGAAGGGCTCGAGGAAGCGGCGGTCGACCCGCCACTCTTCCTGGAGCTCCCACTGCACGGCCAGCACGTAGCCGTCGCCGTCCAGCTCGACCGCCTCGACGACGCCGTCCGGCGCGCGCGCAACCACACGAAGGTCCGG
>DATLQD010000179.1:0-5422 GCA_035535315.1 Gaiellaceae bacterium
GGGCCGAGGATGTCTGGCACTGCGGACGTCACGCGACCTCGACCTTCGCGACGACGCCTCCCGCAAGCCAGGCGACACCTTCCTGGACGAGTGCGAGGTGCAGCTCGTGGCGGCCCGGACGGGCGGGAGCCAGGAGACGCACGGTGCATCGGGCGGTCTCGCCGGCGCCGATGGCGCCGGGAAGCGGGGACCAGAGGCAGCGAGTCGGGGTCTCCCAGCGCGATGCGATCGAGACCGGATGGGGCGGAGCGGTCGCCAGAGGCGCGCGACCGAGATTCGTCACCATGCAATGGACATCTGTGAGCTCGCCACGCCGAAGCGGGCCCAGTTCTCCTGTGTGGATGGAGGCATGGAGGTCGCTCGGGGCGAGCGCGGGCATGGGACGTTGCGGCGGGAAGGAGGTTGCGAGCATCCGCGCAGCGCCCCTCGGCAGGGCCAGCAGGTCGTAGACCTCGCGCACCGGCAGCTCGACTCGATGCACGGGCACAAGCCCGTCCCTCGTCAGGACGGCGACGCTCGCGAAGCCCGCTTCGCCGCGACGGACGCTTTCGCCCACGTAGACGTGGTCGCCCGCCGCGGCTATCCCGCGCGTCCACCCGCGGAGCCGGACGCGACGCGCGACCCGGCCTTTCGGCGTGAGGACAACGAGCTCGGAACGCCCCGAGTCGCAGAGGAGCAGGCTGTCCTCGACCACTCTCGGAGAGTGCGGCGAGCTAAAACCCGCTGCGACCACGGTGTCGGACTCCGCGTCGAGCAGGATGCCCTGGCCGTCGCGGGGACCCACGGCCCACTCGCGGTGGCGGGCAAAGCGGCCGAACGCCGTCACGAGGACCCGGCCCTCGTGGACGGCCACGCCGTTCAGGTGCCGGCAGTCGCCGGTTCCCGGAGGTTTCCACCGTCGGGCCACGTGGCCCTTTGCATCGATCCAGAAAACCGCATTGCCGAGTGTGGACACGGCGACCAGGAGCTCCCCGTCCCAGGCGAGGTCGTGCGGGTCGGCGAGCCCCGGAACCGCAAGCCGCTCGTCGAGCCCGTCCGGCCCATACAACAGAACCTCCCCGGTGCGGGCCGTCTCGGCCGGATCGAACCGGGCGCGGGCAATGCAGCTCCCGGAACACGCGATCCCGCTTGTCGGGAGGCGGTCGATCTGCTCGACCCGGCTTCCGTCGAGAAGCACGAGCCCCTCGTCGAGGCACGAGACCGCGATCTCCATCAGGCGATCTTGACGAATTGCGCTAGCGTCACCGACTTGTGAGTACCGTCACCTTCGACGTCGCCGCCGTCCGCGCGCGCTTTTCTGCCCTGGCGCGGCCGACCGCGTTCTTCGACGGGCCCGGCGGGACGCAGGTGCCCGACTCCGTGATCGAGGCGATGGCCTCGTATCTGCGCGAGTCGAATGCGAACCTGGGAGGAGCGTTCGAGACGAGCCACAGAAGCGACGACGTCGTGGCGGCGGCGCACGAGCGAGCGGCGCGGTTCCTCGGGGCCAGCCCAGACGAGGTCGGGTTCGGCGCCAACATGACGACGCTGAACTTCGCGCTCTCGAGGGCCGCTGGGCGCGATTTTCAGAGCGGCGACGAGATCATCGTCACGCGCCTGGATCACGACGCGAACGTCGCGCCCTGGCTCGAGCTGGCCCGTGACCACGACCTGCTAGTGCGGTTCGTCGACATCTATGAGGAGGACTGCACGCTTGGGCTCCTGGACCTCGAGCGCCAGCTCTCGGACCGGACCCGGGTGGTCGCCTACCCGTGGGCCTCGAACGCGGTCGGGACGGTGACTGACGTGCGGCGCATCGCAGATCTCGCGCACCAGGCAGGCGCTCTCGCGTGGATCGACGCCGTGCACTACGCGCCGCACGGGCCCATCGACGTGGCCGCCGTGGACGCCGACGTCCTCATTTGCTCGCCGTACAAGTTCTTCGGTCCGCACCTGGGGCTCTTCTTCGGCCGGAAGACCGTGCTCGAGCGGCTCCGTCCGTACAAGGTTCGGCCCGCTGACGACCACCCGGTCGCGCACCGCTTCGAGACGGGCACGCTCTCGCACGAGGCGCTCGCAGGGTTTGTGGCAGCCGTCGATTACATCGAGTCGGTCGGGTGGGGCGCGATCGCGGCCCAAGAGCGAGAGCTCGGAGAGCGCTTCCTCGCCGGCCTACCCGACGGAGTTCGGCTCTATGGACTTCCGACCATGGACGGCCGGACGCCGACCTTCGCGATCACGCTCGAGTCGCACGCCCCGGACGCGGTCGCCACGCACCTCGCCGAGCGGGACATCGCGGTCTGGTCGGGGAACTACTACGCCCTCGAGATCATGGAGCGGCTCGCGCTTCCGGACGGCGCCGTGCGGATCGGCTTCGTCCATTACAACACCGTCGAGGAGGTCGACCGGCTGCTCGAAGAGCTCGGGCGGCTGGCCCGATGAACGTCTCTCGCCTACGGCTCGCTCCCGCGGAGGAAACCATGTTTCCCCCGCGAGCCCCCTTCTTACCGTCCAAGGTGGAGGAACCTCCCGGTTCCCCCACACCCCCTCCACACGCTCATGGGCCAAAGGTCGGCCCATGAGCGTTCACCTCTGGTGGGCGCAGAACGACGGCATGTCGGGCCATGTCTGGCTCGGTCCGCGCGAGCTCGATCTGCTCCGCCAGGAGATGCTTCTCCAGGGGATGGCCGAGTCGTTTCCGGTCGAGAAGCTCGCGCCGGAGGACGAGTCGAGGATCACGCCCCAGGAGATCGAGGGCGCACTGGCGGTCGCGGCTGAGAACCCCACGGCCCTCCGGGATCCGAAGCTCTGGCGCGACTGGCTCGCATTCCTGGACGGCGCCCGCCACAAGGGCGGGCTCGTCCTGCGGGCCTAGTTCCTACTCGTAGGAGTCACGGGCCCGCTTCCACGGCTCTTCGTCCTGGCGGATCCGGTCCGGGTTCACGCCCCGGCGCTCGGCGAGGTCGAGAACGAGCAGGTGGAACGGCAGGATCCCGAGGATGGGCCGCTCGGCGGCGCCGTCGGCCTGCGGCAGGAGCTCGGCGGCCGCCCCGATTTCGCGGAGCGCCTTGACCGCGTCGCGGGAACGCTCACCGGCCCGTCCCTCGCCGTCCAGAACGAGCGCGCGGACGGTCTCGTCCACCGCGGCCAGGTGACCGTGGAGAAGCTGCTCCGTGTGGTAGGCCTCGGCGGAGACGAACGTGCCTTCGCGGAGCTTCAGCGCAGCCTCCTGCGCTGTCGGCCAGTCGCGTCCGGCACCCACGATGAGCCAGCGGTCGTGATCGGACGGCTCGAGCCTCGGTCCCTCGAGCGCGGCCTCGACGGCAGCCGGAAGCCCGGCGATGTCGTGACCCACCATGGCGGCCGCGGCTGCGACGGCGGCCGTGTAGCTCTTGGTGTGGCAGTACGACTCCTCGATCTCCGGTGCCACTTGGACGACGTCGTTCACGAGCTTGGCGAGCGCGCTCTCGGCGGTTCCGGTGACGAGCCAGGACGGACCGTCGAAGGCACGCACGGCTTCGGTCGTAAGCGAAGTCGTACCTTCGTGGCTCACGGCCACGAGGACGTCGGCGCGTCTGGGCCGCAGGACGAGCTCGAGCGCCTGAACTGCCTCCCCTCCGGCCAACCCGGCGCCAACCTGGGCAGCGTGGAACGACGTGCCGCAGCCCGTAAAGAGGACGAGCCCCTCCGGATAGCGCCGGTCACCGACACGCTCCTGGACGCCCCGAAGCCATTCTGGCTGGGCGAAGATCGCCTCGCGGGTCTGCTCTCCGGGCTTCGGCATGGCGGGGCGAAGCTACCATGGCCGCCGTGCAAGGGTTCGCCCACACCTTCTCCCAGGACGTCGCGTTCCGCGACCTCGACGGGCTCGGGCACGTGAACAACGCCGTCTACCTGAGCTACGTCGAGTCCGCCCGGCTTGCGTACATGCAGGAAGTCCTCGGGCCGCTCGAGCTCGAGGAGCTCGGCATCGTCGCGGACGTGAAGATCTCCTTCCGCTCCCCTGCGGCCCTCGGGGAGACGCTCGAAGTGGGTCATCGCGTCAGCCGCGTCGGGGAGACGAGCCTCGTCTTCGACTTCGAGGTGCGGGGCGGCGACGGACGACTGGTCGCCGAGGGATCGACCGTGCACGTAGCCTTCGACTACGGCGTGCAGCGCCCGGTGCCCGTCCCCGAGGAGTGGCGCCGCCGAATCGAGTCCCACGAAGCAAGGAGCCTGGTCAGCTGATGCCCACCGTTTTCGAGAAGACAGTCCTCCCGAACGGCCTCCGCGCCGTCACCGCGCCGATGCCACAGGCGAAGTCCGTTGCGTGCTTCGTGATGCTCGCCGCTGGCTCGCGCTACGAGACGCGCGAGACGAACGGCATCGCGCACTTCGCAGAGCACATGTTCTTCAAGGGCACCGAGCGGCGGCCGACCGCCAGGGACATCGCAGGCGAGATCGACTCGATCGGCGGTGAGTTCAACGCCTTCACCGGCAAGGAGTACACGGGCTACTACGTGAAGTGCGCGGCCGAGCACCGCGACACGGCCCTCGACGTGCTGGTGGACATGCTGCGGAACTCCAAGTTCGACCCGGAGGAGATCGAGCGCGAGAAGGGCGTCATCGTCGAGGAGATGAACATGTACTACGACACGCCTCGGGACTACCTCGAGGGTGTGTACGACGAGCTCCTCTACGCCGACACGCCGCTGGGCTGGGACATCATCGGCAAGAAAGAGACCGTGCGGTCAGCAGAGCGCGGGACCTTCCTCGACTACCTCGACCGTTGGTACCGGGCGCCGCGCATGGTCGCGGGTATCGCAGGCGCGGTGGGCGACGACATCGTCCCCCGCCTCGAGGAGCTACTCGGCGACGTCCCCAACGGCGCGAAGGGCTCGCCCCCGCCGGTCGAGTGGAAGCAGGACCGGGCCCAGGTCAAGGTGCACACGAAGCAGTCCGACCAGGCACATATCAGGGTCGGGGTCCACAGCTACCCTATCAACCATCCGGACCGTTACGCCCTCGGCCTGCTTGCGACTGTGCTGGGGGGCGGCATGTCGTCACGGCTCTTCACGGAGGTGAGGGAGCGCCGCGGTCTCGCCTACTACGTCTACGGCTACAACATGGGGTACACCGACACCGGCACGCTCTACGCACAGGGCGGCGTCGACATCAAGCGGATCGACGAGGCGGTGAAGACGATCGTGGCCGAGTTCGGGCGGATCGCCGCAGAGCCTGTGGAGGGGGACGAGCTCGAGAAGGCGAGGAACTTCGCCAAGGGACGACTCGTGCTCTCGCTCGAGGACCCGAAGGGAACGATCATGTTCGGGCTCCGGAGCGAAGTGCTCGAGGGCACGCTCCGCGAGCCTGACGACGTGCTCGCCGGCTACGACGCCGTCACGATCGAGGACATCCAGCGGATCGCACAGGACATCGTCCGCGAGAACCGCCTGAACCTCGC
>DATLQD010000180.1:0-10676 GCA_035535315.1 Gaiellaceae bacterium
GTCACGGCCGTCAACGACATGTACCGGCAACTCGGCGCGCTCGCCGAGGCCGCCGAGAAGATCGGCATCCGCGCGGTTCTCTCGAACGACGTGGCAACGGATGAGCACAATCTCGACACGCTCGCCGACAACGAGGAGGCCTTCCGGACGAAGAACGGCGCCGCCGACGGCAGAGTGAAGGTGCTCGTCGGCATCGAGTGGCTACCCCTCGCTTCCGAGGAGCTCCTCCGCGACGCACGCGCACTCGCTGACGACCTCGGCACGGGAGTTCACATTCATCTGAACGAGTCGCTGAGCGAGGTGGAGATCTCGAAGGAGATGTTCAGCCGCCGCCCCACCGAGGTCGCCTACGACTGCGGCATCCTGGGGCCTGACTGCATCGCCGCCCACTGCGTCTGGCTGTCGGACACGGAGCTCGCACTCATGCGAGAGACTCGCACACAGATCTCCCACAACCCGAGCTCGAACGCGAAGCTCGGGAACGGCATCGCCCGTCTACCCGAGATGCTTGCGGCAGGCTTGAACATCGGCCTCGGCCATGACGCAGCGGAGTGCAACAACAGCCGCGACATGTTCGAGGTGATGAAGTTCGCTTCGCTCATGCATCGCGCCGCGCGCGTCGACGCGAGCCTCCAGCAGGCACCCGACGTCCTACGAATGGCCACACGCAACGGCGCGCGCGGGCTCGGGTTCGACGCCGGTGAGCTCTCGCCCGGGAAGAAAGCGGATATCGCGATTGTCGACACCCTGAACCAGATGTTCACGCCGCTGATGCCGGAGAACTCGGATCACGTCTTCTCCCACCTCGTGTTCGCCGCGAACGGGAGCTGCGTCGAGACGGTGCTCGTCGACGGCAAGATCGTCTACGAGGATCGACAGTTCACCACCATCGACGAGGAGGAAGTCCTTCGGGAGGCCAACCGCGCTTTCCGGGAGGTACTTGGTCGAATGGACGCGCCAACGCTCGAAGAGGTTCAGCGCGCCTGAGGCGTAGAGCCGAGGAGGAGGCCGCGATAGCCGCGGCCTCCTCCGAGAACTCCTTTATGCGCAGCCGTTCGGGAGGTACTCGTTCGTCGCGATGACGGACGGGTCGATCTCGGCCTTCAGCAGCTTGTTGTCGAGCATCCACTGCCCGAACTCCGCCCAGGCCTCGAGGTCGAAGCAGCCGGTGGCGGTTCCGGTGGGAGACTTGAGCGCTCCGAGCGTGGCGGGCACCATGTCCTCGATCTCGGCGGCTTTGTAGTCGGTGTCCTCCTTCATGATGGCGATCGAGCCTGCTTCGTCCTGCTGGGCTGCCTCTGAGCCCTTGATCATCGCCGCGAGGAAGCGGCGCACGGCATCGGCGTAGGCCTCATCCGACTGAAGCTTGTCTCGGTTGGCCACGATGATCAGCTCGTCGTAGGTCGGAACCCCGAGCTCGTCGAGGCGTATCACGGTCGCCGGCTTGCCGTCCTCCGATTCGACATGGGTCGCCTCGATGTTCCAGTACGCACCGATGACGGCGTCGGCCTTGCCTGTCAGGAGAGCCGGAACGAGGTTGAAGCCGACATTGACCTTCTTGATGTCGTCCTCGCTGAGCCCCTGCTGCTGGCGGATGGTCTCGAGGATGGCGTCATCGAAGGGCAGCCCTGCGACGCCAATCGTTGCGCCCTTGAAGTCCTCAGGGGATTGAACCTTCGAGTCCGCCGTGGACATGACGGAGTTCAGCGGCGTCGGAATCAGCGAGCCAACGGCCATGACCGGTAGATCCTGCTCGGCGGCGAAGAAGAGGTCTCCCTCGTAGAAGACGGCCAGGTCGAACTTGTTCGTAGCGACGAGCTTCAGGCCGGCGGACGGATCCGACGGTGTCTTCATCGTGACGTCGAGGGCCTCGTCGTCGAAGTACCCGTTGTCCTTGGCGTAGAAGAGGCTGATGTGGTCGGGGTTCGCGAACCAGTCGAGCGCGACACTAAGTTCGGCCGGCTCCTTCGTGGTCTCCGTCGCACCTGTCGAGTCACTTGCGGTATCCGCGGGGGCAGCCGTGTCCCCTTCGTCGTCGGAGCCACACGCCGCAACGGCGAGGACGAGCGCGGCGAGGAAGATGGGGAGGAAGATCAATCGTCTTGCTGAGAGCCTTTGCACCAGATATCTCCTTTTCTTGGGGGTTGAAGGACACGAGTCCGCTCACTCCATGGCCTTCCCTCCCGCAGTTCCGTCGCCGTGCGCCCAGGGGATCGCGAGGCGTTCGACAAATGAGACGAATGCGAAGAGACAAACGGCTATGAGGGTGACCAGGATCACGGCGGAGAAGACCTGCGGCGTGTCCAGGCGTCCCTGCGCCTGGAGCATCTCGTAGCCGAGACCGGCATCCGATCCGGCCCACTCGCCGAAGACGGCGCCGATCGCGGCATAGGTGGCTCCGATCCGGATTCCCGAGAAGACCAGCGGGAGCGCGGCGGGGAACTCGACCCGGCGGAAGATCGACCACCGCGAGGCGTCGAGGGTCAGCATCATCCGGATGTAGTCGCGATCCACCGACCCGAGGCCGTCGACAGTGTTGACGACGATCGGGAAGAAGGTGAAGAGCGCGATCACGACCAGCTTGGGACCGATCCCGAACCCCATCAGCAGGACGAGCACGGGCGCGAGCACGACCGTCGGAATGCTCTGCGAGGCGATCAGGATCGGATAGACGGCACGGCGGATCGTGCGCGAGACATGGAGGACGATCCCGACCAGCAGTCCTGCCGCGATCGCGATCGCGAAGCCGATCAGGACCTCCTTCAGCGTGACCCAGGTCGCGGATCGGAGGACATCCGTGTCCTCGGCCATGCTCTGGACGATCACGGAGGGTGCGGGCCAGAGATAGCTCGGTACGTCGAGGATCCGGATTGACGCTTCCCAGACCGCGATTGCGATCAACACGAGGACCGCAGCAGGGCCGTAGTTTCTGACCAGGTTCGAAGCCCGGTTGCGGCCGACGCCGAAACGAGGCCCCTGCACGGCAGGAGTCTCGACGTTCAGCATTCGAGCGCCTCCAGGGCCTGCTGCTTGAGGTTGGCGAACTCCGGTGACGTGACGATCTCGCGGCGCGGGAGATTCGTTGGAAAGTTGGTGTCGAGCGTGACCATGATGCGGCCGGGCCGAGCGGAGAGGACGATGATCTTGTGCGTCAAGAGAAGGGCCTCGTCGACGTCATGGGTGACGAGGACGACTGTCCGGGGCACGCTTCCGAGCGCCCCCAGGAGCCACTCCTGCATCTGCGCTCGCGTGATCGAGTCGAGGGCCGCGAAGGGCTCGTCCAGGAGCAGGATCTCCTTGTCGGCCATGAGTGTCCGCAGGAACGCGACGCGCTGGCGCATCCCGCCCGAGAGCTGGGCGGGGCTATGGCTCTCGAACTCGCCGAGACCGAACCGCTCGAAGAGAGGCTGAGCCCGGGAACGGGCTTCTTGTTTCGAGACGCCGCGGTTCTCGAGTGCGAGTGCGGCGTTGTCGAGCGCGCTCCTCCACGGCAGCAAGAGGTCCTTCTGGGGCATGAGGGCGCAATGCCGAAGCCGCCCACGCGCCGTCCGGTCGGCGCCGATCTGGATCGTTCCCTCTGTGGGCTCGAGGAGGCCGGCGATGGCGAAGAGGAGCGTCGACTTGCCGCAACCGCTCGGACCCACGATCGCGAGCCGCTCGTGGGCCGGGATCGTCAAGTCCGTCGCCTCGAGCGCGAGCACGTCGCCGAACCGGTGGCGAACGCCCCCGATGACGATGTCCGAGGTAACTCGCTCGTTCTCTTTATCCGTTGCTACCGCCGCGTGAGAGTCCAGATGCCTACCCTCGGGAGTTCTGATATATGAGATACGGGGCACCCTACTTTGCGCCCCTGCAGGTGTCAACGAGACCATTGCGCCCGTCAAACGAGAGGAGCCGAGGGTGACATTAGCGGTCTGCTGGAGTCAGCAATTCGCGATCCACGACAGCGGCCGGGCCGGTCTCTACCTCCCGGTCGGCGGGCTCATCGAAGATGACGTCCACGTCGACTCGACGGCGCGGATCACCAGAACCCGGAACCTGCTCCGGACGACGGGCATTGACGATGCGGCGACGATCCTCGAGCCCCGGAAGGCCGTCGTCGAGGAGGTCCTTCGCGTCCACTCGGAGGAGCACGTCCAGCGGATGCAGGAGGTGTCGGAGGCTGGCGGGGGGGACGCCGGCGGAGGCTACACACCGATGGACGAGCATTCGTATGATCTCGCGCTCCTAAGCGCGGGCTCGGCCCTGACCGCGCTCGATGCCGTCGTCTCCGGTGGGCACCCGGCCCATGCGCTGTTGCGCCGGTCCGGGCACCACGCCTGGCGTGAATCCGGCTACGGCTTCTGCATCTTCAACAACTGCGCCATCGTCGCTCGCGCGGCTCGGGACGAGCTCGGCCTCGAACGAGTCGCCGTCGTGGACATCGACGCGCACCACGGCAACGGCACAGAGGCGATCTTCTACGACGACCCGAGCGTTCTCACGGTTTCGCTCCACCAGGACCGGAGCTTCCCGGTGGAGACGGGGGGCGTCGAGAGCGTGGGCGCAGGGGACGCGGAGGGGACGAACGTGAACGTGAACATCCCTGCAGGCGCCGGAGATCCCGCCTACCTGGATGCTTTCGACCGGATCGTCGTCCCGGTGCTGCTCGAATACAGCCCGCAGCTCGTCGTCGTTGCCTGCGGGGTCGACGCGAGCCTCTTCGATCCGATGGCCCGCCTGGGTGTCACTGCGGCCGGCTTTGCAGGCATGGCCGAGCGGCTGCTCGGCGTTGCACGCGAAGTCGCGGACGGACGCCTCGTCTCTGTGCAGGAAGGCGGTTACAGCCCGGTGTACTCGCCGCTCTGCTGGCTGGCCTTCCTCGAGACGATCGGCGGACTGGACGTCCATGAAGATCCGTTCGAGGACTTCATTGCGGAGCAACCCACTTGCCGAGAGCTGGCTCACTGGCACGTGGAGGCGAACGCATCGACGCGGAAGCACCTCGGCCCTTATTGGACCTCGCTCTAGGAGCTTCCCAGGCTAGGCGGGCTGAGGTCTGCCGGCCTCGACGGCCGCAAGCGCGCCGTCGCTTCCGACCGAGTCTGCCTCAATCGAGCGGATGTGTGCTTCCGTGGCCGCGGCAGCCTCCTCGGCATCGCCGGCCCGGATCGCCGCCAGGATTCGCTCATGCTCGGCCACGGATCGCGCCTCGCGTCCGGGGCGGCGAAGCGAGGTGTTGGCGATCAGGAGCAGGACGCTTCGGAGCTCGTCGAGGGCCTTCCCGAGGCGCCTGTTTCCGCTGGCCTCCGTCATCACGTCGGAGAATTCAGTCAGGGCGGAGTGCACCTTCGCGTCGTCCCCTGTCTGTAGCGCCCGGCGGCACTCCTCGATCGTCCGCTCGAGGCTGTCCAGGACGTCGGGAGGGCGACGGTTGGCCAGGTCCCGCGCGATGTGACATTCGAGGAGGATCCGAAGCTCGAGGATCTCGCGGACGTCGGCCTCGGCCGGCTCGATTACGCGAGCGCCCCGGTAGGGCTCGATTTCAACGAGGCCGTCGCGCTGGAGCCGGATAAGTGCCTCGCGGACCGGGGTCTTCGATACCCCGAGATCGGTCGCGATCCGGGCCTCGACCAGCTGGGCGCCTGTGGTGAGCGTCCCGGTGAGGATCTCGTCGCGGAGCTGCTCGTAGACACGGCGCTCCAGCTGTGCAGGGAGGATTCTCTGACGCATGCCCTCGGTGATACATCGTATCTCGCCTTGACAGGCGTCCGTTTGCGCTCGTACACTCGAGGCGTTCGTATCTGATATCTGATCATGTCTCTCGCGTCCGCCTCAGACCCGATTTCCACCGTGCTCGACGCTGTAGATGGAGCGAACGCCGTCTCGCTCACACAGGAGATCGTCCGGATTCCAAGCGTCGTCGGCGAGGAGGGCGAGCTGGCCCGGGCGCTCGCCCCTCGGATGAAGGAAATGGGCTATGACCGTGTCTACCTCCAGGACGTTCTGCCGGACCGGCCCAACGTGGTCGGCGTCGTGGACTCGGGCCGGCCGGGGTCGACGCTCGTCCTCACGGGGCACATAGACACGAAGCCGGTCTGCCTCGGCTGGGACGACGATCCCTACTCGGGCCGCCTTGCCGGCGGCCAGCTCCACGGCCACGCGGTGATGGACATGAAGGCCGGGGTGGGAGCTTTCGTCGAGGCGGGCGCCGCCCTGGCCCGAACGAAAGATCGGTGGCGTGGGAAAGTGCTGGTGGCCGCTGTCTCCGACCACATGGGGGACCAGCAGGGGGCGATCAAGTTCTTCGAAGAGCACCAAGGGGACTTCTGCATCCTTGCCGAGCTGACCGACCTGGTCATCTACCTGGGACACCGGGGGCGCGCGTACTGGGACATCACCTCGATCGGCCACTCCGCGCACACGTGCCATCGCCACCTGGCCGTGAACGCGATCGCGAAGATGGTGCCGCTGATCGAGGAAGTCGAGGCGCTTCGCTACGAGCCGGACCTTCCCGACTGGGTCAGCGAGCTCTTCGGCCCGGAGCTCTACACCGCGGTCGGGCGGATCTACGGGGGCCTGCCTCCGGGCGGGCCGTCGATGATTCCTGACGAGTGCACGATCCGCGTCGACTCGAGACCCCAGCCTGGGGTCGAGATCGACGAGGTGAGGCGACTCATCGAGGGCGCCGTGGAACGGGCTCAAGAGCGGGATCCGGAAGCCCGCTTCGACATCGTGCTGGCGGACGAGAAGTCGTCCCACCTGATCGAGCGGGACCATCCGCTGACCGTCGCCCTGGCGGAGGCGATCGAGTCTGTGACGGGAAGCGCTGCCGCGTATGGTGGCGGCTCATGGCTCGCCGATACGGCAAGTTTCGGGAACCTGGTTCCCACGGTGATCTTCGGTCCCGGCCGCGAGCCGGTCTACATGCCGAACGAATGGCTTGCGACCGAGGACATCGAGATCGCAGCGCAGGTCTACGCCGCGACCGCGGCAATCCTGCTTGCGCCCGATGAGTAGCCGGCTCGAGTGCCTGCCGGCACTCAAAATCCTCGCGACGACATGCGGGGGGCTCAAGCCCGGAGAGCGCTGCTTGATCGTGAGCGACACCGGGGCCGATCAGGACGTCGTGCAGTCGGCGGAGGCCGTCCTCACGACGCTAGGAGGGCATGTCGTCGTCGTCCGCTCGGATCCCGCGGAGCTGCCCGGCGACGATCCACCCGCGGCGGTCGGAGCGGCGATGCTGGAAGCCGACCTCATCCTCGAGCTGACCTCGGTCTTCATCGGATCGTGCGCAGCCCGGCGGACCGCCTGCGAGCAAGGTGCGCGCTACCTAACCGTCCCGGGGCTCGGCTGGACGACCCTGCGTCCGAATGGACCGTTCTCTGCCGACTTCCACGCGCTCGGCGAGCATGCGAAGCGTTTGGCCGAGCGCTTCGACGCCGCGGCCGACTTCAGGCTGACGAGCGACGCGGGAACCGATCTCGTAGGCGGCTTCGAAGGGCGGCGCGGCCGGCCTTTATGGGGCATTGCCGACGAACCTGGCGGCTACGCTGCCCCGCCGGATGTAGAAGTGGGTGCCAGCCCGGTGGAGGGAACCGCTGAGGGCGTCGTGGTCGTCGATGGCTCACTTCTCTTCCTCGGCCCGGACCAGCTTGCGAGCCCGGTTCGGCTTCGCTTCGAGGCGGGACACCTCGTCGACGTGGACGGCCCGGATGGCTGGCGTCTCGCGGACGCCCTCGAGCGTTCCGGGGACGACCGCATGTCACTCCTCGCCGAGGTGTCGATCGGGCTCAACCCGTTCTCGCGTCCGGGCGGGTCGGCGCTCGAGCTCGAGGGGATCGTCGGCGGTGCACACGTTGCCGTCGGGAACAACGTGCCGTACGGGGGCTCGAATGACGCGCGCTCCCACATCGACTGCGTCCTCCTTCGCGCCACCCTGGCGCTCGACGGCGAGCCCCTCTGACCGACACCCACCCCGTGACGACGGAGCAGCTAGTCGCAGACGTCCTCGAGCTGGCTGCGATCCCGGCTCCGACCTTCGCCGAGGAGGCTCGGCTCGACTGGCTTGAGGAGCGCCTCACCTCGGCGCCGGGACACCGCTTCCGCGACGCGGCGGGAAACCTGGTCTGGCAGTGGGGCGACGGCCGGCCCGAGCTGGCAGTTCTGGCCCACGTCGACACCGTCTTCCCCGCGGAGACGACGCTCTCGTTCCGGCGAGAGGAAGGGAGGCTCATCGGCCCAGGCATCGGCGACAACGCAGCCGCCGTGGTGGTCGCCCTGCACGCGGTCTCCGAGTTCCTCGGAGAACAAACGGCCCGCCCCGGAGCACTGGTGTTCACGGTCGGCGAGGAGGGACTCGGGAATCTCAAAGGGGCCGTCGCGGCTTGCGAGGGCCTCCAGCCCGCCGCCGTTGTGGCCGTGGAGGGACACGGGCTCGAGCGCGTGCTCGTCGATGCGGTCGGGAGTGCCCGCGTTCGGGTTCGGGTCGAGGGGCCGGGAGGCCATTCGTGGGTGGATCGCGGCGGGCCGAGTGCCGTGCACGAGCTACTCGCCCTCGGTCAGGATCTGCTTGACCACGCCACCCCGGACAATCCGGTGAACCTCGGTACGATTTCGGGCGGCCAGTCCGTGAACTCAATCGCGGCCCAATCCGAGCTCATTGCCGAGATGCGGTCGCTCGGCGAGGCGCCCCTCGACGCCTTCGTGGGCGCGGCGGAGTGCCTGGTGGTCCACGAGCCGCTCACCGTGACCGTCGACGGCGTCGGACGGCGGCCCGCAGGGCGGCTCGACCGGGCCTCGCCGCTCCTGGCCGCCGTCCGCTCCGCCCGCGATGACCTTGGCCTGCCGGACGAGCTCGAAGCCGGCTCCACGGATGCGAACGCGGCCCTGGCGCGGGGCATCCCCGCCGTGGCGCTCGGCTGCTCCTACGGGCAGGGAATGCACACGACCGGCGAGTGGATCGAGGCGGATGCCCTTAAGCTTGGTCGTTGTCAGCTGGCCGGGGTTCTGGAGAGGGTGCTGGCCGCTTGACGAGCCGCTGCAATGCTGGATAGGCTCGCAATCGTATCTCATATCTGAGGAGACTTGATGGCCCCGACGTACGCGCTCCTTGACCCTGTCACGGAGTTCCTTTCTCAGGATCACGGGCTCCTGATCGGCGGCGAGGAAGTGGAAGCCGCGAGTGGCGAGCGGTTCGATGTCCTCAATCCCGCCGACGGAACGGTTCTGACCACCGTTCCCTCCGCGGGACCGGCGGACGTCGACTCCGCCGTCAGCGCGGCCCGCGATGCCTTTCCTGCGTGGCGAGACATGCCGCCGGTCCAGCGCGCCGACCTGCTCTGGCGCCTGGGGACCCGCATCCGAGAGCTCGAGGACGAGTTCGCCGAACTCGAGACCCTCGACAACGGCAAGCCGCTGGCGGAGACGCACATCGTCGACATCCCGCTCACGTCTGATCTCTTTCGCTACTACGCGGGCTGGGTCACCAAGATCGAGGGACAGGTGGGAACGCCGTCATTCGGCAACTTCCACACGTACATGCGGAGCGAGCCTGTCGGGGTGGTCGGCGCGATCATCCCGTGGAACTTCCCGCTCCTCATGTGCGGGTACAAGCTAGGCCCGTCCCTCGCGGCCGGCTGCACCGTCGTCCTGAAGCCTGCGGAGCAGACACCGCTCTCGGCCCTTCGTCTGGCAGAGGTCGTGACGGAGGTCGGGTTCCCGCCGGGCGTCGTGAACGTGGTGACAGGCTTCGGGGAAAGTGCGGGCGCCCCACTCGCCGGCCACACCGACGTCGACAAGATCACCTTCACCGGCGAGCACACGACCGGCCAGAAGATCATCGAGGCGTCGAAGTCGAACCTGAAGCGCGTCTCCCTCGAGCTCGGGGGCAAGTCGCCGAGCCTGGTCTTCGACGACGCCAACATGGATGCAGCGCTCGAGGGCACCCATGGCGCGGTCTTCTTCAACCAGGGCCAGTGCTGCATCGCCGGCGCGCGCGTCTTCGTGGACGAGAAGGTCCGCGACGAGTTCGCCGAGCGCCTAGCGGAGCGCGCAGGCTCGATCCGCCTCGGCTCGGGGCTCGATCCGGAGACCACCATGGGCCCCCTCGTGAGCGACGAGCAGCGACAGCGGGTCAACGGCTACATCGAGTCGGGCCGGAGCGAGGGCGCACGGATCCTCTCCGGTGGTGAGCCTCCCACCGGCGAGGGGCTGGCAAACGGGTACTTCGTGTCGCCGACGGTCTTCGTCGACGTGGAGCCGGGCATGAAGATCATGCGGGAGGAGATCTTCGGCCCCGTCGCGATGGTGGGGACATTCTCGGACGAGGACGAGGCGATCGCGCTCGCGAACGACACGCGCTTCGGGCTCGCGGCAGGGATCTATACGAGCGATGTGGGCCGCGCCCACCGCGTCGCGGCACAGGTGCAGGCCGGAACGGTCTGGGTGAACACCTACGGGATGTTCGACGCCGCGATCCCGTACGGCGGCTTCAAGCTCTCGGGCTTCGGCAAGGAGCTCGGACGCGAGGCCCTAGACCTCTACCTGCAGACGAAGACGGTCTGGGTCAATCTCGATGCTTGACCGGCAATCACCGCACTCACGGATGGCGGCCCAGACACGGCGCCACGCCGCACCCTCGCCCTTACCAAGGCTTCTAGCCTTGCCTGCATGCGATGGCACACCCTGGCTTGGTC
>DATLQD010000181.1:0-3112 GCA_035535315.1 Gaiellaceae bacterium
GAGCAGGTGCGTCGTGCCGGTGCCGAAGTGGATGGTCGGGACATCGAGCGTCTCCAAGATGCGAGCCGAGTACGGCGCCACGAACTCCCGATAGTCGTCAACGGAGAGGTGGCCCACCCAGGAGTCGAAGAGCTGGATCACGTCTGCGCCGGCCCTGACTTTGCCAGCCAGGTAGGCGATGGACGTGTCCGTGAGCTTCTCCATGAGCCCGTGCCACACCTCTGGCGCTCCGTACATGCACTGCTTGGTCTTCAGGAAGTCGCGGGTCGGCTTTCCCTCGATCAGATAGCCGGCCACGGTGAACGGGCCGCCGCAGAACCCGATCAGGGCTCGCTCGGGTTCCAGCTCGGCGCGAACGATGCGCACCGCCTCCAAGATGAACGGCACCGCCTCCTCGGGCTCGGGCACCACGAGTCGCCTCACGTCGGCCAGGGACTCGATCGGCTCTGCGATCACCGGCCCGACGCTCTCCACCAGCTCGACGTCGATACCCATGCCGATCACCGGCAGCATGATGTCGGCGAACATCACAGCCGCATCGACACCGTGCGCGCGGACCGGCTGGAGGGTCACCTCCGCGCAGAGCTCGGGCCTCCGGCAGACCTCGAAGAGGTTGTGGCGCCGGCGAATCTCGCGGTATTCCGGAAGCGAGCGACCGGCCTGGCGCATGAACCAGACTGGCGTCCGCTCGACGGGCTCCCGCCGGGCGGCACGGACCAGGAGGGGGGCTGCAGCCACGCTTCTAGCGTAGCCCCGGAGCTACTGGCGGCCGAGGATGAGCGCGATGTGCGCGCCCTGGAGCTCCGCCGCGCGCATGCCGTCGAGTGGGACGACGCGCCTCACCCGTACGTCCTTGGCGAGGCGCACCGCCTCCCCCTTGTATCCCGGGCGATACATCACAAGAGAGCGAGCAAAGTCGGTGCGAGGCGCGTTCGCAGTGCCGGCGATCAGATAGTGGAGGCTCTGCACGACACCGGCGGCCTCGTCTGCGGCGCCCGGGATGCCGTTCCCGTTCAGCACGATGATCGAGGTCTCGTTGCGTGCCAGCTTGGCGGCCGGCGCCGGGGCAGACTTCTGCTTCTTGACCTGATCGGCGGCCGGCGTCGATGCCTCGATCTTTGCGACCTTCTTGCCCGGGGTTACTGCTGCGACGATGTCGGAGTCGTTCGAGAACGGCTTTGCGAAGGCGGCCAGGACGACGACCACGATGACGACGAGCTCGAGTGCCGCAACGCCTGCTGCGAGCATGGCAGCGGTGCGCCAGGTGCTGGGAGCAGAGAGGGAGGCTGGATGTTCCACGGGGCGGCTATTTCGCGCCCGCTCGTTCCTCTCCTTCTCGCTGAATCGAATCCCAGGTGCGCGCCAGCCCGTCCTCCAGCGAGACCGTCGCGCGGAAGCCGAGGTCGCTCCCGGCGCGCGCTGGGTCGAGCACGCTCCGGGCGAGCTCCCCGAGGCGCGCCTCCGCAAACTCGGGCTCGAGCTCGGCTCCGCTCACCCGGCGGCAGACGTCATAGAGCTCCACGACCGAGGTCTCGCGTCCGGTCCCGACGTTGAAGACACCGCCGGCCTGCTCCGTGGCTCGGAGGGTGGCCTCGACGACGTCCCCCACGTAGACATAGTCGCGCGTCTGGCTCCCGTCCCCGAAGATGCGCGGCTGGCCGCCCGAGGCGATGCGCCCGAAGAAGATCGCGACAACGCCCGCCTCGCCGTGCGGGTCTTGCCTCGGCCCGTAGACGTTCGCGTACCGAAGGGCCACATGCTGTGTCCCGTACAAGCGGTTGTAGGTGCGGAGGTATTCCTCGGCCGCGAGCTTGGAGGTCCCATAGGGAGAGATCGGCTGCAGTGCCGAGTCCTCGGCCGCCGGGCGCTCGCATTCGCCGTAAATCGCACCGCCGGTCGAGGAGAAGACCAGCTGAGTGTCGTGAGCACGCGCTGCCTCGAGCACCCCAACCGTGCCGAGGACGTTGACGTCGCCGTCGAAGACGGGCTCCTCGACCGACCGGCGTACGTCGGCCTGCGCCGCGAGATGGAAACAGACGTCAGGCCTCGCTTCCCGAAACGTCTCGTTGAGCACGCTCCCGTCACGGACGTCCCCGACGACCAGCCTGGCCCTCTTGTCCAGCCGCTCCCGCTTGCCGGTGGCGAGGCTGTCGACCACGACCACGTCGTCGCCACGCGCCGCGAGCGCGTCGACGAGGTGCGACCCGATGAAGCCCGCGCCGCCTGTGACAATCGCCCGCACGTCCTCGTATCCTAGGGCGGCTCAATGTTCATCAGCTTCGAAGGCGTCGACGGATCGGGCAAGACGACCCAGGTCGCATTGCTCGCCGACTCGCTCCGGGGGGAAGGCCGCAACGTCGTGGCCACCCGGGAGCCGGGCGGGACGCCCGCCGGCGAGCGGATCCGAGAGCTCCTGCTCGAAGGCGGCGAGATCGCGCCCTGGACGGAGGCAGCGCTCTTCGCCGCGGCCCGCGCCCAGCTCGTGGACGAGGTGATCCGGCCGGCGCTCGCCCGCGGCGCCGACGTGATCTGCGATCGCTATATCGATTCGTCCCTCGCCTACCAGGGGATCGCTCGTGGCCTTGGTGTCGAGCGCGTGCTCGAGCTGAACCTGCTCGCCACCTCGGGCCTTCTCCCCGACCGAACCTTCTTCCTCGCGATCTCACCCGAAGACACGACCGGGCGAAAGGACGCTGAGCCGGACCGGATCGAGCGAGAGGGCGACGAGTTCGCAGCCATCGTCGATCAGGGCTACCGCGAGCTGGCGGCGATCTTCGCGAAGCGCGTGGTCACCATCGATGCGACCATGCCTGCGAGCGACATCTCGAGGGAGGTACGTGGACAGCTTCGAGACCTTGCCTGAACAGGAGGACGCGAAGCGCCTCCTGCGAGCGGCCCTCGTCGAAGGGCCTGCTCACGCCTACCTGTTCCACGGGCCCCCCGGATCGGGGAAGCGCCGCGCGGCCCTTCTCTTTGCGGGCGCCTTGATCGGCGACTCCGATCGGGTCGTCCGGCGGGCGCACCCAGACCTCTACGTCCTCGAGCCGCTCGGCGACCAGATTCGGATCGATCCCGTCCGCGAGATGCGCCGTGACTTGCACATGCGTCCGTT
>DATLQD010000182.1:0-5131 GCA_035535315.1 Gaiellaceae bacterium
CCAGGCGGAGGGATGTGCCCCGGTCGCGACGGCCTTTGCCGAAGGCGGCCGGGCGAGGCCGGTCCGGCCTGCGACGCTGGCCCGTTCGCTCGCGATCGGCAACCCGGCTGACGCCGACCTTGCGCTCGCAACGGCGCGGGGCAGCGGGGGAGCGATTCACGCCGTGCCTGAGGACGAGATCGGCGTCAACATGGGGCTTCTGGCCGAGACGACCGGGATCTTCGGAGAGACCGCCGCGGGTGTGGCCCTGGGTGCTCTCAGGACTGCCGTGGCCGGGGGGACCGTCGGCGCGTCCGAACGCGTCGTCCTTCTGGTCACGGGCGACGGACTGAAGACGCCCGACCCGGTCTCTGGGAGGCTCGCTCCCATCGAGGTCGAGCCCGACGCGGAAGCGCTCCTCGACCTCGTCGGGGTCGCTGCATGAGGATCGTCGTCCTTCCGGGCGACGGCATCGGCCCCGAGGTGGCGCGCGAGGCGGTGCGCGCGCTCCGAGAGCTCGCACCCGGGGTTGAGCTCGAGGAGCGGCCCTTCGGGGGAGCCGCGATCCGCGAGAGCGGCGATCCGCTTCCCGCCGAGACGCTGGCGGCCTGCCGTGAGTCCGACGGCGTCCTGAAGGCGCCGATCGGTGACCCGGAGTTCGACGCGGCGGAGGTTCGTCCGGAGCACGGAATGCTGAGTCTCCGCTCGAGCCTGGACGTCTACGCGAACCTGCGGCCGGCGCGCGACGGCAGGATCGATCTGCTGATCGTCAGAGAGCTCGTCGGCGGGCTTTACTACGGAGCTCGTGGTGTCAGGGAGGACGGAACGGTGTTCGACACGCTCGAGTACCACCCGCGCGAGGTGGTGCGAATCGCGCGGCGCGGATTCGAGCTTGCACGGTCACGGCAGGGGCGGCTCACGTCCGTCGACAAGGCGAACGTTCTCGACACATCGCGCATGTGGAGGCGAGTGGTGAGCGAGATTTCCGCGGATTACCCGGACGTCCAGTTGGACCACATGCTCGTCGACAACGCGGCGATGCAGCTTGCGAGCCGGCCGGAGCAGTTCGATGTCCTCGTCATGGAGAACATGTTCGGAGACATCCTGAGCGACCTGGCAGCGGCCGTGACCGGCGGGCTCGGGCTCGCGCCGTCCGCGAGCCTCGGAGACGACGGGCCCGGGATCTTCGAGCCTGTGCACGGTTCGGCTCCGGACATTGCCGGAAGAGGTATCGCCAATCCGGCCGCCATGCTCCGTTCGACGGCACTCCTGCTCGAGCACGCGCTCGCGATGCCCGAGGAGGCGCGTCGCCTGGAGCGGGCTGTCGAGGAGGTAATGCGCGAACGCCCGACGCCGGATCTCGGCGGCACTGCGACGACAACCGAGTTCGGTGCCGGAGTCCTTGAACGGCTGAGCGGATGAAAGACCTCCAGGGGTGGCTCCGGGAGATCTCCGAGCGGGCGAGCCCGCGTACGGCCCTTCTCTTCGCGCTCGTGGTGGTGCTCTTCGTCGTGTGGCTCGTGTCGCTGATGCTTCAGGGGTCGGCTGGTTGAGCGGTACTCCAAGGACACAGCAGCCGCCTCGCGTCCAAGTCGGCACTTCCGGCGCGAATCGCGTGCGGAAGACCGCGCTACGCTGACCGCAGGGGGTAACTAAAGGGGGATCCCCCGGGGGTTTGAGAGGCACCGTCGGCGCTACGGAAGGGCCGTGGTTTCGAACGGCGCCGAGTGGTTCTGTTCGTACGCGATGATCTCGGCTTCATGCGTCAGGGCTCGAGCGATGTCGTCGAGGCCGTGCAAGAGGCAGTGCCGCTGGAAGTCATCGAACTCGAACGGCACGACGAGGTTGCCTGGGGCGGAGATCGTCTTCGTCTCGAGGTCGACAGTCAGCTCGCCGCCTCCTGCTACGGAGCTCATGAGCGCCTTTACCCGGTCCGGCGGCAGGGCGACGGGGACGAGCCCGATCTTCACGCAGTTCGAGATGAAGATGTCCGCAAACGACGGGGCGACCACAACCTCGAACCCGTAGTCCTGAAGCGCCCAGGGGGCGTGCTCGCGAGAGGAGCCGCAGCCAAAGTTCCGGCCTGCGAGCAGGATCTTCGCGCCCTGCGCCTCGGGTCGGTTCAGCTCGAAGTCGGGGTCCTTCGCCCAGTCGAAGAAGAGGAACTCGCCGAAGCCTGACCGCTCGACGCGCTTCAAGAATTGCTTCGGGACGATCTGGTCCGTGTCCACGTCCGCGCGATCGAGGACGGCCGTGGCGGCTGTCACCGAGCGGAACGCTCTCACCGGGCCGCCGCCAGGTCGCGGATGTCGACGAAGCGCCCCTCGAGCGCGGCCGCCGCAGCGAGCGCGGGAGAAACCAGGTGTGTGCGCCCGCCGCGTCCCTGCCTGCCCTCGAAGTTCCGGTTGGAGGTCGAGGCGCACCGTTCGCCCGGCGCGAGGACGTCCGGGTTCATCCCGAGGCACATGGAGCACCCCGCCCGGCGCCATTCGAACCCGGCCGCCTCGAAGATCCGGTCGAGCCCCTCGTCCTCGGCCTGGCGCTTCACTCCGGCCGACCCGGGAACCACCATTGCCCGGACGCCGTTGCGAACGCGTTTCCCCGCTACGACACGGGCTGCGATGCGGAGATCCTCGATGCGCGCGTTCGTGCAGGAGCCGATGAAGACGCGGTCGATTGCGATGTCCTGAATCGGCGTGCCGGGCTCGAGGTTCATGTAGACGAGCGCCCGCTCGACGGTCTCGCGCTCTTCCGCGTCCGGGTAGTCCGCCGGATCCGGGACGACGCCGTCGATCGGCGCCACCATCCCCGGGTTCGTTCCCCAGGTGACCTGCGGCGCCAGGTCGGCCACGTCGATCTCGATCTCCGTGTCGAAGACCGCGTCCGAGTCGGACGCGAGGGTGCTCCAGCGGTCCAGGGCGCTCTCCCACTCGGCTCCCTGCGGAGCTGCCGGGCGCCCTTCGAGGTAGGCGAACGTCGTGTCGTCCGGCGCCACCATGCCGGCCCGGGCCCCGGCTTCGATCGACATGTTGCAGATGGTCATCCGACTCTCCATCGAAAAGCCGCGGATGACATCGCCCGCATACTCGAGGACGTGGCCGGCCCCGCCCGAGACCCCGAGCCGTCCGATCGCCCCGAGAATGACGTCCTTGGCCGTGAGGCCGGGCGGCAGCTCGCCTTGGAACAGGACGCGCATCGCTCGTGGCTTCACTTGGGGCAGGCATTGCGTTGCGAGCACGTGCTCGACCTCGGACGTTCCGATACCGAACGCCAGCGCGCCGAACGCGCCGTGTGTGGAGGTATGCGAGTCTCCACACACGATCGTGAGTCCCGGCTGCGTCAGCCCGAGCTCAGGCCCGATCACGTGAACGATCCCTTCTCGGCCGCTCCCGGTTGCGTAGAGGGGCACGCCGAACTCCGCGCAGTTTCGCTCGAGCGCTTCGAGCTGTGCCTGCGAAAGAGGGTCGGCCGGCCCTGCGCCGGTAGCGACATTGTGATCCATCGTCGCAAGCGTCAGGTCCTGGCGACGCACCCTTCGACCGGCGAGTCGAAGCCCCTCGAAGGCCTGCGGCGAGGTGACCTCGTGCACGAGATGAAGGTCGACCCAGAGCAAGGCGGGCTCGCCCGGCGGCTCGGCCACCAGGCGGCTTTCCCACACGCGGTCGAAGAGGGTCTTCGGCATGCCCCCATTGTGGCTGTTCGACGCCGCCTGAGTTCGGCGGCGGCCTAAGAGGCGGAACGAAGAGCTTCGATGAGCTCGCCCTTCGTCATCTCTGAGCGGCCCGGAATGTCAGCCTTCTGGGCCCGCTCGTAGAGCTCGTCCTTCGTCATGTCCTCGAGATTCGAGGCGCGACCACGGCTCAGCGGTGTCTGGTCGAGCATTCCGCGGACCGCGTCCCGGTTCCGGAGCAGGAAAGCGACCACTAGGCCGAGCGCTCCTCCGAGGAATAGAAATCTCATCCAGCCACCTCCTTGTCAGAGGGCGCACCCGGGAAGCCGAGTCTCAACCGCCGTCAGCCTGCGGTTGCAATCCTAGTGAGTGAGGATCGTGGAAGTGATCGAGTCAGTTTCCGCACCAGGGGCTATCGGGCAGACTCCAAAGCGCATGGATGCGCGCGCAAAGCAAGTCGCCCGAAACGAGAGCCTCTTCCGTGAGGTCAACGAGCGGATCGAGGAGATCGCCGAGACGATGTTCAAGTCGTCGCATTCCGGTTTCTTCTGCGAGTGCGGCGATGCCGATTGCGTCGAGCTCATGGAGCTCACCGTCGAGGAGTACGAAGAGATCCGCTCCGACCCCAGGCGCTTCGTGGTCAAGCCCGGACACGAGCTGCCCGACTTCGAGCGAGTCTTGGAGCGGGAGAGCCACTACGTTGTCCAGAAGATCGGGGACGCCGGCGAGGTCGCCGAGAGGCTCGACCCCAGATCCTGACACCGTCGTGTTCCAGTCGCTCGACTTCGTCTACGTCCCGGCCCGAGACGTCGATGCCGCCGCGGACCGGTACGTCGAGCAGTTGGGTGCGGAACTGGTCTGGAAAGTGCGAGGGATGGGAACCGTCGTCGCCTGCCTCCGGACCTCGGATGCAGGGCCGCTGATCCTGCTGAGCGGCCATCTCGAGGGCACCGATCCGATTCTGATCTACCGCGTGCCCGACTACGTCTCCGCGGTCTCAGGCCTTCGGGCCGTTGGAATCGACGTACGGGAGCTCGAGATTCCGCATGGCCCGTGTGCGAGCTTCGAGGCCGAGGGCGGGCAGCGGCTAGCGGTCTACGAGCTGACGAGACCGCGGGCTGCGGAGCACTTTGCCGGTCGCATCGACGATTGAGCTGAGCACCGCGTCATGCTCACGTAGCGGTCTTCTGTCAGCCGACACCTACTGAGGCATCGCGGTCGACCGCTTCACCGGGAACCGTCACCCAGGCGGTGACGCTTTCGGCGCGGCCTCGGAGATCCAGCGTCCGCTCCTCGAGTCCGGCAGTGTCGAGCTTCGAGGCCTTAGCCGCACCGCTGCTGATGACGATTTCCCCCGCCTTTGCGCACGAGGCGAGCCGGGCTGCAGTGTTCACCGAGTCGCCAAGTGCGGTGAAGTCGACCGCGTCACCCTCGCCGACCGTGCCGACGAAGGCGACACCGGTGTGAACACCTGCGCCCACC
>DATLQD010000183.1:0-9098 GCA_035535315.1 Gaiellaceae bacterium
ACCGCCGCAGCCTCTCCACCGAGCGATGCAGCCTTGCCCAGCACGCCGAGGCTCCCCTTGGTGGCCTCTCCCTCATGGTCCTCGACATAGACGAGCGTGCCGGGCATCAGACGAGCTTCTGCTCCGCCAGGTAGGCGACGATCTTCTCCGCGGAGTCGCCGCCCTCGTCCTCGATTCGCTGGGTGTCGCCACGCGAGGGAGGGTCGGTGAGGGCAAGCACCTCGGTACGGGAGCCTGCCTCCCCGGCCTCGGCCGCGTCAACGTCGAGGTCGTCGAGGGAGAGCGTCTCCTGTGGCTTCTTCTTCGCACCCATGATCCCCTTCAGGGACGGATAGCGCGGCTCGTTGATCGCGTCCGATACCGCGACCACACAGGGCAGCGGAGCTTCGAGCACGTCGTAACCGAACTCCGTCTGGCGCTTCGAGCGCGCTTTCCCGTCGGACAGCTCGAGACTGGCGGCCTGGGAGACTAGGGGCAAGCGCAGACGCTCTGCGAGCGAGCCCCACAGAACGGCACCGTCGGAGTCGCCACCCTGCTGGCCAACGAGGACCAGGTCGGGCGACTCGCGCTCGATCGCCTTCGCCAGGATCTTGGCGGTCGCGACGAGGTCGGAGCCTGCGGCCGCGTCGTCCGCGACCAGAACGGCCCGGTCGGCTCCCATGGCGAGCGCCTTTCGGAGCGAGTTCATCGCGCGCTCTGGAGCAACGCAAAGGACAACGACCTCGCCCTCCCCTGAGCCCTCCTTGACGCGCAGCGCCTCCTCGAGCGCATGCGTGTCGAATTCATTCAGGACACCGTCGCCGCTTCGGTCGAGCCGCTTCGTCTGCGGGTCGATCCGCCGGGCCGCAGCGGCATCGGGGACCTCCTTCACGCAGACGGCGATCTTCATCCGGTCGCGAGCATAACGAGCCGTTCGTTCACGAGGTACCGGCTAAGAGCTGCTCGCAAAATGACGGCTCAGCGGCACACCGCTTCGTTTTGTGAGCAGCGAGTCCATTAAAGGAGTCGCGACCTAGAGCCGAAGGCTTTGTTAGCGTGCCGCCCTTCGAGCGCGAACCGGAGCCCATGCTTCGCCACCGGACGACAGCCCGAGCACTCCTCTTCCTTCTAGCCACGTGGGCCTCCGCGGGTACCGCACAGGCCGCCGTCCCCGACCGCATCATCTTCCCCGTCGTCGGACCCGTGACCTACCAGGACGACTTCGGAGACCCGCGGGGCCAAGGCAGCCACCAGGGGAACGACATCATGGCGGCGCGTAAAGCTCCGGCCGTAGCCGTCGAGGGCGGCCGGGTGTCGTTCTGGACGACCTCGTCGCGCGCCGGCTGCATGCTCTACCTGTACGGGCGGAGCGGCACCACCTATCTCTACATCCACCTGAACAACGATGTGACGATGAGAAACGACAACCGCGCCGGCTGCAAGGCGGGTACCGCCTACGCTCCGGGTTTGAAGAGCGGAGAGCGGGTCAGGGCGGGTCAGCTGATCGGCTACGTAGGCGACTCGGGGGACGCAGACGGGATTCACCCTCACTTGCACTTCGAGCTGCATCCGAACGGAGGCGGGGCGGTCTCACCATATTCCTGGCTGCGCAGCGGTCGGAGGCTACTGTTCGCAGTCCCCAAATCCGTCACGCTCGTCCAACTCAAGCTGAGTGGCGAGTACCGCTGGATGCGTTCCTACTTCCAGCTCCGCGTTCGGCGCGTAGCGACATCAACCGGCTGGACGGCCGCCGTCTCCAAGTACGTCGCGCTCGCTGTTCCTCCGGCAACTCTCTTGGAGCGCAGGGAAGGCGCCGCGGTCACGGCGACGTCGATCGTCGAGGCGATCCGGGGCGAGCGAGTCACGGTCTGGAGCACGGAGTTTGCTCCGACCCTGAACGCCCAACTTGGACGGGTCGGAGCGCTCAGCACCGCACACATCCTGTTCCGCGGCTTGCCCTAGTAGGGAAGGGATTATGGGGTCAGAGCAGCGCGGAGCTCGCGGGCGGCTCGCTCGGGATCGGTCGCCTCGCCGATCGCCCTGACGACGGCGATCCGTCGAGCCCCCGCCGCGACAACGTCTCGCGCGTTCGTCGCGTCGATGCCACCGATCGCGAACCACGGTCGGACGGCGTGCGTGGCGGCGTATCGAACCAATTCGAGCCCCACCGGCGCCCGGCCCTCCTTCGTCGGTGTCGCGAAGACGGGCCCCACTCCCAGGTAGTCGGCGTCGGCTCGATCGATCTCCTCGGGAGCGTGCGTCGAGAGCCCCACACCGACGCCGAAGCTGCGGGCCTCCGCGACCGCCATGTCCTCCTGTCCTAGATGGACAAAGTCGGCGCGCACGCGTGCAGCCAGGTCGGGGCGGTCGTTTACGGCCAGTGGGACGGCCAGCCGCCGGGTCGTCTCTCGTGCCAGCTCGAGCATCGGGACGAGCTCGGCGTCGGCGAGATCCTTGTCACGGAGTTGGACGATGTCGACGCCGCCTCGGACGGCGGCCTCGAGAAAGTCGTCGAGGTCCGGCCGGCCCGGCGTCACCAGGTAGAGGCGCCTATCCGCCGGCGACGGGGCGCGCAACGATGATCCGGTCGCCATCGCGTAGCTCCACCTCCCTGTACTTGCTCCGCTCGACAGGCTCGCCGTTTCGCTCCACGAGCGCGTAGCCACCCTCGAGGCCGAGCCGGGCAAGGAGGCGCTCGACGGTCTCCCCCGCCTCGAGCGAATGATCCTTGCCGTTGACGATGCAGATCGCACTCATCGGCCTACCCATGGCCTATGAGCGTGCGGAGGGGCGTGGGGGAACACGGTTCCCCTGCGCGAGCAAGCCGGAGGCGAGTGAACTCACGCGCCTGGGATCACCCCGACCGGCGGGCTCGAGGCCTCAGCGTCGCCCTCGCCCATGACACCGGCTAGGAACGCTTCCCGTCCTGCTTCGACCGCGAGGCGGAAGGCGTGCGCCATGGCCACCGGGTCACGAGCACGCGCAATCGCCGTGTTGACGAGGACTGCATCTGCGCCCATCTCCATTGCCTCCGCCGCGTGCGACGGCGAGCCGAGACCGGCATCGACGACGACCGGGACATTCGCCTGCTCGATCACGATCCGGATCGAGTCGCGGAGCTTGAGTCCGCGCCCGCTTCCGATCGGCGACGCGAGCGGCATCACGGTCGCGCACCCCACCTCCTCGAGCTTCGCCGCGAGCACCGGGTCGGGCAGGACATACGGCAGCACTGTGAACCCGTCCTCGACGAGCGCCGCCGCCGCTTTCAGGGTCTCGACGGGGTCGGGCAGGAGATAGCGCGCATCGGGGATCACCTCGAGCTTGATCCAGTCGGGCAGGCCCCCGGCGCGGGCCAAGCGAGCGATTCTGATTGCCTCCTCGGCGGTCTCCGCGCCCGAGGTGTTCGGCAGCAGCAACGTGTTCTCTGGGAGGAAGCTCGTGATGTCCTCGCCCCCTGCATCGAGGTCGATGCGGCGAACTGCGACGGTGACCAACTCGCAGCGAGACGCCAGAACGGCGTCGCGCATCGTCTCGAAGGAGTCGTACTTCCCGGTGCCGACAAGGAGCCGCGAGTCGAACTCGCGCTCCGCGATGACGAGCGGATCTTGCACTTCGTCTCCCTCCGCTGGCATGACCCAGATCAGGTTCTGCGGTCGCGGCCTTCGGCCGCCTCTCAGCCCCTGCTCAGAGGCTCCCGCTCACGCAAAGGCTACCAACGGTCACGCTCGCTCTCGCCACGCACGGAGCACCTCGGCTTCGCGCTCCGCTGACAGGCCGGCGACCTCGGCCCCCGCCCCGTAGTCCTTCTCGAGTGGGCGACCGCTCCGTTGGCGCTCCCACGCGAGCGTGTCGGCGATCGTCTCCGCGAGCGGCCGAAACGAGAGGCCAGCGCGTAGGGCCTTGGCGTTGTCCATCCCGTAGAAGCTCGAAAGCTCCTTATTGCGACCGAGGGCCAACCAGAGGGGCACGTCGTCGAACGGCTCGAGCCCCTGGTCGAGCAGGAAGTCCTCCTCCACCCAGGTGAAGCTCGCATTGCTGCCGCTCACCCGCTTGACCGTCTCGACCAGCTCCTCGATCGTGATCGGCCGCTCCGGCCCCACGGCGTTGAACGTCCCCGCCTCTCCTCGCTCGGCCAGGTCGAGAGCCCAGTCGACGAGGTCGCGCGCGTCGACGATCTGGATCGTCCAGTCGCGTGGAGCGGGAACGAGCACCTCGCCGCCGTCGGCCACTCGTCGGACCCAGTACCCGAAGCGGTTCGTCCAGTCGTAGTTCCCGACGATGAGACCGGCCCGGAGGATGAGTGCGCGACCTGGAAAAACCTGCTCGACCTCCCGCTCGGAGAGCGCCTTCAACGCCCCGTAGGCCTTGTTGACGTCTTCGGTCTCCTCCTCCAGCTGCTCGACGGGGCTCCGCTCGTCGTGAGAGCCGTCCTCGAAGGGGTAGACCGAGCCGCTCGAGACGAATGTGTAGTGCCCGACCGACTCGGCGAGGGCCTCGGCCGACGCGCGCACAACACGCGGCACGTAGCCCGAAGGGTCGAAGGCGGCTTCCCACGTCCGACCCTCGAGGGCCGAGAGATCGCCGTCCCTGTCGCCCTGGAGCCGCTCAGCCTGAGGAAACAGATCCGCGTTGGTTCGACCCCGGTTGAAGAGCGTCACGTCGTGCCCTCGCTCGAGCGCGGCCTTGACGATGTGGCGGCCGACGAACAGCGTGCCGCCGAGGACGAGCAGCCTCACGTGCCGCGGAACTCGGGCGTTCGCTTCTCGACGAAGGCGGCCATGCCCTCCTTCTGGTCCTCAGTCGAGAAGAGCATGGCGAAGAGCCTCTCTTCCACCTCGAGATTCGACCTGTGATCACCCTGGAGCGCGAGGTTCGTCGCCTCCTTCGCGTAGGCGAGCGCAACGGCGCTCTTGGCAGCGAGGGTCTCGCAGAGCTCGAGCACCCGTTCCCGTAGGCGTTCGGGTTCGACCAGCTCGCTGACGAGGCCTCGTGCGAAGGCTTCGGCGGCATCGACGGTCCTCCCGGTGTAGACCAGCTCTTTGGCATATGCCAAGGTGGTCGCTCGTGCGAGGCGTTGCGAGCCGCCCCAACCCGGGATGATCCCCAGGTTGATCTCTGGCTGACCGAGCTTCGCGGTCGAGGCGGCAACACGAAGGTCAGCAGCAAGCGCGAGCTCGCAGCCGCCCCCGAGGGCGTAGCCGTTGATCGCCGCGATGGTCGGCTTCGGCATCGTCTCGAGCAACGAGGCGCAGGCATGCCCGAGCTCTCCCCACTCGCGCGCCTCGAGCACGCCGAGTCCCTGCATGTACTTGATGTCGGCGCCCGCGATAAAGGCTCTGTCGCCGGCCCCGGTGAGCACGACGACCCGCGCCTCCGGGTCGACGGCCAGCTCTGCGAGCTGATCTCGAAGCGCGCGAGCGTGGTCGAGGTCGAGCGCGTTCATAGCCTCCACTCGGTCGACCACGACGACGGTGGCTCCGCCCTCACGCTCGACGCGGATCGCCATCAGCGGGCCTCCCGCCAACAGGCCCCAGAGTGTTTCCCCCGGGGGACCCCCCAGTTAGCGTTCCCCCGCGGCCAGCCTACGTCCGAGATGCGCACGGGTGGCAGGCTAGTGGTGCCGGGACCGTGACAGTCGGGTCTGGGCGACTGCTCTCGCGATGGCCACGTCAGGCCTCGACCGGAACGTGCGCCTTTAGGAAATCCACGATCTCGGAGAGCGGCGCACCCGGCGTGAACACCTCCGCGACCCCCTGCTTCTTGAGCGTCTCGATGTCGGCCTTTGGGATCGTTCCTCCGACGACCACGAGGACGTCGTCGAGCTCGTGCTCGCGCAGACCGTCGACGATCTTGGGGACGAGGGTCATGTGCGCGCCCGAGAGAATTGAGATGCCAACCGCGTCGGCATCCTCCTGCAGCGCTGTCTCGACAACCTGCTCCGGAGTCTGATGCAGGCCCGTATAGATGACCTCCATCCCGGCGTCGCGCAGGGCGCGCGCGATGATTTTCGCACCGCGATCGTGTCCGTCGAGGCCGGGCTTCGCGATGACAACGCGGATCTTCCTGGCCACCTAGCAAGTATATGGAGCAGGGGAGTTTTCTCCGGGACCAGCAGGCGCCAGAGCCCCATGGATCCTTTGTTAGCTTCCTGTTAGGCCGGCCTCGTGGGCCAGGAGGGGCCAGTGGTTTCTGACACCAAATCTGACACCTGAGTTAGTTAGAGGGGGAGAGCCCGTGACGACCCGGTCCTTGCGGCAGGGCCGGGTGCGCACCTCTCCCTAGGCAAGAGAGGCGGGGCTCCCCCATTCCATT
The DNA here is from genome assembly GCA_035535315.1 of Gaiellaceae bacterium. Lineage (GTDB taxonomy): Bacteria > Actinomycetota > Thermoleophilia > Gaiellales > Gaiellaceae > DASQGA01. The sequence continues at coordinate 6,292 of DATLQD010000183.1, forward strand.
TGTTCGTCCGCCGGTCGTTCGCTCCTTCGCCCCACTCGCGTCTCGGTCGGCATCGGTTAGGCCTGGTTGCCCAACTACCATGTCTTCGAGATGGCCACCGCCGATGATCAAGTGTCGATCGACTGGGCAACCGCGAACGTCACGGACATCACGGTCACCGGGCAGAGCCTCCAACTCGAAGTCGAACTCGAGCCGGAACCCAGTCGTTTCTGGACGAGCGCCTTCAACGAAGTCCGCCCTCACCGCCCACTAGCAGTCCGACACCATTGGTGGGTGAACTCGCCCTCGCATCGGAGCCTGACCGTCGGCGGAGTCGAACCGGGTTCGGAAGAAGAAGTGCGGAAAGGACTCGAGGAACTGGTGGGTATCGCGAACCGGCAGGCACCGCGCGACAGGAAAGCCCACGAAGACAAGCAACGAGTACTCCAGGAGGAAGCTCGCGTTCGCAAAAGCGCTGCTGGAGAGATGACCGAACGGTTCAGGACCGGCCCGCTGGATTAGGAGGGTTTGAGGAAACGCTCGCGCGGTCTCCCGCCACTTCGCAAGGGGCCGGCCTGGAGAGGGCACACGCGGCCAGTCTGAACTGACCACAATCTGCCCGCCGCTGAGTAATTACTGGCCGGGCGGCCCTTCGGCGAAGAGCCCCAAAGACCACGCGTCCACTGAAGAGAGGCGACCTCGCCACGGGGCATGTCTGGTCTCGGGTAGCTACGGTCCGAGTAATGCGTCGCATCCCTGACGAGACAATCTCGGCGACGTCCGAACCTCTCCCCTTCGTGGCCGAGAGGGCACGCGCATTGCTCAACCGCGTGGTTTTGTACCTCGTCGTCTACGCCGTCTGCGTCTGCGTGTTAGTGCTAATCGGGTTCGTAATCTTGAGCCCGCGCTAGCCCGCGTTGTCGGGGGCGACCGCCCAGACAAACCCGCATGAATTCAAGACTTCGTGCCCGCGAGGGCGCGGAGCATCCCTCGGCCGGCCTCTTCCTCCGGGCCGGCGGTGCTAGGGCCTTTAGGCCCTGTCCGGCGCTAAAGCGCCAGACTCAGGCGATTCCCTCTAGTTCTCGCCGGCACCAGGCGCGCTCTATCGGGCGCCCAGACGCTGAACCCTCCTCTTGGCATTGGGGCGGATACCCAGCGAGCGCGCCCTCCGACGGAAAAGAGACAGGGCCCGCCGCGGGGACTGTCATTGCGGCGGGGGCCCTCTCCACCCACGCTGCGGCACTACGCAGCCTAAGGAAAGAAAGCCGCCCCACCCCAGATCCCGTGGGGAGGAACGGCCCGACCGTCGCCGAGCTCCAGATCCCTAGGGCTACTTGTTGGCCGTGAAGACTAGGACGCTCTAGAAGTCGTCAGACAGCATCTCCTCGCGCGTCATGCTTTCGATCTCCCAGGCCGGCTCGCTGAGGATCGAGAGTGTGCGCCAGCTTGGATCTTCGGTCTCTCGACCGCGTACGCCAAAGCCGCGAGGTTGGCCGAGCTCTGCCGGCTCCCGATGACGGCGAGACTCAGGACGTCGCCAGTGACGGGTGAGTGCAGGTCGATACGAAACTCCGTCTCGCGCTTGCGGCCGATTGAAAGAAGCGTGGGCATGTCGTCATCCTAGGACCTCAGGCCCCGAAGGTCCAGCAATTCGTCGCCCCTACTCAGCTAGTAGGGGGTCTTGCTTTGGAGCTTGTATTTACGCGGGGTTTCTCGAGCGTGTCAGAAAGATGTCAGGCCCTGCGAGCTAGGGGCGACCCCCCACCCCCCGGGCGCCCCCTCCCCCGCAAACGCGTCGGAGTCCCGCGCGAGCCTCTCTGGAACGCTTCGCAGAGAGATCTACGTTTGAGAGGAGTAGCCTGAACCCGTGGTCGTCTAATGCCTGATACTAAGACGCCAGGGCTCGACCTCGGCAGGCTCCTGCGGATACACGCGATGGTGATGGAGGCCGCGCAGGTTGAACCCACCTATCAGGCCGGGGAAGCACTGGCCGGCGCCTACCTTGGCCTGCGCGAAGAGATGCAGCGCGTGGTGGAAGACGCGGGGCTGGCGAATCTACGCGTGGAGTTCGACCGACTATTTCCAACGGTCGACGCCCCACCGCCCTATAGCCCGGCCCTTCCGGAAAGCACCGGGGCGAAGCTCGCTGCCGCCGCGAATGAAGCGCAGCTCGGCCTTGCGAAGCTCCATGGGTGGATACAAGGCCTGATTGATGAGCAGACGCTCGATGAGCGCATGCGCATGGAGGCTGAGGAGAAGGCGAAGCTCGAAGGTCGTCCCCCGACGGGCTTCACGAGCTAGACGTGCCCGAGCTGGCCGACGTGCTCTTCTACGGCGTCGGCAGTGGCCAAATGAGCGGCGAATCGGCCAGCGGCACCGTTGCGCGCGAGCCTTGAGGGTGACATGATCCGATCCTCACATTCTCCGACTAAGAGAGGGGCAGAGAGGGATGCGGCACTTTCTCGCCACGCTCGCCGCATGCGTCGCAGCTTTCGCGACCGCCAGTGGAGCCGAAGCAGACCCAATACGCCACTTCGACACGTTCGTTATCGATTGCGGTGCCTATGGCACGGCCGAAATCGTAGGTAAACCCGGCATGAGCCAGGTTGTCCAGCTCAACGGGGCCGAGTCCAACAGCGTTGCGCTGCTCATGGGGTATGAGCTGTCGATCGGCGGAGAGTTGATCGACATGACGCCCGGCGCCCAGTATCAGCCGCCGGGACAACAAGATCGAGGCAATCTCGTCGTGTGCTTCGACAGGAGCCTGGCGCCACCCGATTACTTCAAGGCGTTCGTTCTCTTCACGCCCGCACACGGACGCTGATCGC
>DATLQD010000184.1:0-20744 GCA_035535315.1 Gaiellaceae bacterium
GACGTGGCCCGCGAGGCCGTCCGCGCCTGTCTCATGGGCGCACGAGGCAACTCAGGGGTCATCCTCTCCCAGATCTTTCGAGGGGCCGCAGAGGCCCTTGCGGCCGGAGAAGATCAGGCGGCGGCGTTCCGTGCGGCGAGCGATGCCGGCTACGCGTCGGTGCGCGAGCCGCAGGAAGGAACCATCCTGACCGTGGCGCGCGCGCTCGCTGACCGGGCGGACCAGGCGCGGGCCGAGGCACTCGACACCGGAGAGGCACTGGCCAGGATTGTTGACGCGGGTGACGAGGCGCTCGCGCGGACGCCCGAGCAGCTCCCGATCCTCCGGCAGGCCGGCGTGGTCGACGCGGGCGGTGCGGGCCTCCTGGAGCTCGTCCGCGGGATCACGTTCCACGTCCGCGCTGAGCCGCTCCCCGAGATCGCGGCAGGCCCCGAGCGCTTACCGCTCGAGTCGGTGCACCTCGAGCCCTCGGCGTTTCGGTACTGCACGAGCTTCTTCCTCGAAGGGGAGGAGGCCGATCCGGACTTGCTCGAGCGCGACCTCCAGTCGCACGGCGACTCGCTCCTCGTCGTCGGTTCGCCGGGAGCCGTGAAGGTGCACCTCCACACGAATGACCCCGGACAGGTCCTCTCGCTCGCGACCGGGATCGGCGCGGTCGACGAGGTCGACATCAAGAACATGCATGTCCAGACTGCTGACCGCACCGATCGAATCCTGTCCGTCCCGGCAAAATCCGACGTCGTCGCCGTGGTGGCGGGGAGCGGCAACGAGCGGCTTTTCCGGAGTCTCGGAGCCGCCGGGATCGTGGAGGGGGGACAGTCGATGAACCCGGCCGCTTCCGCCATCCTCGAGGCCGCCTCCGAGGTCGAAGCGCCAGAGGCGATCGTCCTCCCGAACAACCCCAATGTCCTGCTCACCGCCAGGCAGGCAGCGGCGTTGTCAGACTCGCCCCTGGTGGTCGTACCCACCGAGTCGCTCCAGGCGGGCCTGGCGGCGTTAGTCGCCTACGACCCCTCTCGCTCCGCAGCGGAGAACGCCGAGGCCATGGAAACCGCAGCCAGGGAGGCGCGAACGGGAAGTGTCACCCGGGCCTCCCGCTCGGCGAGGCTCGGGGCTCTCGATGTCGAGGAGGGCTCGTTCCTTGGATTTGTCGAAGGGGAGCCTGTGGCGAGTGGCCCGGTGCTGGAGACGGTCGCCCGCGAGGTCGTCGAGAGACTGCTCGACGGAGGGTCGGATGTCCTCACCGTGCTCGTCGGAGAGGGAGCCGAGCACCCTGACGCCCTCCGGAAGGAGCTCGAGGCGGCATATCCCGAGCTCGAGATCGACGTGCACGACGGCGGCCAGCCGCACTATCCCCTTCTGTTCTCCGCCGAATAACCGGATACTTGGAACCGTGGCCGACGACGTCATCGAGGTTGTCCTCGTGGAGGACAACGACGTGTTCAGGGAGACGCTCGAGCTCCTGCTCGACGTGACCCCGGACATGCGCGTGGTCGCGTCGGTGGCCGACGGTCGCTCGGCGCTCGAGGTCTCGGCCGACCTCGTTCCAGACGTCGTGCTCATGGACTACCGCCTGCCGGAGCTCGACGGGGTCGAGGCCACTGCCGCAATCCGGAAGGCATGTCCGAGCGCGGCCGTCGTCGTCCTGACCGCATCCGTTGAGCCCGAGGAGTACGACGCGCTGCTCGAGGCGGGGGCCGTCGCCTGTGTGACGAAGGATCGGGAGCTCGAGGAGATCGTCGGCGCGATCCGAGACGCCGCCGGGCACGGTGCGCCTTTCTGCTGAGACGACTGCGGTCGTCCTCGACTCGACGGCCGACCTGCCGGATCCCGCCGCTCGGCATCCAAACTGGCGCCTCGTGCCGCTCTACGTTCGCTTCGGCGACGAGACGCTGCGCGATCATGTCGACCTGACGGCCGCCGAGTTTTACGAGCGGCTGCGCGTCACGAGCGTTCCACCGGCCACCTCCCAGCCGACCCCGGGCGACTTCCAGGAGGCCTTCGAAGCGCTGGCGGAGTTCGAGCGCATCGTCTGCATCACGGTCTCGGCGAAGCTGTCGGGGACCTTCGAGTCCGCCCGGCTCGCAGCGGAGGCGATTGGAGGCGACAAGGTCCTGCTCGTCGACTCGGCGAGCGCCTCGGCCGGGATCGTGATCCTCGCAGAGTCGATCCAGCGCCGGCTCGCGCTGGGAACGAGTGACGGCGAGATCGAATCCGCCGCCGAGCGCTTCCGCCGGGAGGCCGACCTGCGGTTCACCGTCGACACGCTCGACTACTTGGTCCGCGGCGGCCGCATCGGGAAGGCAGCCGGGCTCGTCGGCCAGCTCCTGAACGTGAAGCCGATCCTCACGATCCGGGAGGGAGAAGTCGAACCCGTGAAGCGAGTGCGCGGGCGGGCGAAGGCGTTTGCTGAGTTCGAGCAGGCGTTGGTTTCGGGCAGCGAGGACGACCCTTCCTGGCACCTGGCTGTCGCACATGCCGATGCGCAGGCCGACGCCGACCGCATCGTCGCAACGATCGAGCGCGTCCGGCCGAATGCCACCCTTGACCTGGTGACCACCCTCGGCCCCGTCGTAGGGACGCACGGCGGCCCTGGTACGCTTGGGCTCTTCTGGTTCAGGGAGGCCACGTAGCGCACTGGGACGAGGTCGAGAGCGAGCTCCAAGAAGCGGGGCAGCTTTCAGGTCGCTGGAGTGACCTGGGCGAGGCGGCCGGAAGCGAGGACGTCGGGGTCTGCCGAATCCAGGTGACCCCGGGCAAGCGGTCGACGCCGCTTCACCTCGAGCTGGTGGAGGAGGAGATCTTCTTCGTGCTGGGCGGTTCCGGGCTCTCGTGGCAGTGGGAGGGAGAGGACCCGCTCGCCTACGAGGTCGCGGAGGGCGACTGCCTCGTCCATCTGGCCGGCGAGGCGGCGCACACGCTCGTGGCGGGACCCGACGGGCTCGACGTGCTTGCCTTCGGGATGCGCGTTCCGGCGACCGGGACCTGGCTCCCGCGGGCCGGCGTCGTCCGCATCCCGCCGACCTGGGTGGAGACCCCAGGAGGAAAGCACCCCTGGGAGCGGGAGGCCGAGGCAGGCGACGCGGAGCTACCGGATCCTTTGCCACGCCCAGCCAGCATCGTGAACATCGATCAGACCGAGGCGAGGGAGATCTCGCATGGAGAGTCCGTGTTCGTCGAGCGCGAGCTGTCGGCGGTCGCGAGGCGCACCGGCCTGAACCACCACTCGATCCGGCCCGGCAGGTGGAACTGGCCCTTCCACACCCACTCCGCCGAGGAAGAGATCTTCGTGGTGCTCGAGGGTGAGGGCTTCTGCCGCCTCGGTGAGGAGACGATCCCGGTGCGGCGAGGCTCCGTGGTGGCGCGGCCGGCCGGCACGGGCGTCGCCCACGCCTTTCAGGCCGGCGCCGACAGGCTCGAGCTGCTGGCCTACGGCACCCGAGACCGGCGGGATATCGCCTGGTATCCGGACACGCAGAAGATCAACTTCCGCGCTTTCGACTTCACCGCTCGCATCGAGCCGCTCCCCTACTGGGAGAACTAGAGCTAGTCCACGGCACGAAGCCAGGGGCGGCGCGACGCGACGAGGAAGAGGAGCGCAGACAGGATGGCGCCGCCGCCGATCAGCTCTGCCGGCCCGGCGAACCCGGAGACCCCGGCCGAGAGCGCCAGGCCGACCGGCATGAGGCCGTAGCTTCCGAAGTAGTCGAGGCTGACCACGCGGGAAAGGAGCCGGTCGGGGACGAGTTCCATCATCATCGTCTCCCAGAGGGCCACTCCGAACCCGATCAGGAAGCCGCGCAGCACGCTCAGCCCGGCCGCAGCGGCGAACCAGGGAACGAAGGCCACCCCGGCCAGGCAAAGGCTGTTCACGACCCAGATCCAGTAGGAGAGCACGCCCCTCCGGCCGCGCGGCTGCAGCTGGCCGAACGAGAGCGTCCCGAGGACCGTGCCGAGGCCGAGCATCGAGGTCAGGAACCCGAAAGCTCCGACCCCGCGGTCGAAGTGGTCGCGGACGAGCTCGGGCAGGAGCACTTGCTGCGGCGCGAGCTGGAGCATGAGCACGACTGCGAAGAGCGTGATCGTGACCCAGAGCCAGGGGACTCCCGCCACGTAGCGGACACCGGCCCCGATCTCCCGGAGCGTTCCCTCGCTCGCCGCGGTATCGACCACCCGCGGCCGGGCGAGGGACAAGAGGGCGGCCGAGAGGATGAACGTGCCCGCGTCGACGGCGAAGACCGTCGCCGACCCTGTGGCGTGGTAGAGCCCCGCTGCGAGCGCAGGGCCGACCAGGAGGCTCGTCCAGCGCGAGACGCCGATCAGGCTGTTCGCGGACGAGATCCGGCTCGGGTCGACGACTAGCGGCACCATGCCTCCGAACGCCGGGTAGAAGAGCCCGTCACCGAGACCGACGAGCGTCGCGAGGACGATGAGCAGCTCGAAGCTCAGATGCCCTGTCGCGTCGGCGCCGGCGAGGACGGCAACGGCTCCGAAGCGCCAGAAGTCGGAGGCGATCATGAGCGCCTTCCGCGGCAGCCGATCGCCGAGGGCGCCGCCGATCAGGAGCGTCGTCAGGAGCCCGATCGCGTTGCAGAGGAGGACGATGCCGAGGCGGCTCGAGCCGGCGATCGTGAACGTCTTCCAGCCGAGGGCGGTAAGGAAGGCGCCGTCGCCGATCAGGGAGACGGTCTGGCCGGTCCAGAGGAGTCGGAAGTCCCTGTGGTGGAGCGCCTCGAGCGCCCGGAATCCCCTCAGGTCGCGTCCGTTCGGAGCCCGGGCCATGGACGGCGCACGCTAGTGGTTCGGCATCGTCCGGGGACGGGCCTATACTCGGTTCGTCCTGGCCCTCGAGACAAGCACGCGCCCTGTGCTGGCCGGCTTTGCTGGCGTGGACCAACACGTGCCGATGGCGGGGAAAAGGGTGGATGCGGACGCGTCTGTCGAGTCGTTACGCGGCGTCGGGCCAAAGGTGGCGGAGCAGCTGGCGCGCATGGGGCTCCGGACGATTCGCGACCTCGTGGAACACATCCCGCGGGACTATCTCGACTGGCGTGAGGCAGATGGGTTCGGGCAGCTTCTGGCGGGCCAGGAGGCCACGGTCGCCTGCACCGTGGAACGCGTCTCCGTCCGGCCGACTCGCCGCCGGAACCTGAAGATCGTGCAGGCCTCAGTCGTCGACGCCTCCGGGACGAGGGTGAGTGCGCTCTGGTTCAACCAGGCCTGGCTTGCCGAGCGGTTCGCGGCTGGCACCAGACTCCTCCTCCACGGACATTTCGAGACCGGCTCAGGGGCGGCGACCTTCCGCGTCGCCCGGCACGAAATCGCTTCCGAGAGGGCGGGGCTTCACACGGTCGGGCTCGTGCCGGTGTACCCAGCGAGCGAGGACGTCTCGACGTTCAAGCTTCGTGAGCTGACCGAGCAGGCACTCAGGCTCGCGCGCTGGTTCCCGGACCCGCTGCCGGCGCGAGTGCGGGCGGCGGAGGCAGTGCCCCTGCGGGCGGACGCGATCGGGGCGGCGCATCGACCGCGGACGGCGGCCGAGGCGGAGGCGGCGCGGTCCCGCCTTGCCTTCGACGAGCTGCTCTTGCTCCAGATCGGCCTTCTGCGGAGGCGCAGGGCCCTCGAGGAGGGTGCCGTCGCGCCCGGTCTCGGCAGCGAGGGAGACCTCGTCGCCCGCTACTACGCGGTCTTGCCGTTCGACCTGACGCCCGAGCAGCAGTCGGCAATCGCGGAGATCGGGCACGACCTCGCAGATGTGAAGCCCATGCAGCGTCTCCTTCAGGGAGACGTCGGCTCGGGCAAGACGGTTGTGGCGCTTTACGCGCTTCTGCGGGCGGTCGAACGTGGGCACCAAGGAGCGCTCATGGCGCCGACCGAGACCCTCGCGGAGCAGCACTTCCTGACCCTCGAGGGCATCTGCGCGGAGCTCGGGGTGCCGGTCGTCCTGCTCACGAGCTCGCTTCCGGCCCGGGAGCATGCCGCGACTCGTGCTGCGCTCGCGTCGGGTGAGGCGCCGATCGCCGTCGGAACGCATGCGCTGATCCAGGAGCAGGTCGCCTTCCGGTCGCTAGCGGTGGCGGTCGTCGACGAGCAGCACCGGTTCGGGGTGGAGCAGCGCCGGGCCCTTGGCTCGCAGTCCCCGCACGTCCTCCACATGACCGCCACACCCATTCCCCGGACACTTGCGCAGACGGTCTACGGCGACCTCGACGTGACCGAGATCGCTCGTCCGCCCAGGTCGCGAAGGCCCGTCGTCACATCATGGGTGACAGAGGAGCGGAGCGCCGAGGCCTATACCCGGCTTCAGCGCCACCTCTCAGAAGGCCGGCAGGCCTACGTCGTCTGCCCGCTCGTGAGTGAGTCGGAGGCCATCGAGGCGCGTGCTGCCGAGCAGGAGGCCGAACGCCTGCAACGCGCAGAGCTCCGAGAGTTTCGGGTCGGCTGCCTCCACGGCAAGCTCCGTCCGTCCGAGCGCCGCGCGGTCATGGACGCGTTCAAGCGCGGTGAGCTAGACGTCCTCGTCGCGACGACCGTAATCGAGGTGGGCGTGGACGTCCCGAATGCGACGATCATGATCGTCCAGGAGGCCGATCGGTTCGGCCTCGCGCAGCTCCACCAACTCCGAGGCCGCGTGGGGCGGGGGGCCGAGCAGTCCTACTGCCTGCTGGTGTCGCGAGCTCGCGACGAGCTCTCCGAGACCGCCCGAAAGCGTCTCGAGGCGCTCGTCGCGACCTCCGACGGGTTCCGTCTTGCCGAGGTCGACCTCGAGCTGCGGGGAGAAGGCCAGCTGCTTGGAACGAGGCAATCGGGACTGCCCGATCTTCATTTCGCAAGCTTGACGCGAGATCGCGGGCTCCTCGTTCGCGCCCGCCGGTGGGCCGCCGAGCTCGTGGAGGAGGAGGGGCCGCTGGCGGACGAGGTCGACCGGCTCTTCGCCGATGCGGATCATCGCGGGTTCGCGTAAGGGCGCCCGAATCTTCGCTCCGGGCGGAAGTGAGACCCGCCCGACCGGGGACCGGGTGCGCGAAGCAGCCTTCAACCTGATCGGCCCGGTCGACGGCATGGAGGTCCTCGACCTGTTCGCCGGCTCGGGTGCGATGGGCCTCGAGGCACTTTCGCGCGGCGCGGCGCACGCGACCTTCGTCGAGAGCGATCGCGCCGCGGCCCAGGCCATTATCCGGAACCTCGAGAAGCTCGACTTCGCGGACGCCACCGTCTTGCGGCTGGACGTGGGCCGCAAGCTCGCAACGGACGCGACGGCCGGGAGGCGGTACGATCTCGTGCTGATCGACCCGCCCTACCGCATGTTGACAGGGTTTCTCCCCGTGCTCGAGGCACATCTCCCAGCTGTTGTCGCGCCCGAGGGCTTGGTCGTCGTCGAGTCCGATGCCCGCGAGGAGCCTGAACTCCCCCTTCCGAAGCGGACAAGCCGCCGCTACGGCTCTGCCCGGGTGACGGTCTTCGAAGGGCCAGCGTGACCGTCCCTGGCCTCAGACTCGCTCCCGCGAACCCGCGAGCCCCCTTCTTCGACCCGGTGGAGGAACCTCCCGGTTCCCCCATACCCCGTCCACACGCTCATTGGCAAAGGGTCGGCCTATGAGCAACGTGAGCCCGGTTACCGCGATCTGCCCGGGGGCGTACGACCCGGTCACGAACGGGCACCTGGACATCATCACGCGCGCCGCGACGATCTTCGAGCGAGTTGTGGTCGGGGTCGTTCGCGACCCGCAGCACAAGCGCACGATGTTCTCGGTCGAGGAGCGCGTGGAATTCCTCCGGGCAGCGCTTGCCACGACCGAAAACGTCGAGGTCGAGGTCTTCTCCGAGCTCGTGGTCGAGTTCGCGCGGCGTTGGAAGGCCCGGACGATGGTAAAGGGTCTTCGGGCGATCTCGGACTTCGAGTGGGAGTTCCAGATGCACCACCTGAACAGGAAGCTCGCGCCGGAGGTTGAAACGATGTACCTCATGTCGAGTCCGCAGTACAGCTTCCTTTCCTCGAGCGGCGTCAAGGAGATTGCGTCGTTCGGCGCCGCCGTCGAGGATCTGGTCCCGGCCCAGGTGGCACGCCGGTTCGAGGAGATGTTCCCGCGCGCCAAGCCCGGCGCGCCAGTGAGTCCTCGCGAGTAGACTGAGGCCCGAATGGACGTTCTCGTACTGATCGACAAGCTCGACGACCTCGTGCATAACGCGAAGGCCGTTCCACTAACCGACCAGGTCCGGATCGACCGCGAGGAAATCTACGACATCCTCGATCAGATGAGGGCGACAATCCCCGAGGAGATCAAGCAGGCGCGCTGGATCGTCAAGGAACGTCAGGAGATGCTGGCCGAGGCGAAGCGGGAAAGCGACCGCATCCTCGGCGAGGCTCGTGAGCAGGCAGTTCGTGAGGCGTCGCAGACGGAGATCGTGAAGCTCGCCGAGCGCCAGGCCCAGGACATCGTGGAAGAGGCGCGCCGCCAGGCGCGCGAGACCCGGCTCGAGATGGAGGACTGGGCAGACTCGATCTTGTCGACGCTCGAGGTCAATCTCGACAAGTTCCTCGGGGCGGTGCGCCGCGGGCGCGAGCGCCTGCATGAGCGCTCCCAAGAATCGGTGATGGCTGGCATCACCGACGAAACGAACCTGTAGCCCCTGCGGGGCGGCCTACTTCTACCCGCGCCCGAGTTCTCCCCGGGGGCCCCCTTGTTAGTCGTTCCCCCGTGTCGAGCCTAGCTCGCCTGGCCGCGCGCGTGTTACGCGACATGTGTCGAGACAGAGTCGCTTGGGGTGCTCGAAGCTCGACGTCTGGCGTTTCGGGGTCGCAACCTTGGACGCTACTCTGAGCTCGTGACCATCCTCGATCTCCGAACCATCAAGATCCGCTCGGGCGAGCAGTTTCGCGACCTCCGCGAGGTCGAGCTCGAGCCCCTCCAGCTGGCCGGTCAGCGCTACATCCCACTGCCCGAAACACCGGAGGTTGAGATCGCCGTCTCGCGGGTCACGTCAGGGCGGCTCTTCGAGCTCGCGTTCCAGGCCCGGCTCGTGGGCCCCTGTATGCGGTGTCTCGCCGACGCGGCTCTCGAGCTGCCTGTCCGGGCTCGGGAGTACCACGCTACGAATCCCGGGGACTCCGACGAGCTCACCACTCCGTACATCGAGGACGACAAGCTCGACCTCTCTGCCTGGGCTCGGGACAGCCTCGTACTTGATCTTCCCGACAAGATCCTCTGTCGCGATGACTGCGCAGGGTTGTGTCCGGGCTGCGGTGCGGACCTGAACCATGAAGCCTGCACCTGCGGCCCGGAGGAGCCGGACACGCGCTGGGCGGCGCTCTCAGAGCTTCGAGACCGCCTGTAGCCGGAAGCCCCGATTCCTGCGCCGCTATACTTCGCCGCCGCGATGGCCGTCCCCAAGCGAAAGACCTCCAAGTCCCGCCGCGACAAGCGGCGAGCGACGCACAAGCTCACGGCTCCCGCTCTGGTGGAGTGCCCGCAGTGCCACCAGCCCAAGCGAGCACACCGCGTTTGCCCGACGTGCGGCACGTACCGGGGCCGCGAGGTCGAGCCGCTCCGCCTTCCCGCTCCTTAGATGGTTGATCGGCACTCACCACACTTGCGGATGGCGATCCAGACGCGGCCCCAGGCCGCACCCTCGCCTTTGCCAAGGCTTGAAGCCCTGCGTGCGGGCGTTGGCACACCCCGGCTTGGTCTGGCTCGTTCGCGCGAACACGCCAAGTACCAACCAACCATCTAGATGTCCGGGCGGACATCGGGGCGCTCCTCGGGAAAGACCGCTCGGGGTGGATATCGCGTTCGTCGGTCGGGCGACTAGGTGTCTCCGGTTCGCATTGCTGTCGACGCGATGGGAGGCGACCGTGCTCCCGAGGAGATTGTCGCCGGCGCGCTCGAGGCCCGTTCCGAGCGGGTCGAACCCATCCTCTTCGGCCGCCCGGACGTCCTGACGCCCCTCGCCGGCGGGCTCGAGGTGATCCGCGCTGAGCAGGTCGTCGCGATGGATGAGAAGCCTTCGGACGCTGCGCGCACGAAGCGCGACAGCTCCATGTTCGCGGCGTGCCGAGCGGTCGGAGCGGGGGAAGCAGACGCGGTTGTCTCCGCGGGGAACACCGGTGCGCTCCTGGCCGCCTGCCTGCTCGAGATCCGGCGGCTCCCTGCCGTACGCCGCCCCGCTATCGCAGCACCTCTTCCGGCAGCCCGCGGGCCAGCGGTCCTCGTCGATGCGGGCGCGAATGCTGACGCGCGGCCCGAGCACCTTCTCCAGTTCGCCCATATGGGCGCCACCTTCGCAGAGGAAGTCTTGGGCATCGCGGAGCCGAAAGTAGGAATCCTTTCAATCGGCGAGGAGCCGGATAAGGGCAACCGCCTCGTCAGAGAGGCGTACGCCCTCCTGTTCGCGAGCACACTGCGGTTCGTCGGGAACGTCGAGTCCCGCGAGCTTCTGAACGAGCCGCCGGACGTCATCGTGTGCGACGGCTTCACGGGCAATGTCGCCCTGAAAGCCCTCGAGGGCGCCATTAGGTCTACGTTCGACAGTCTCCGGGCGGACATCGTGTCGTCCACCCGCGGCAAGCTCGGCGCTCTCCTGATCCGGCCGGCCGCCCGCCGGCTGTGGCAGCGGCTCGATCCGGACACGTACGGCGGCGCCTATCTGCTCGGCCTGCGCGGCCTCGCCGTGGGCGCACATGGGAACTCCTCGAGGACCGCAGTGGCCAACGCGATTCGGCTTGCTGCCCGCGGTGCCGAGGGCCGCGTGGTGGAGCGGGTCGCAACCCGCCTGGCCGAGGAACCAACGCCCGTGACCCGTGCGTGAATCCTCGGGCCTTGGCGTGGTAGCATCCTGCGTCCGCTGAGCCAAAGACCAAGAAAGGCAGGTAGCAGAACGGATGGCAGCGTCCCGCGAGGAGATCTACGAGCAGATCAAGGACGTCCTGGTCGAGCAGCTCGGCGCCGAGGAGAGCGAAATCACCGAAGAGGCCTCTTTCCAGGAGGATCTCGACGCTGATTCACTCGACCTCGTGGAGCTGATCATGGAGCTCGAGGACCAGTTCGGGGTCAAGATCTCCGATGAGGACGCTCAGGGAATTCAGACCGTCGGCCAAGCCGTCGACTACATCTCGTCGCACCAGTAGGTTCCAAGCCTGAAACCGAGCTCCTCGCGCTGATCGACGCGCTGCCGGAGGCACGCCTCCGCTACGCCTTCACGCATACGTCCTGGGCATCAGACCGCTCGGAGTCCTACGAACGGCTCGAGTTTCTCGGTGACAGCGTCTTGGGCCTCGCGATCGCCCGTGAGCTCTACGAGCGCTTTCCCGACTACCAGGAAGGGGACCTCGCAAAGATCCGCGCGCACGTTGTCTCGCGCCAGAGCTGTGCCGTCGTTGGCAGGCGTCTCGGATTCGGTGACCGACTTCTCGCACACGGGCGTGGGTCGATCCCCGACGACGAGCTCGAAAAGCTCTCGAAGAACCAGAATGTCGTCTCGGCGCTGGTCGAGGCGGCCTTCGGCGCGCTCTATCTCGAGCACGGCTTCGAGGCAATCCGCGGACCGATCCTCGACGCGTTCCGCGAGCAGATCGAGTACGCGCTGACAAGCTACGTCGACTACAAGACGGTGCTGCAGGAAGAGTCGGCACGCCGGGGGTCGAGCGTCTCTTACTCGGTGATCGAGGTGGACGGCCCGCCACACGAGCGCTCGTTCACGTGTGCGGCAGTCATCGACGGCGAGCAAGCTGGCGTGGGGAAGGGCGACTCCAAGAAGGCGGCCGAGCAGAACGCGGCGCGGGAGGCTCTCGCCGGGTTTTCCGCGAGCGACTCGTAGCTCTCGTCTGGCGCCGCCTGCCATCCGCGTGGATCGTCATGCTACGAGCGCGTGTTTCTGCGCTCTATCAAGCTGCGCGGCTTCAAGTCGTTCCCTGACCAGGTGGAGGTCAGGCTCGAGCCCGGCGTCGCCGTGGTTGTCGGGCCGAACGGGTCGGGAAAGTCGAACGTCGCCGATGCGATCGTCTGGGCGGCCGGAAGCCTGAGCCCGTCTGAGCTCCGCGCTGAGAAGCCGGACGATGTCATCTATGGGGGGTCGGCCGGGAGAGCCGGCGCAGACTCCTGCCAGGTCGAGCTGATCTTCGACAACGCGGACGGGACCGGTCCGCTTCCCTATTCCGAGCTTTCGATCGCGCGGCGGCTGCACCGGGGCGGCGAAGGGCAGTACCTCGTGAACGGAGCGTCCGTCCGACGCACCGATCTCGTCGAGATTCTCGCCGACATCGGGCTTGGCGGCGAGATGCACTCGATCATCGGCCAGGGCCGCGTCGAGCAGATTCTCGGCTCCAAGCCGGCAGAGCGGCGCGCGCTCGTTGAGGAAGCCGCCGGCCTCGGGAAGTTCAAGCGCCGGCGCCATCGCGCCGAGCTGAAGCTCACTCGGGTGGCGATCCAGGTCGATCGCGCTCGTGACCTCGAGGACGAGGTCCGGAAAAGGCTTCGTCCCCTTGCGCTCCAGGCCAGTGCCGCTTCGCGCGCGGAAAAGCTGGCGCATGAGCTCACCCGCCTCCGGAGCAGGATCGCCGCCGGCGAGCTCGAGGGCGCCACCGTGCGGCTCGCCGAGGTGGAGGAGCGGCGCGCCGAGGCGGGGCAGACGAAGCGGGCTCTCGACACGAAACTCGAAGGTCTGCTCGCGGAACGGCACCGCGTGGAAGAAGAGCTGGGCGAAGCTGCTACAAGCCACGAGCGCGCAACCGCGGCCCTCTACCGGCTTCGCTCTGCCTTCGAACGGCTGGATCTGAGGCGGGAGCGCGCTGACGAGGCTGCAGCAGAGCTTCAGGCGGTGGCCCAGCGAGCCCGTGGGCGCGCTGTCGGCCCTTTTGACGACAAACCGCAGCAAGAGCTCGCAGCGGCGGAGGTTGCGGCGGAGAAAGCCGGCGAGCACGCGAGAGCGACGATCGCAGAGCGAGAGGCGCTCGTCACGCAGGCGCGCCTCGCTGCGGAACGCCTCGAGGCCTTGGAGCGGAGCCTCGACGAACGTGAGGGGCTGCCTCCTGCAGCTCGCGCGCTCGCAGACGCGGGAGAGCGGCTCGCGCTCGGCTCGCTCGAGATCGACCCAGGCTACGAGCGTGCTGTCGGCGCGGCACTCGGATGGCGTGCGGCATCGATCCTCGCCAGCGACCTCGGCCGTGGGCTCGAGTTGGTCGAGAAGGCTCGGAGCGGCGGTCTCGGCGGTATCTCGGTGTTGCTCGAGGTGGAGGAGTCCGCCGGAGCTGCGGAGCCCCCGGCCGCGGGTGCGGAGCCGCTCGGGCGCTTCGCGCGACCCACGACCGGCGCGGACAGGATTGGCAAGCTCCTCGAGAATGTCTGGGTCACGGCTGTAGACGACTTTGCCGCTGCCCGGCATGGCATTCTCGTCACCCAGGAAGGACATGGCTACGACCCGGCCCGCGGAGAGCTCTGGTTCGCGGGCGAGGCCGCCGAAAGCGTTCTCCTCGCCTTGCATGCCCGACGCCGTTCCCTCGCTGAAGAGGCCGCGGAACTCGAGCGGGCGGCGGTCGACGCCGCCGGCCGTGCGGCCACGGCGACCGAGGAGGAGCGCGAGGCGCGGGAGCGTCGGGACGGTGCTCGCCGGGCCGTCGAGCGGATGCCCGCGCGCGTCGATCCGAGGGAGGCGGAGCGCCTGGAGGCCCTGGCCGCCATGCAGGAGCGTCTCGCCGATGTCCTGGGAGCCACGCGTGTCGTCTCAGGCGGATTTGAAGCACCGCTCCGAGCGCTGGTCGACGCGGGTGGCACCCGGTCTGCGGAGCTTGGCGAGCAGCTTCGACGCCTCGGCGGGAGCGAGGCCGAGCTCCGGCGCTCGGCGGGAGAGGCGGGCGAGCGCCTCGCGGCGATCGCGGTCGAAGGTGCCCGCCTCGAGTCCGAGGTCGCGGAGCTCCGAGGGCGACTCCAAGAGGAGACTGAGCCGGAGGAGCTCGCCGAAGCTGAGCGCGACGAACTGCTCCAGACAATCGAGCGCCTGGAGCGGCGGCGGGAGGCTCTCGGCCAGGTCAATCCGCTCGCGGCGGAGGAGCACGCCCAGGAGTCCGAACGCCTTGCGGAGCTTCGGGAGCAGCGCGAGGACCTCGAGCGATCGCTCAAGGAGCTCGAGCGGATTCGGGACGACCTGACGCAAACGGTCGAGCGGCGCTTCGCGGACACATACGCCGCCGTCGAGCGGCATTTCGCCGAGGTCGCCTCGACGCTCTTCCCGGGTGGGCATGGCCGCCTGGTCGCGATCGAGGGCGAGGACGGAGACGAGCCGGGCATCGAGATCAAGCTTCAGCCCGCCGGCAAGAAGGTCACGCGGCTGTCGCTCCTTTCCGGCGGTGAGAAGTCGCTCGGAGCGATTTCGTTCCTGTTCGCGCTGTTCCTGGCGCGGCCGTGCCCCTTCTATCTTCTGGACGAGGTCGAGGCCGCCCTCGACGACACGAACATCGGTCGCTTCGTGGGGCTCCTGCGGGGCTTCGCCGAGCGGGCCCAGTTCATCGTCGTCACCCACCAGAAACGCACGATGGAGGCCGCGGATATCCTCTACGGCGTCACGATGGGCGCTGATGGGGTCTCGCAGATCGTCTCCAAGCGGCTTGTGCCTGACGCCGCGCACGCGCTCAGCGCGTGAGTCGCACTTGGGCCGAGTTCCTGGGCCGCGAGAATGGCGAGGCCCAGCCGGACGGGGGCTCGGGGGGCTGGTTCTCCCGCCTCCGCGATTCCCTTGCGACCAGCCGCCAGGCGCTGACCCGCGAGCTCTCCACAGCCGTCTTCGATCCGGGGGACGACGAGGCCTGGGAGCGCATCGAGGAGGCACTGCTTGCGGCCGACTGTGGGGTTCCGGCGACTGTCGAGATCGTGCGGCGCCTCGAGGCTCGCGAGCCCGTGACGGAGGTGGAGCTGCTGGCGGCGCTCGAGGAGGTGATCGTCGAGCTGGTGGCGCCTGCCGGCGAAGCGCGCCTCCACCTCGACGGCACGCCGACCGTGATTCTCGTGGTGGGCGTGAACGGGACCGGGAAGACGACAACGATCGGGAAGCTGGCAAGCCGCCTGAGCGAGGCAGGTTTCGAGGTTGTCCTCGCGGCCGCCGACACGTTCAGGGCCGCTGCCGAGGAGCAACTCGAGATCTGGTCGAAGCGAGCACAGGCTGACTTCGTCGGCTCGGAGCGAGGCGGCGACCCCGCCGCCGTCGCGTACGACGCGATCGAGGCGGCCCAGGCGCGGGGGAGAGACGTCGTCATCGTGGACACGGCCGGACGGCTGCACACACAGTCGAATCTCATGGAGGAGCTCGCGAAGATCGGGCGAGTGATCGGCCAGCGACTTCCGGGGGCGCCGCACGAGACGCTCCTGGTCGTGGACGCGACGACCGGGCAGAACGGACTCCAACAGGCCCGCCTGTTCGGCCAGGCGGTCGACGTCACGGGCGTGGCGCTCACGAAGCTCGACGGCACTGCGAAGGGCGGCATCGCGGTCGGGATCGCGCACGAACTGGGTCTCCCCGTGAAGCTGATAGGGGTCGGCGAAAGTCTCGACGACCTGCAACCGTTCGACGCGCGGGACTTCGCACGCGCCCTGGTGTCGGGTTCGCCCTAGTCGGTTGACCGACTATTGCCCCACTCGCCCACGGGCACGCCAACCATCGACCACCGTCTAGTCCGGCCCACTTCCGGCACGAGCCGTGCACCACACGCGCGCTTTCCACCGATAGGCTTTGAGCCGGTGGGTGGACTGGGGGCGGCCCCAGAGCGGGAGCAGCTCGCGCACCCGGTAAGAGCCAATGGCTGACCCCGTCTTCCTCATCACCGGCGCGTCCAGCGGTATCGGTGCGGCGACGGCCCGGCACGCGGCCGAGTTCGGCTATCGCGTCGTGCTCGCCGCTCGCTCCACCGACAAGCTGGAGGCTCTGGCGAGCGAGCTCGGCGGCGAGGAGAGAGCGCTCTCCGTGCGCTGCGACGTCACCGAGTGGTCAGACCAGGAGTCCATGGTCGCGACGACGCTCGAGCGCTTCGGTCGCATCGACGTCTCCTTCGCGAACGCGGGCTTCGGTGCGAAGCGGGGCTTCCTGGAAGAGACTGTCGACCACTGGCGCAGGATGGTGCTGACGAACGTCCTGGGTGCCGCCCTGACCGTGCGCGCGACGCTGCCGGCCCTCAAGGACTCTCGCGGCCACCTGCTCCTAACCGGTTCGGTGGCCGGCCGGCGCGCGCTTGCAGGCTCTCTTTACTCCTGCACGAAATGGGCGGTCACCGCGATGGGCGAGGCGGCACGGCTCGAAGTCGACGGAACCGGGATCAGGGTGACCCTGATCGAGCCTGGCATGGTGAACACGCCGTTCTTCGACAGCCCGCCCACGGATGCTCTCGAGCCGGACGACATCGCGCGGGCCGTCATGTATGCCGTTGGGCAGCCGCCGCACGTGGACGTGAACGAGATCCTCGTGCGGCCGACCGCCCAGTCGAGCTAGAGCCTGATGCGAAAGGTTCCGCCGGGCCGGACGGCGCCGCGACGCCGGCCCAGTCTCACATAGGCCTCCAGCTGGCTACCTCTCGACGGCGAACGCGATGTTCACCGTCGTTCGATACATGGTGATCTGGTCGCCCTCGACTTCGCAGCTCATGCTGACGACGTCGGCGCCGGTGATCCCACGCAGCGTCTTCGAAGCCTCCGAAACAGCGACCTGAGCCGCCTGCGCGAAGCTCTCCGGTGAGTTCCCGATGATCGTAATCACCTTGGCGATAGCTGCCATGCCTGCCTCCTGGGGTTGGGGAAAGTGCGTCGCTACACTTCCCGGCTGCCAATGTTTGACACGCTTTCAGACAAGCTGCAAGCCTCGTTAGGCGATCTGCGGGGACGCGGACGCCTGTCCGAGGAGGATCTTTCCCGCGCGATGCGCGAGATTCGCCTGGCGCTGCTCGAGGCCGACGTGAACTTCAAGGTCGTCAAGGAGTTCGTCGCCAAGGTGAAGGAGCGGGCGCTCGGCTCCGATGTCACGAAGAGCCTTACGCCCGGCCAGGAGGTCGTGAAGATCGTCCACGACGAGCTAACGACGCTCATGGGCGCCGGCAGCTCGAAGCTCGCGTTCGCAGGGCGGCCCCCGACGGTGATCCTGCTCGCGGGCCTCCAGGGCTCGGGAAAGACGACCGCGGCCGCCAAGCTCGCGCTTCTCCTGCGCCGCGAAGGCAAAGCCCCGGCGCTCGTGGCCGCCGACTTGCAACGCCCGGCGGCGGTCGATCAGCTCGACCAGCTTGGAAAGCAAGTTCAGATCCCCGTCTACCGCCGGGACGACACGAAAGACGCTGTCGCGGTGGCCCGCTACGGGCTGGAGCAGGCGAAAGCACAAGGTCGGGACGTCGTCATCGTGGACACCGCGGGACGCCTCCAGATCGACGAGTCGCTGATGGACGAGCTGGCTGCTGTTCGTAAGGAAGTAAAGCCGCACAATGTCCTCCTCGTCCTCGACGCGATGACCGGCCAAGAAGCAGTGGCCGTGGCCGAGGGCTTCCAGGAGCGAATCGCCTTCGACGGAGTAGTCCTCACCAAGCTCGACGGCGATGCACGCGGCGGCGCGGCTCTGTCCGTCAAGGCGGTCACAGGCAAGCCGATCAAGCTCGTCTCGACCGGGGAGAAGCTCGACCAGATCGAGTACTTCCACCCGGATCGGATGGCGTCGCGCATCCTTGGGATGGGCGACGTTTTGACGCTGATAGAGCGGGCCGAGGCTGCTGCGGACGAGGACGATCAGGCGGCGATGGAGAAGCGCCTGCGTGCGGGTCAGTTCACGTTCGACGACTTCCTCCAGGCGCAGCGAATGATGCGAAAGATGGGCCCACTCAAGAATGTCGTCTCGATGATTCCCGGGCTCGGGAAGCAGATGCAGGGAGTGGACATCGACGACCGCGAGCTCGCCCGGGTCGAGGCCATCGTCCTCTCGATGACCTCCGACGAGCGCAAGCGGCCCGAGATCATCAACGGCTCGCGTCGGGCACGAATCGCGCGCGGCAGCGGTACCTCGGTGCAGCAGGTGAACAAGCTGCTCCAGGCGCGGAAGCAAATGCAGAAGATGATGAAGCAGATGGGTCAGGGCAAGATGCCGAACCTGCAGTCGCTGGCGGCCCAGAACCGACGATAGGAGACAGAGTGGCAGCACGAATCAGACTGGCCCGAGTGGGCTCCAAGAAGAACCCGATCTATCGGGTGGTCGTTGCGGACGCCCGCTCGCCGCGCGACGGGAAGTTCATCGAGATCGTCGGCCAGTACAACCCCCAGACGGATCCCTCGACGATCAATCTCGACGAGGAGCGCGTCCGCGACTGGATCGGGAAGGGCGCCCAGCCGAGCAACTCCGTGAAGCGCCTGCTCAAGGCCAAGGGCATCTAGATGGTCTACGTCAATTACCGACCAACCATCTGACCCGTGGAGGATCTCCTCGAGTACCTGGCCAAGTGCCTGGTCGACAAGCCCGAGGAGGTCTCGGTAACGCGAAGGGAAGAGGACGGCGCCGTCATCCTCGAGCTTCGTGTCGCCCCGGACGAGGTAGGGAAGGTAATCGGTAAGGGCGGGCGCGTCGCCCGCGCGCTTCGAACTCTCGTCCGGGCGAGCGCGGCCCGGGGCGGCGAGCGCGTCGTGCTTCAGATTGCCGACCGGTGATCCTGCCGCCGGCTGGGTTTCGGTCGGCCGGGTCGGACGCGCACACGGTATCGACGGATCGTTCGTCGTCGAGCATCCGAGCGAGGACCCGAACCGCTTCGAGGTCGGTGCTCGCGTCTACGTCGAGCGCGAGCCCGCTCGCATCGAAGCGTCCAAGCGAGCGGGAGGGAGCCGGCTCGTGATCCGCCTCGACCGACCAGTGACACGAGGCGCGGCGATCGAAGTTCCCGTCGCGGAGCTCCCGCCGCCCGCGGACGGCGCGTACTACGTCTTCCAGCTCGTCGGACTGGTCGCTGAGGACGTGGCCGGGACGGCGCTCGGCAGCGTCGTCGACGTGGCTCCCGGGGTCGCGAACGACGTGCTGGAGCTCGATTCGGGGCTGATGCTCCCCCTTGTGTCGGCGTGCATTCGGACGGTTGACGTCGAGGGCGGGCGAATCGTGATCGCACCGGAGTTCGCCGACCCTGGCTAATCTCAGGCGGCTCTGCAACTCGATGTCTTCACCCTGCTTCCCCACGCGTTTGCCTGGCTCACCGAGCACCGGCCGCTCGCTGCCGTCCTCGGGTCGGAGCTCGACCTACGACTGTGGAGCTACCGCGACTTCACCCCCCTCACCGGCGGCCAGGTCGACGACGAGCCCTACGGCGGCGGCGCCGGGATGGTGCTCCGGGTCGACGTGGTCTACGCCGCGCTCGAGGCCGTCTACGGTGACGTGGGCGGACGGCGCGTAGTGGCACTCACACCACAAGGGCGCCAGCTCGACCAGGCGCTCGTGGAGGAACTCGCAGCGGAGGACGAGCTGACGGTGCTCTCGGCGCGCTTCGAGGGCTTCGACGAGCGGATCGTGGAGCACGTCGCTACGGACTCCGTCTCGATCGGCCCCTATGTGCTCTCGGGCGGTGAGCTTCCCGCGATGGTTCTCGTCGACGCGATCGGCCGGCGTTTGCCCGGGGCGTTGCGCGAAGAGAGCGGTGCGGTTGAGAGCTTCTCCGAGGCGCTCGAGGGTGGCGTCGAGTTCCCCCACTACACCCGGCCGGCCGAGTTTCGTGGGTGGCGCGTCCCGGATGTACTCCTCTCCGGAGACCACGCGCGCATCGCGGACTGGCGGCGCGAGGAGAGTCGGGCGAGATCGGCGGGATGAGAGGCCCGATCGACAGGCTGACGGCCGGCCTCCCAGGCCATTGGCGGACGACGGCCGACTGGGTGATCACGATCGTGGTCGCGGTGGGAGCCGTCCTCGCGATCAAGCAGTGGGTCGTGAACCCGTATCGGATTCCATCTTCCTCGATGGAGCCCACCTTGCACTGCGCCGAGCCGGCCGACGGGTGTCAGTCCCGGTTCTCGGACCGCGTCCTCGCGAACCGCTTCATCTACCACCTGCGGGACCCGAAGCGCGGCGACATCGTGGTCTTCGAGACGCCGCCGGCCGCGCGGGAGCGCTGTGGCGCCGGCGGCACGTTCGTGAAACGCCTGATCGGGCTACCTGGCGAGGTGATCTCGGAGCGGGAGGGAACGGTCTACATCGACGGCAAGCCTCTGAAGGAGCCGTACCTGAAGCCTGGTCAGCGCGATCAGCAGACCTTCCAGGCGCGACAGATCGGCAAGGGCCACTACTTCATGATGGGCGACAACCGCTCCCAGTCCTGCGACAGCCGTGTGTGGGGCGCTGTTCCGCGCGGCAATCTGATCGGCGAGGTCTTCGCGGTCTACTGGCCACCGCAGCGAATCGGCTTTCGCTAGCATTGCCCGGCCGGTTGGGCCGGTCCTCCGTATGGCGAACATGATCGACATCCTCGAGCGCAAGCAGCTGCGCGACGATCTCCCGGACTTCAAGGCGGGCGACACCGTCCGCGTCCACTTCCAGGTGATCGAGGGCCAGCGCCGGCGCGTCCAGGTCTTCGAGGGGGTTGTCATCAAGCGGCAGGGCGCGGGTGTTCGCGAAACCTTCACCGTCAGGAAGAACTCCTTCGGTGTCGGCGTCGAGCGGACGTTCCCCCTCCACTCGCCGAAGATCGAGCAGATCGAGGTCGGAGCCATCGGCGACGTGAGTCGCGCAAAGCTCTACTACCTCCGCGGCAAGGTCGGGAAGAAGGC
>DATLQD010000185.1:0-16309 GCA_035535315.1 Gaiellaceae bacterium
CGCTTGGCACGGCGCCTCGTCGATCAGCCTTCTCCAGCACACCTGTCAGGTCGTCCGCAGAGCAGGCTTCGACCTTGTGAATGCGGACTGCGTGCTCGTGGGTGAGCGGCCCAGGATCGCGCCGGTCCGTGCCGAGATGCGTGCGCGGCTCGCCGGCGCCATGGGCACCGAGCCGGATCGGGTCACGGTTCGCGCGACGACCACCGACGGGCTCGGGTTTACGGGGCGAGGCGAGGGCCTCGCAGCTCACGCGGTCGCGCTTCTTCGTCGTGCGTAGCGGTCGGATCGCCATGCGGACCTGGCTTCGTCGCTGGCCCCGGCTCCTGGCGCTCGTGCTCCTCGCCGGGGCGGTCGGATGCTTCTTCCTCCCCTTCCTCGCCGTCGACTTCGTGCCGCGTCGCGCTCGCGCGACCGGAATCCAGCTCGTCACCGACTCGGCCTCCTATCGCGGGGAGTATCTGCACTCCTCGTATGAGGGTGAGGTCGAGACCGTGGTCCGGAACGGGCGCTTCTGGGCGATCCCGTCCCTCGCGTTCGCGGTGCTCGCGCTCGTACTCGCGCTGCTCCCTTCGCGGGTGAGCTGGGTCGCAGCCGTGGTGGTGTCGGTGCTCGGCGTCCTGACGCTCCTCGCCCTTTTCCAGGGGACGAGCACGCCCTTCCACCCTCCTTTTCCCGATCGCCGCTACGGCCTCTGGCTGGCGATCCTCCTCCTACTGGGGGGCGGAACGGCGCTCGGCTTCTGGTTGAGTGAGCCCGCGAGCTATCGGGTCTCAGACAGCCGGTTACCGGATTGGCTCCGCGACCCCTGACGAGCCCGGGAGCGCCACGAGCTCGCCGCTCCGTCGTACGAGGCCGTCTCGCTCCAGCGCCGCCACCGCTTCCGCGTCCAACTCGGAGCTGGGGCGGGGCTTCTCAGCCACGAGCCGCAGGATGCTCGCGCGACGCTGGCGGAACGACCCCTCGAACCGGCTTTGCGCTCGCCGTGGCTCGTAGCGGCGCCCGCGCGCGGGGCATCCGAAAGCCAGCGGACAGATCTGGCAGCGCGGTATCCGCGCCAGGCAGATCGTGGCGCCGAGATCCATGAGGGCCTGGCCGGAGCGGTGCGAGAACGTCTCGCCCGTCCGCTCCTGGACGCGGGCGACGTTCGTGTCGACGGGCAGCACCGGCCGGCCGAGGGCGAAGCTCGAGACAGCAGCCGCGGTGTAGGGCCCGACTCCGGGAAGCTCGGTCAGGTCGTCCGGCCAGCCGTCGGCGGCGATCCGTCCGGAGGCCCGGTGCAAGCTGACCGCGCGGCGGTTGTACCCGAGGCCCTGCCAAGCCTGGATGACGTCGGCGAGCGGAGCAGCGGCCAGAGCGTGGGCGGTCGGCCAGCGGGCGAGCCATTCGCGGTAACGCGGGACGACGCGATCAACCTGCGTCTGTTGCAGCATCACCTCCGAGACCAGGATGGCGTATGGATCGCGAGTCCGTCGCCACGGCAGGTCGCGGCCGTGCTCGTGGAACCAGGAAAGGAGAGCCGCCTCCACGACACGACTGTAGAGGGTGAGGCCGCTGTAGATTGAGCTCATGGTGAGGGTTCGCTTCGCTCCGAGCCCGACCGGTTCCCTTCACCTCGGGGGCGCACTCACAGCCGTCGCGAACCGAGACTTCGCGGATGAGCGGCACGGTGCGCTCGTCCTGCGGATCGACGACACGGACGCCTCCCGGACCGAGCAGGGGTCGGAAGCAGGGATCCTGCGGGACCTGGGCTGGCTCGGTGTCCGCTTCGAAGAGGGCCCCGTTCGCCAGAGCGAGCGGAGTGACGTCTACCGTGCGGCCGCCGCCCGACTGGTCGAGATCGGGGCCGCGTACGACGACGGGGGAGCGGTCCGCTTCCGGGGCGAGCACGACCCGACGCTCCTGCGCGCGGACGGCAGCGCTACCTACCACCTGGCCTCCGTCGTCGACGACATCGACCTCGGGATCACACACGTCATCCGCGGCAAGGATCACCTCCCGAACGAGCCACTACACCGCGCCCTCGCGGCGGCCCTGGGCGCCGAGGCGCCGGACTACCTCCACCATGGCCTCATCCTCTCCCCGGACGGCGGCAAGCTCTCGAAGCGGTCCGAAGGGGCAACCGTCGCCGACCTTCGCGAAGAAGGCATCCCTGCGGGGGCGGTTCGCGGCTACCTGCGCGAGCTCGGGCTGCCGCGGTCCGACGTTCGGCTGGATCTCGGGCGGTTGCGCCGGCTTGCGGTCGAGGCGATTGCGGCGATGCCGGACGTGGAGCTGGCCGCGGCTGCCGAAGCACCGTTGTCCCTCGTGCCTGCGCTCCGGGGCTCACGGACGCTGGCCGAGGCCCGTCAGACCGCGAGGTCCCTCGAGCGGGCCCCGGAGTCGTCGGCTGCGACCGAGGACGAGCGCCCCACGCTCGAGCGCTTTCTGGAGCTCCGCGGCGGCGCGCCGGAGGAGCTCGACCCGGCCCAGGCGAAGGCGATCCTCCGGGAGCTGAAAGCCGTCGGCGGCGACCTGAGAACGCTCCGCAGGGTTCTGACGGGCGCGGAGCGCGGGCCCGAGCTGTGGGCCGTCCTCGCAGCGCTCTCGCGCGACGAGGCTCTCAGCCGCGTGACGGCCGCCCTCTAGGTAGGAGCTAAGCCGAAGCGAGCTGTGCGAGTGTGATGCCGATCCCGGTCCTGCTCACGGCAAAGACACGCACGGGGTTCCGGCCGACGTGGAGTAACTCTTCCGGCACGAGGATCGAGAACCGGACCGCGCCGGCAGAGTCGATCGTCGTCGAGGTGCCCGCAATGCGCCCATTCACAGCGATCGCCACCGGTCGGCCCGCGCCCAGACCGCTGACCCGGCCCGTCACCTGGGAGGGATAGAACCGGGATCCCCTGGGGAGCGAACGGAGCAGGGCGAGCGGCTTGGCGTCGATCACGGCGCTCGCCGATCCGGCTCCGACCACCCGCACGCGGGACACGGGGCGGCCGAGGATGCTCGGTGCCGGCCCGACTCCGTAGAGCACCGGCATCGTCGTGCCGGTCCCGAAGAGCCTGATCTGGCGCAGGAGCGCCTTGTCCCGGGCGTCGAGAACGGATGCGAGCGGTCTCACGAACCCCGAGACGTCGACGCGGGTGGCGTGCTCGTCCCCGAAGCCCGAGCGGCCGTCCGCTTCCCACGGGATCGAGATCCCGAGCACGTCCGCGATCGTCGGAAGGATGTCGATGGTCTCGACGTGGTCGTCGACAATCACCGCCTGGCGCTGGTCCGGCCGCTTCATGAAGAAGGGGACGTACGCAACGTCCTGGATGTTCGTCCTGGTAGGGCCCCGACGGCGATCTCCCGGCCGGAAGCTCACCCCGTGGTCCGCGGTCACGACGATCATCGCCTTGTCGTAGAGACCGATCGCCTTCAGCCGGGACAGGAGCCGGCCGAGCAGGCGGTCGGTGTACTCGAGCTGGTAGAGGTAGCGCTCGTAGGCCTGGACGACCAGGTGGGTCTGCGGTCCCCAGCTGTCGCCGTCCTTTCCGAGGGCGACCAGGCTCCCGAGCACGTACTGGCGTCCGGACGGGAGGTACTGGTACGGGCCGTGCGGGAGCAGGAGGTGGGCGAAGTTGAGCGTCGGCGCCGACGTGGCACGGATGGACGAGAAGAACGAGCGCGCCGCGCCGCCGCGGTCGTCCCAGACCTCGGGATGCCCTGTCGGGGCCCGGCTGTCGTCGCCGCTGAGGCTGATGCTCGTCTGCGTGCCGCCCTCGTTGCCGAAGTTCTCCCAGGCCGTCGAGACCGACGGGAGCCTCTCTTCGAGGCGGGGCGGCGCGATCAGGTGGAGGTAGACATACGACGCGTCGGAGTAGAGCGAGGCCTCTTTGGGCTTCGCTCCGCTGCTCGTCAAGCGCGGGCGGTCGTCCCCGCAGAGTTGCTTTGGGCAGAGGGAGGTCTGCGACTCGACCACGTTCATTCGATAGCTGCCGCCGAGGAGCGTGAAGATGTTGTCGGGGTGGTCGGCGAAGATCGGCAGCTTGTTCGGCTGGGGCCGGATCCCAGTCATGATCGCCGGCACGGCCTTGGTCGTCGAGTGACTGACGGTCGTCGCGTTCCGGAACCAGGTGGCGTTCCGGGCGAGCCGCGCGAAGTTCGGGAACCGGTCGGCATCGATCTTCTTACTCCGGTTCATCAGTGAAAACTCGGGGAACTCGTCGAAGACGATCATGACGACCGGAGTTCGCGCGGAGACGTCGGTGACGGCTGCGTTGACGTCCTCCGGCATGACGAGCTTCTCGATCGGCGACGTCAGCAGGAAGAGCGCCAGGAAGACGATCGGAGACGGCGAGAGAATCGTCAGGAAGCTCCTAGCCGGCGGAACGCGGAGGTAGAGCAGCGCGACCGCGATGCCCACGGCCGCAGCTAGCGCGATCACGAGGGCGCTTGAATGGTCTCCGGCGCGCTTGACGAGTTGGATCGCGATCAGGCCCGTGAGACCGGCCACGAAGACGAGGTGGAGCACGCGGCGAAGGAGGGGCGAGGCGAGCCCCGCCAACGCCTCTACGGCGAGCATCGCGAGAGGTGGGAGAAATGTGACTGCTAGCGCGAAGACGACGATCTCCTTCGGTGAAGACCGCCGGACCGCGAAGAACTCGGCGTTCTTCGAGAAGAGGTCGAAGAGCGGCTGCGCGAGGGCGAACGCGGAGAGCACCGCCAGGTGAGCCCCTCCCAAGAGCAGACTCGGGAAGCTCAAGCGCTCGCGCCGTGCCCGCGTGCGCGTCTGTGCGGCGACCTCTGCCATAAGCTCAATTCATCATGACACCGGCCGGCCGAACCGGTGACGGTGGCGCCGGCCCGCCGAGACATGACGATGAGACTGCAGAACACGCTTTCGCGAACGCTTGAGGAGCTGCCGCCGCCACCCGGCCCGGTCGGGATATATGTCTGTGGGCCGACGGTCTACCAGCGCATTCACATCGGCAACGCGAGGCCCTACCTCGTCTCCCTCTGGCTCAAGCGCTGGCTCGAGGAGACGGGCTACCGGGTGAAGCTCGTCGAGAACATCACTGACGTGAACGACAAGATCTACGACGCCGCTACGAAGCAGAGCCGGCCGAGCGCCGAGCTCGCGGCCGAGGCTGCGCGGTGGTACGTGGAGGACACGGATCGGTTGGGATTGGGCCGCCCGGACGTCGAGCCGCTCGCCACCGAGACGATGCCCGAGATCGTCTCTCTGATCACGGAGCTCGTCGAGCGCGAGCTCGCGTACGAGTCCGGCGGCGACGTGTACTTCCGCGTGGCGAAGTGGCCGAGCTACGGCGAGCTCTCAGGCGCGAAGCTCGACGACATGGTCGCCCAAGAGCCCAGCGACCTGAAGGAGGACCAGCGCGACTTCGTCCTCTGGAAGGCGACGAAGCCGAACGAGGACACTTCATGGGAGTCGCCCTGGGGCCGGGGGCGACCCGGTTGGCACATCGAGTGCTCCGCCATGGCCGAGAAGCATCTCGGCGCCGCCTTCGACATCCACGGCGGCGGGCTCGACCTGCGTTTTCCGCACCACGAGAACGAGCTTGCGCAGTCGCGCGGAGCCGGCCGCGAGTTCGCGCGGATCTGGGCGCACAACGGTCTGCTGCAGATGGATGCGGAGAAGATGTCGAAGTCAGTCGGCAACATCGTGTCGCTCAAGGACGTGCTCGACCGCTGGAGCCGGGAGGCCGTCCTGCTTCTCTTTCTCGGGGCCCACTACCGCAGCCCTCTCGACTTCTCGGACGAGGCGATGGCCGCGGCACAGGCGCAGGCGGAGACGTTCAAGAACCACTTCGTCGGGCTCGAGGACGGGGGCGGGTCGGATAGCGAGTGGTCCCGGCTGGCCGAGATCCTCGATGAGGACTTCAACACGCCGGATGCCCTGGCGCTCCTGCACGACTGGCGGGCGCGGGGGGAGTCGGAGCTCCTGCGCAGGGCACTCGATCTCTTCGGGCTGGAGTCCCTGACCGCTGCACGTGTTGCTCCCGCGGAGCTCCGCGCGCTGGCCGAACGCCGCCAGGAAGCACGTGCACGGGGGGACTTCGACGAAGCCGACCGCCTGCGAACGGAGATCGAAGCTCGAGGCTGGGAGGTCCGCGACGCAGCCGAGGGCTTCGTCCTGGTCGAACGGTGAGTACCCGTGAGCTCGTCTACGGGCGTCGTCCGGTTCGGGAGGTCCTGCGCGCCGGGAAGCGCCAGCTGCTCGAGATCCTCGCGACCGAACGGGCACTCAAGGCCGAACAATGGCTCCGCGACGAGTCCGGCCTCCGTGTCCAGGTCCGGCCCGAGTCCGCGCTCACGGCCGCGGCGGGCACGCGCGAGCATCAAGGAGTCGTAGCGTGGGTCGAGCCCTATCGCTACGCCGACGCCTATGAGCTCGCAGCCGGTGACCGCCCGCTCGTCGTCTGCCTCGACCAGGTCACAGATCCTCACAACCTCGGCGCGGTCTGCAGGAGCGCCGAAGGCGCGGGGGCGAACGGCGTCGTCGTTCCGGAGCGCAGCTCGGCGCGTGTGACAGCGGCCGTGTGCAGCGCGTCTGCAGGCGCGGTCGAGCACCTGCCGGTAGGAGTCGTCGTCAACCTCTCGCGCTACATCGACGAGGTGAAGCGGGACGACGTCTGGGCCTGGGCGGCCGCGGGAGATGCCGAAACGCCCGTGTGGTCGGCCGACCTCGCGGCAGGCTCCGTCCTCGTCTTCGGTTCCGAGGGAAAGGGCGTCCGGCCTGGTGTTCGCCGGGCCTGCGACGACGCGTTCGCCATTCCGCTCGCGGGCCGCGTGGAGTCGCTGAACGTGAGCGTCGCGGCCGGCATCGCACTTTTCGAGGCCGCCCGGCAACGCCATGCCTGACCCGACGCTCTACCTGTTCGACGGCTACAACCTGCTGCACGCCGGGGAGTATGCGGAGCGGCAAGAGCTCGTCGATCGTCTCGCTTCCTTCGTCGCGCTGCGGGGCGCGCGCGGCGTCGTCGTCTTCGACGGCGTGGGCGAGGATCACTCGTACGGAAGCCTCGCCGTCCGGTTTGCGCAGCCTGCAGACCAGCTGCTCGAGCGCCTTGCTGCTGAGCACCGGCGGACGGAGCGCGTCCTCCTCGTGTCGAGCGACCGGGCGATCAGGGAAACCGCAGGGCAGGAGGTCAGGAAGGTGGGATCTGCGGACTTCATGAGCGAGCTCGGGGGCGAGCCGTCAGGCCAGGCGTCAAGGTCCGGGTCGAAGCTAGGGGACTCGGTGGGAGGAGAGACGAGGCGCCGCCTGGAAGAGTGGCGTCGGCGCCGGACTTGAATTATCCACAGGCTGCTGCTAGCCTCAAGCAACCTCAACCTGAGGGTTAGAGTTGCGAAGGTGAAGCCGCTCTTCCCTCCACCCTGCCCCAGGAGGAGACATGCCGCGTCCCCAGTTCGCCACCGCCCGGTCGCCAGAGAGGCTCCAGCGCGAGCAAGATGACGTCCGACTCGTCATCCGCGCGCGGAACGGGGACGATGTCGCCCTCGACTCGCTAATCCGCCGTTACACCGGTTTCGTCCGGCTCAAGGCGAGCTCCTATTTCATCGCCGGCGGTGAGTCCGACGACCTGATCCAGGAGGGCCTGCTCGGCCTCTACAAGGCCGTTCGCGATTTCCGCTCCGACAAGGACACGTCGTTCCGGAGCTTCGCGGAGCTCTGCATCACGCGGCAGATCATCACGGCCATCAAGGCCGCGACGCGCTTCAAGCACGTTCCGCTGAACCAGTACGTGTCGTTCAGCCAGACACCCGCCGGCCAGGACGACTCGGATTGCACCCTCGGCGACGCGCTTCCGGGGCCGGGTATCGACGATCCTGCCATCTGCGTCATCTCGACCGAGGAGCTGCAGAGCCTCGTCTTCTGCCTCGGAACCGGTCTGTCGTCGCTCGAGAGCGATGCACTTCGCTGCTACATGGAGGGGCTCTCCTACGAGGAGATGGCAGTCGAGCTGGGCTGCGACACGAAGACGATCGACAATGCTCTTCAGCGCGTGAAGCGGAAGGTGCTCACACACCAGCAGAGTCGCCAGGTCCTGTCGTAGGCGCGCGGGCAGGGCGAGCCCGGCCCCGATGAGGGGTGGCGAAGCGATGTGTCAAGATTTGCCCCGAGAAAAATGCGTCGCATTTTTCTCGATACCAAGCCGGAGTAGCTCAGCTGGCCAGAGCGCGCGCCTTGTAAGCGCGATGTCGCGGGTTCGAATCCCGCCTCCGGCTCTATGAAGCGACTGGCCCTCGTTCTGCTGGCTTTCGCCGTGTTCGTCCCGGCAGGGTCTGCGGCGCCCGAGTTCCAGGGGAGCGTGCAGCGAATTTCACCGCTGCTCCAGAGCCGGATGAGCTCGTGGCGGCCGGGCTGCCCCGTTCACATCAGGAATCTCCGCCTGCTGCGCGTCAGCCACTGGGGCTACGACGGGGAGGTGCACCGGGGCCGTCTGATCGTCAACCGGTGGCAAGCCTGGCCGGTCGTCAGGGTCATGCGACGCCTGTACGCGATCCGGTTTCCGATCCGGCGCATATGGCT
This sequence comes from Gaiellaceae bacterium, assembly GCA_035535315.1. Taxonomy (GTDB): domain Bacteria; phylum Actinomycetota; class Thermoleophilia; order Gaiellales; family Gaiellaceae; genus DASQGA01. The sequence continues at coordinate 8,516 of DATLQD010000185.1, forward strand.
CGTCGACGCCTACGGATCAAGCGACGACCGCTCTCTCGCCGCGAACAACACGTCCGCCTTCAACTGCCGCTTCGTGGCGGGCACGACCCGGTGGTCGGAGCATGCGTACGGCCGGGCGATCGACATCAATCCCGTTCAGAACCCATACGTGTCCTCGAGCGGACACGTCTCGCCGCCCAGCGGAGCGGCCTACGTCGACCGCTCCAAGCGGGCCAAGGGAATGATTCATTCAGGCGACGCAGTCGTCCGCGCCTTCGCTGCGATCGGCTGGCACTGGGGCGGATACTGGGCGTCTCCGACGGACTACCAGCATTTCTCCGCGACCGGCCGCTGATGGGAATGCCGGGGGCGCCAGATTCGTTCTCAAAGGTAATGAGAACGCCAACTGACATCCGTAGAGATCTCGCCCAGGCCACAGAGCGCCGGGCCGAGATTTGGGAAGACCTGTCCGACCAGCATGACGCGGTCAAGTCCGCGCAGGCGGCCGAGCTCTCCGAGCTGATCGAGGAGCTCTGGAACGAGCTGCGACGTGCCCAGGTGCACGCCCGCTTCGGTCCTGCCGACGAGATCATCGCTCGCGCCCGGGCAGAGGACCGACTCGATCGTGAATCCGAGCGGCGCTACATCCGCGCTGCCTAGGGCAACCGTGAGCGCATCGGTGCTGCACCGGCGTGACGGCGCCCGGCGAGCTCTGCGCCGGCAGCGTCGAGTCGCCCGTCGTTCACCTCGACGGCGACCTCGTAGGATCGTTTGAATCGGCGGTGGCCGATCGAGCGCCGCTAAGCGGCGAGCGGATCGGCGCCGTCGATGCGGTCGGCGGCCAGCGGCATCAGGTAGCCGCAGCGTCGGCAGACCACGAGAACCACGGGCACCTCGTCTTCCACGCCGTCGCATGCCTCGAGTCCGCAGAGGTGCTTCGCAACGCTCATGCGGTCGACGGCTCGACAGAGTGGACACGAGACCACGTAGCGCCCCAGGTGTGCCTCGACAGCGGCGACGTCGATGCTTCCTGAAAGAGTTGCGCTCATGGAATAGGTGTAGCGCGGGTGGTGAAGTACGGCGACCCCCGTTTGGGCTATCCCTGACAAGAGTCAAAATCATGCGGATTCTTCTTGTTTCATCGATGTTTCCTGGGCATGAGGAGCCGGACTACGGCGTCTTTGTGAAGCAGATCGCGGACGCGCTCGAGGCTCGCGGGCACGAGATCTCATACGCCGTTTCCGATCGCAGGTCCGGAGGGCTGGGAAAGCACGCTCGCCTCACGGGTCGCGCGTTGCGCGCGGCGCGCGGCTTTCGCCCGGACGTCGTCTACGCGCACTACCTCGTTCCGGCGGGGCTTGCCGCGGCGGCCGCGGCGCGGCTCGCCGGTACCGGCCTGGTGCTGACTGCTCATGGCCGGGACGTCAGAAACGTGGACGGGATCAGGGGCGTGCGGAGGCTGACGGCGCTCGCCGTGGGACGGGCGAACACGGTTGTCGCCGTCTCCGACTACCTACGTCGCGAGCTGGCCCGGAAGCTTCCCGGCCTGGAAGACCGGATCGAGGTGATCGACAGCGGCGTCGACCTGGACCGCTTCTGCGGGCGCGACGCGACGGAGGCCCGAGGACAGCTCGGCTGGCAGGGAGAGGAGCCGTTCTATCTCTGCGTTGGGCGGCTCGACGAGCGAAAGAACGTCCTTCGTTTGGCCGAGGCTTTCGAACGTCTGGGTCGGGGAAGCCTCGCTTTCGTCGGCGATGGTCCTTTGCGACCGTCCCTCGAGGGCCGCCCCGGAGTACGTCTGATCGGCCGCGTTTCGCACGACGATGTTGCCACCTGGATCTCCGCCTGCGATGTCCTCTGCCAGCCGAGCCTGGTGGAGCCGTTCGGGCAGGCGCTGCTCGAGGCGATGGCGAGCGAGCGCTCCGTCGTCGCGACCAAGGTCGGAGGGCCACCTGAGTTCGTGAGCGCCGAGTCAGGCGTCCTGGTCGACCCGCTGAGCGTCGAGGCGATCGCCGACGGGCTTCGCCGGGCCGCGGAGCTCCCCCGACCGAATCGCTCCGCGCGCGCTGCCGCTTCGGCGCACGACGTCCGGCTTCAGGCCGAGCGCATCGAAGCGGTGCTGAAGCGGGCAGCGGCGGCACAATAGCCCCAATGCACTACGGCCACGATCACGGTCCAGCGGCCGACTCCGACCGGCGCCTTCTCACCGTCTCCCTGGTGCTGATCCTCGCCTTCATGGTGGTGGAGGTCGTCTTTGCGGTCGCCTCGAGCTCGCTCGCCCTCCTGGCCGACGCCGGGCACATGCTGACCGACGCGGCCGCTTTGGGACTTGCACTCCTCGCGGCCTGGGCGGCGAAACTACCGGCGCGCGGTCGGTGGACGTTCGGCTTCGGCCGGGCCGAGATCCTCGCGGCCCAGACCAACGGGATCACGCTTGCTCTGATCGGAGTCTGGATCCTCTTCGAGGGCATTCGTCGCCTGCTCGAGCCGCCCGAGGTGCGCGGCGGGATCGTTTCGATCGTCGCCCTGGCCGGCATCGCAGTCAATCTCGGGGTGCTCGCGCTCCTCTCACGTGCCCGTAGGGACAGCCTGAACGTTCGCGGCGCCTATCTCCACATCGCGACCGACCTGGCCGCGTTCGCCGGGACGGCCCTCGCCGGTGGGCTCATCCTCCTCACCGGCTGGGATCGGTTCGACCCCGTGGCCTCGCTGCTCGTGGCCGGCCTCATGTTCCTGGGGAGCTACACGCTGCTGAAGGAGTCGGGCCGTATCTTCCTCGAGGCGGCCCCTGAGTCTGCGCCACCGGCGGACGTGGGCCGGGCGATCGCGGAGCACCCCGGTGTGGTGGAGACGCATGACCTGCACGTCTGGACGGTCACGAGTGGCTTTCCTGCCCTGTCCGCCCACGTGCTGGTGGAGCCCGGCGGGGACTGCCACCGGATCCGACTCGAGCTCGAGAATCTTCTCCGCGAGCGCTTTGGGCTCGACCACACGACCCTTCAGGTGGAGCACGTCGGCGTGCAGAGCGGTCTCGAGATCGCGCGCCGGTCCCGCCCCGACTGAATCTATCGAAATCCTCCTCTTTCTGAGCTAATGTCAGCTTTAATGGCCGCCGGCACAGTACGGGTTCTAATCGTGGATGATCATGACCTCTTCGTCGACGCGCTACGGGCGCTGCTCGAGACAGAGCAGGGGATCGACGTGGTCGCGACGGCGCCCAACGGCCTCGAAGCCGTCGAACGCGTGGTGGAGCTAGAGCCCGAGGTGGTCTTAATGGACGTCAGCATGCCGGTGCTCGACGGATTCGAGGCCACGCGCGCCATCCGGAAGCGTGCTCCGAGTACCCGCGTCCTCTTCGTTACAGGCTCGAACGCGGAGGAGGACCTCGAACGGGCGCGCGAGGTGGGGGCCACCGGCTACATCAGCAAGGACAAGATCGCGGCCGAGCTCGTGGCGGCCATCCGCGGAGCGGCCGGATCCGACGGGTAGAGGGTTCTAGCTATCCTGAGCCTGTGCTCGGAGTCGTTGCGGCTTTCCACGTCCTCGTTTCGATCTTCATGGTCGTGCTCGTCCTCATGCACTCGGGGCGAGACGCAGGGTTTGGAGGCCTTGGCTACACACCCGCCTCGCAGGGCGGCCAGCACATCGTCGAGCGCAACCTGACACGCCTGACGGTCGTGGTCGCAGCGATCTTCACGATCACCACCATCGCCCTCTTCTACATGCTCTAGAGGCCGGGCCCGGAGCCGGTTCCGACCACGGTGAAAGCCTCTGTAGCCACCGCCGGCACCAGGGATCCGAACGGATACCGGTCTCCGTAGAAATCGCTTCCGTTCACGAGCGTCACGTCCCGCCCCAGGCCTAGCAGCGACGCAGCGAGCGCCGGGAACGACGTAGTGAAGCGCAGGTTGGCGAGCGGCTCCGTCACGCGGCCGCCCTCGATCCGGAACGTGCCGTCTCGCGTCATGCCGGTGATCAAGCCCTCCCGCGGGTCTACGAGGTTCACGTAGTGGAGCCGGGTCACGTAGATGCCGTCGCCGACCAGCTCGGCGAGCTCGTCCACGCCCGCGGTACCGCCGGGTACGGAGAGGTTGAAGGGGACCGGGCCAAAGGACTGTGCCGGAGGAGCCAGCGCGTGGCCGGTCGACTCGCGACCCGCCTGCGCTGCGGTACGCCGGTCCCAGACGACGTCGTTCGCGACGCCGCTCTCGACGATCGCGACCCGCTGCTTCGGCACCCCCTCGAAGTCGAAGGCCTTAGGGAGGCCGCGGGGGTCACCGCCGTCGTCGTAGAGCGAGAATGCCGGGTGGAAGAGTTTCTCGCCGACTCGACCCGAGAGGAAGCTTCTCCCTTCCAGGAGCGCGAGAGCCCCCAGCGAGCTGTACGCGAAGTACCAGAGAAGCTCCGCGAACGCGTAGGGCTCCAGCACGGCGCGATACGTCCCGGGCTCGAGGTCGTGAGCGCCGGTCGTTCGCGCTGCTTTCTCCGCCGCTTCGTGCGCGACGCGGGCAGGATCGATCTCGCCGGCCTTCCAGGATGTGGCCTCGGCGTAGCCGGAACAGCTCTCGGAAGCGGCGAGCGCCAGGACCGTCGCGTCCGTCATCGTCTGGGAGACCGAAAGCCCGGTCGTCGAGGCCACGCCGAGCTCGGTAACTCCGCTCGTGTAGTAGCCGTAGAGGCCGAGATCGCCGGTTGCCTCGATCGCCGACCAGGCCCGCTCGGCCTGGTCGGACGGGCCCTCCGTGCTGGTCTCCTCGTCGAACCCGTCCACGGCCGGCGCTTCGATCGGTGGCTGGAGCCCCGGGAAGCCGGGATCGGTCGGTGCCCGGTCGGCGATCGCGGCGGCACGCCGAGCTGCCTCCGCGAGGCCTTCGTCGTCGGTGCGGTTCGTGCTGGCGCATCCAACCCGCCCCTCGCGCGCGACGCGGACTGTCACCGACTCGTCGACGATCAGGGTCGGCTGGTGCACGACCGAGTCGGCGAAGCGCGCGAAGCCGGACCGCTGTGCCTGGACCAGCGCATCGGCCTCGTCCCCTTCGGTTGCACGGCACGCGCGCTCGGCGAGCTCGAGCGCCCTCGACGAGTCGCTCACGACCGGATGCCGACCCGAACCTGGCGAAATCGCGCGGGTGGGGCACCGTGCGAGACGTGGGCGCTCTGCCCCGGCTGGCCTTTTCCGCAGTTCGTGAGACCTCCCATCGTCCACTCCTCCTTGCCCGCGAGCGCGTCCAGCGAGCCCCAGAACTCGGGCGTCACGCCCATGTAGGTCGCGTCGCGGAGGAGTCGCCCGCGCTTACCCTTCGTGATCTCCCACGCAACCTGTGTCCCGAACTGGAAGTTCAGGCGCTTGTCGTCGATCGACCAGCTCTTGTTCGTGCCGAGGAGGATCCCGTCGTCGACGTCTGCAATGAGGTCGTCGAGTGTTCCCTCGCCGGGCTCCAGATGGAGGTTCGTCATGCGGACCAGCGGCATCCGGCTCCAGCCGTCGGCCCGCATCGACCCGCCGCCGCCCTCGCCTCCGAGGAGCGAAGCGGTCTCGCGCGAGTCCAAGAAGCCCTCGAGGATCCCTGCGCTCACGATCGGCTCTCGGCGGGCGGGGACGCCCTCGTCGTCGTAGCCGAACGTGCCGAGGCCGAGTGGCGTCGTCGAGTCGGCCGTGATGTTCATGAGCTCGGAGCCGTAGCGGAGAGAACCTAGGTCTTCCGGCTTCAGGAAGCTCGTGCCGGCGTACGCCGCCTCGGTTCCGTAGATCCGGTCGAGCTCCGTCGGATGGCCGACTGACTCGTGCACCTGGAGCTGCATCTGCTCCGAGTCGATCACGACCGTGGTGACTTTCTGGGGACACGGGTCCGCCCGGAGGAGTGCAGCGGCCTCCTCGGCGACGCGAGGACCGTGCTCATCCAGGGCCAGACCTTCGACGTACTCCCAACCGGCCTGGGCGCTCGAACCCCCGTGCGCGCTCGGATAGCTCCGCACCTGGACGGCTCCGTCGGTTGTCGCGAGCACCTCGAGTCCGGCGCCGCACTCCACGAACTCCTGGAAGACATCGGCGCCCTCGGACGACCGGAACGCGCGCTGCTCGCGGCTTGCGCGCGCAGCGGCCTGCGTGATCGTCACATCCGCATGGCGGAGCGAGGCGTCCGCTCGCAGGAGAAGCTCGATCTTCTCCTCGAGCGGGACGTCGATGGGATCGCGTTGGAAGGGTGTCCTGTACTCGCCCTGCTCGGCCCTGGCCGGGGCGAGGACGACCGGGCGCGGCGTGCGTGACGCGCTGGCCTGCGCGAACTCCGCCGCACGGGCAGCGGCTTCCTTGGCGCCCGAGTTCGAGAGGCGGCGGTCGCAGGCGAACCCCCAGGCACCCCTGACCAGGACGCGCACGCCGATCCCCTCGGACTCGCCGTCGGCGATCGACTCGACCTCACCGTTCTTTGTTGCGATGTCCTGGGTGCGTCGAAGGATCGCGCGGGCGTCGGCGTACTCGGCACCGGCAGCCAGCGCTGCGTCGACGGCGGTCCCGCAGAGCTCGCGCACGGGGGTACATTAGTCAGAGGCCGAAGGGTCGGCCAGGAGGACGAAAAAGGCGCCTCTGGCCGCGAGCCGGAGACGCCTCTATGCGCTGGAGAGGACTTGAACCTCCACGCCCCGTTCGGGGCACAAGGCCCTCAACCTTGCGCGTCTACCAATTCCGCCACCAGCGCGCGCGGTGGGGGATTGTACCGGCCGGTTGACGCCGTCCGCGCGCCTCGCTACTCTTCCGAACATACGTTCGATCTAAGCGGAGGGAAGCGATGCTTACAGACCGGCAGCGCGAGATCTACGAGTACGTGGTGGCCTACGTCGACGAGCACGGATACCCACCCACGGTGCGTGAGATCGGCGAAGAGGTGGGCCTTGCATCACCGTCCACCGTGCACGCGCACCTGGCGAACCTGGAGCGGGCGGGTTACATCCGCCGAGACCCGACGAAGCCGCGGGCACTCGAGCTCCTGGGCCGGGACCGTCCGGCCTCCGACGGCTCCCTGGGCGAGGCGGCACGCGTGCGCGTCCTGCCGCTCGTCGGGCAGGTCGCAGCGGGCGGGCCCCTCCTCGCGGAGCAGAACGTGGAGGACCACCTGGCAGTCCCGGAGCCTCTCTCGTCCGGGTCCGGGGAGGAGTTTCTCCTGCGGATCCGGGGCGAGAGCATGATCGAAGCGGGGATCATGCCCGACGACTACATCGTTGTCCGCCGCCAGCAAACGGCTAAGAATGGCGACATCGTCGTGGCGCTCGCAGGCGACGACGAGACGACCGACGAGGCGACTGTCAAGCGCTTCTTCCGCGACGGGAGCCAGATCCGCCTCCAGCCCGAGAACCAGTCGATGGAGCCGCTCTTTCCGGATCATGTTCAGATTCTCGGGAAGGTGACGGGAGTCTTCAGGACCGTCTGATGGAGGTTCTCTGGCTCAACAGGACGCTCGACCAGGAGCTCCACGCGCTCACGAGGGGCGCCAGCCTCGAGTGCCTGGCGTGCGGGGAGTTCGTCATGCGGACTCCCCAGGGGATCGCCTGCCCGGAGTGCGGTTCGCAGCTTGTGCTTTCGGAGGCCTCCGGCGTAGAGGTGCGCACGGAGGCTGGTTAGCGATCCCGCGGACCCGATTCCAGGGCCCGACGGACTGTGACGGCGGGTACAATTCAACGTGCAGGCCGGGTGACCGCGGGCCGCTTCGGCGGTCCGAGGAAAGTCCGGACACCAAAGGGCAGGACGCTGGGGAAATCCCAGGCGGCGAAAGCCGACGGAAAGTGGCACAGAAAGGAGACCGCCACCGGCGAATGCGT
>DATLQD010000186.1:0-14876 GCA_035535315.1 Gaiellaceae bacterium
TCTACCGACCGTAGTCCGCACCTGCTGGAGGTAGAGCCGTGGAGCCCATCCAACTTGCCGCAGTCCTTGCCGCCGTAGTCGTCGTCGCCTCGATCGTCTCGGTCGAGCTCGGCGTGACCGTCGCGCTGGTCGAACTGACGCTCGGTGTCGTCGTCGGGAACGTCTTCGACCTGGGCAGCGCCGAATGGCTCGACTTCGTGGCTACGTTCGCGTCGATCGTGCTCACGTTCCTCGCCGGAATGGAGGTCGATCCGGCCTATATGCGCCGGCGCCTACCCGCCTCGCTCGGGATCGGGTTTTCGTCCTTTGCTGGGCCCTTCGTCGTCGCCTCGCTCGTCTCCTATTTTCTGCTCGACTGGTCGGTGAAGGCATCGCTGATTGCCGGCACGGCCCTTTCGACCACGTCTCTCGCGGTCGTCTACGCCGTCCTTGTGGAGCGGGACCTAAACGCGACCCAGGTCGGGAAACTCCTGATGAGCGCAACCTTCGTCACCGACATCTGCACCGCGATCGCCCTTTCGGCGATCTTCATCAAGCCGAACCTGTGGTTTCCGGTCTTCCTGCTCGTCTCGCTCGCGCTCATCCTCGCCTTGCCGCGAGTCGCACCCTGGTTCTTTCGCCGCTACGGCGACCGCGTAATCGAGCCAGAGATCAAGCTCGTCTTCGTCTGCCTCTTCGTGCTCATGGTGCTCGCCGACCTCGCGAACGGGCACGCCGTCCTCCCCGCGTTCGTGCTCGGACTCGTCATGAGCCAGCACTACGCGGAACACCGCGAGGAGCAACAGCGCCTCCGCGTCGTCGCCTTCGCGTTCCTGACGCCCTTCTTCTTCCTGAAGGGCGGCCTGAACGTCTCTCTCGGCGCCGTGATCGCGAACCTGGGCCTACTGGGCGCGCTCCTCCTCGCGAAAATGGTGCCAAAGGTTGCCTTCATCTTCCCGCTCGCCCGGCGGGCCATCCCGAAGCACGCCACGTTCACCACGCTCCTCATGAGCACCGGCCTGACCTTCGGGACGATCTCCTCGCTCTACGGGCTGAACGCCGGGATCATCGACCAAACGCAGTTTTCGTTGCTCGTGACGGTCGTCGTGCTCTCCGCCGTCGTTCCGACCGTGATCGCGGAGCGTTGGTTCCTCCCTGACGCCGACGAGGAACGCGAAGCCGACGCCCGCACGCCGATCCCGGCGGAGGAATACGTCTAGCGGCTTGTGGCCAAGGTTCTTCCGATCTCGGGTGCGCTCACGCGACTAGAACTCGAGCGCCTCGACGCGCAGTTACTGCGGCGAGCTCGGGTCGTCTGCTCGGACATCGCCGATCATCGCCTCGGCTGCCTCGCGCTCGAGGAAGAACTCGACGACTTTCTCGGTCTGGGCGCTCACAACGTCGTAGAACAGCACGTCCGTAAGCAGAGGCCCGCCAAGTCAGGACGCCTCTCGCTCGCGCATTCCCCAGAACGCTTGGCGGGATTTGAGGAGACGGGCTCGTCGCTTCGGCGGCCGTGGCAAAGCGCCGTTGGCGTCACGGCGGCGATGCGGCGATGCGGCGGCAGGCTACGGGTCGCGGCGGCAAAAAAGGGCGGCGCGCCGGGGTCTTGCGGCTCGCGACGCGACGTCGCTGCGCGCTCGAGAAGGCTGGCCCTGGTCGCCTGATCGACGCCTACATCAGCTCCGCGCTCGCGCAAGAGGCAAGCGTCGTCGCCGGCCCGGGGGCTTTCGTGCTCGTCTGATCCGAACTCATTGATCGAGGGCAAACACCCTATGCCCCAAGGCTGACTAGAAGCTGACTGGCAGCGTCGTGACCCCGGTCCAGGCGCCCTTGCGGCCAACGAGAAAACCCGCCATTTCCAGCGGGTCTTCGAGGAGCGGATGAAGGGACTCGAACCCTCGACCTTCTGCATGGCAAGCAGACGCTCTAGCCAACTGAGCTACATCCGCGAGTCGGGCCATCATAGCCGCTCGCCGGCGCTATCCAGGGCCTCGTTCACGAGCCGGTCAGCAAGCTCGTTCTGCTCGCGGCGGACAGCCAGATAGCGGACAGATGGGATCTGGCGGGCCAGTCGGGCGGCTTCGAGCGAGAGCTCGATGAGGGCTTTGTTCTTGACCCGGTACTCGCCTCTCATCTGCTTCACCAGGAGCTCGGAGTCCGAGACGACCTCAAGGTCGTCGACTTGGAGCTCGACCGCCTTGCGAAGACCGTCGACGAGGGCGCGGTACTCGGCCACGTTGTTCGTTGCAACGCCGATCGTCTCGCCGTGCGCGTCGAGGACCGTGCCGTCCTCGGTCTCAAGGACGTACGCCGCTGCCGCGGGGCCAGGATTCCCTCGCGAGCCGCCGTCGGTCGAGAGACGGGCCTTCACGGTGGCGGCACGAGCGAGTAAAGGTCGTAGGCGGGCTCCTCGTACGGGTGAGCTTCCCGAAGAGCTGCTACCACTTCACCCTCGCGCGCGACCGGATAGACCGTCTCGAGCCTGAGCTCGGGAACACGCTCCTCCTGCCCAAGTTCGCCGATTGCCGGCGATGCCCCCTCGCCGGCTCGGAAGGTACCCGTGCCCGGCGTGTACCACGAGCAGCGCTCGTACTTTCCGATCCGGCCGGCGCCCGCGCCGAAAAGGGCGTCGCGAACAGCATCCAGAGCCTCCGTCGGCACGAACACGACGAGCTTCCGCTGCTGCGCCGTCACGGTATCGGCACATCCCGTGCGCCACACACGCGCTCCTCAGCGCTACCGTCACCACAGGGGGTAAACAACGGGGGGTCCCCCGGGGGTAGCTCGACGGGAGCCTGGGTCACGCGCTCCGACCCGGCGCCGTTATGGCATCGGCGAGTCCATCGCGTCGATCTGCGCGCGTTGGAGCTTGCCGGAGTAGTCGACGTAGATCGACTTCCATTCGGTGTAGAAGTCGAGCGCGGCTTGCCCTGCCTCCCGGTGGCCGTTGCCGGTTCCCTTCGTGCCGCCGAAGGGCAGATGCACCTCCGCACCCGTCGTTCCTGCGTTGATGTAGGTGATTCCCGCATTCAGATCCCTCATCGCGCGGAACGCCTTGTTGACGTCCCGGGTGAAGATCGAGGAAGAAAGGCCGAACGGGATCCCGTTCGCGATTCTGATCGCCTCGTCGATGTCGGTAGCGCGGATGAGCGCAGTCGTCGGCCCGAAGATCTCTTCCTGGGCGATCCGCATGCCCGGCTCGACGTCGGCGAACACGGTCGGCCGGTAGAAGAATCCCTTGTCCAGACCGTTCTCGGTCGCGACCTCTCCCCCGGTCTCGAGCGTCGCCCCCTCGCTCTTCCCGATCTCCGTGTAGGAGTGGATCTTGTCCAACGCGGCCTGGTTGATGACAGGGCCGACGTCAGTGTCCTCGTCCAGGCCGTTGCCGAGTTGCATCTTCTCAGCGCGGACGACGAGTTTCGACCGGAGCTCGTCGTAGACCTGTCGGTGTGCGATGACGCGGCTCGCAGCCGTGCAACGCTGCCCGGAGGTTCCGAAAGCAGACCAGAGGATGCCCTCGACCGTCAGGTCGATGTCGGCGTCGTCCATGACGATGATCGCGTTCTTGCCGCCGAGCTCCAGGTGGACGTGCTTCAGGAGCGGTGCCGCGTTTTGCGTCACCTGGACCCCGACCTCGTGTGAGCCCGTGAACGTGATCAGGGGGACGTCGGGATGCCGCACGAGCTGGGCGCCTACGTTCTTCCCCGCTCCGTGGACGATGTTCAGGACACCCGGCGGCAGCCCGGCCTCCTCGAAGATCTCCACGAAGCGCTCGGCCAGGAGCGGCGTTTCCGCGGCGGGCTTCAGAACGACGGTGTTACCGCAGACCAGCGCCGGCGCGATCTTCCAGCTCGGAATCGCGATCGGGAAGTTCCAGGGTGTGATCGCGCCGACGACACCGACTGGATTCCGGGTCGACATCATGAACTTGTCGCGCAGCTCGGAGGGAGTCGTGTGCCCGAAGAGACGCCTGCCTTCGCCGGCCATGTAGTACGTCATATCGATCGCTTCCTGGACGTCTCCGGCAGCCTCGGGTCGGACCTTGCCCATCTCCTGCGTCATCTCGCCGGCCAGCTCGTCCTTGCGCTCCGCGAAAAGCTGCGCCACGCGGAAGAGGATCTCCCCACGCTTGGGAGCAGGCACCAGCCGCCAGTGCTCGTAGGCGCCCTTGGCAGCAGCGACCGCCCTGTCCATGTCCTCAACGCCCGAGCTCGGAAAGACACCGAGCGCCTCACCGGTAGCGGGGTTCTTCGTCTCGAACGTCTCACCGTCGGCGGCCTCCACCCACTCGCCCCCGATGTAGTTCCGGTACGTCTTCGTGCCGAGCAGCGCCATCTGGCTCCCCTGGTCGATTTCAGCCCCATCCTATCCAGGGGGTTCACGCCGCCGGACGCGGGTATGAGGCCTTCGGGGAAACCAATCGATGGAAGGAATGTCATGGAAACCTGGCTGATCATCGTGATCGTCGTCGCGGTCGTCGTCGTCCTTGCCCTCCTCTTCCTCGCCGGGACAAAGGCACGCGAGAAGCGGCTCGAGGGCCGACGTTCGGAAGCCGGAGAGCTTCGGGGAGAAGCCGAGACGCGTGCTCGGCGCGCGGAGGAACGCGAAGCGGTGGCGGAGGAGCAAGCTGAGCGTGCGAGAGAGGAACGTGAAGCCGCCCAGTCTCACGCCCGTCGCGCAGACGAGATCGACCCGGACGTCGAAACCTAGGCGGGCCCTACTCGAAGGCGAGGCCGAGCCGCGAGAGCTCTGCGAAGTCGAAGCGCCCCTCGATGGTCGCCTCCACCTCGAACTCCTCCCCGATGTCGGGGTCCTTGCCGATCAGCTCGCGGGCGCGGCTTGGCAGGGCCTGGTCGGCCGCCTCCCGCGACTCCCAGAAGTACACCGCGCCCCAGCGCTCGGTGACCTCGTCTGAGATCCACGCCTTGAAACGGAGTCCCGGCACGTCTTCGAACTGATCGACGGACTCATCACGGAGGTAGCGCCGGAGTTCCCCGATCGTCGTCTTCGAGTCCGCCAGGCTCCAGAGGACGAGCCGGACGATCAATCGTCCGGCGCGTCGGTGGCCGGGAACGTCCCGGGGATTCGGGAGCGCCTCCGGTCGCGGACTTGTCGCTTCCCGCCGGGGGCGTTCGCGCCCGCCGTCCGCCGGTCCGGGCCCGAACGTCGGTCAACGATCACGGTCACGTTCCCGTTGTCCTTGTAGTGCTCGACCAGCTTCGCGTACAGCTGATCCTCGAGTTCGGAGGGGACGACGCAATAGATCATCTGAACGCATCCTAGTTAGGAGGGATTGGTGGAACAACGCACAGCGCTTGCGTTTCGCCACCTCTCCTAGTTCGCGCCGGGCAGTCGGTCAGAGCTTCGGGATGTCAGGCGTGACTCGCCCGTCCTGAGCCAGGTGGCCGTTCCAGCCCCTAAAACGGTCGTCCACCTCGTCCAGCTCGTAGCCCCGCTCCGCCAGACGAACTGGTTGCTGCGAGTCGAAGACGACTCGGTACTGGTACCACGAGATGTCCCACGCAATCGTGAGGACGACCTCGGTGTTGGTGCCAGAGAGTGGCAGAAAGCTCACCCTGGCCTGGCCCAGGCTCTTGGCGATTCCGGCGATCGTCCGCCGGTAGGCACTCTCGTTGAAGAGATCGGCGGCCTCGACCATTGCCTGCTCCGGCTCCGAAAGGCGTCGGAGCACCGGCTCCGAGAAGGTCGGCTGAGGCTCATGCCGACGCGTGTCGGGGGCGCCGCCGAGCCCGAACCCCCGAAAGCGGCGGCGGCGACGCGGAGCCTCGGGGACAAGGGGAGTCGTTGGCGTCCCTTCTTTCAGCCAGCCGTACTCGTTCGCAACGTCCGTGCAGAGCGCGCAGACGTCGACCCATTGGTCGTTTCCGTGCGGGCTGAAGCGCGCCGCCCGCTCACCCATGAGAAGCGTGCGGTTGCACACCGCACAGGTCCGGAAGGTGTCCTGCTTCCTGATGACGGCGGTCATGGCTACGACGCCTTCGCCTCCTCGCGCTCGCGCCTGACCTGTTCGACGATCCGTTCGGCAACGTGAGCAGGCACCTCTTCGTACCGGAGGAAGGAGACCGAGTAGTCGCCACGACCGCCGGTCATCGACGTGAGCGACTGCGAGTACGTGAGGACCTCGGACATCGGCACCTCGGCGCGGATCAGTGTCATGCCGCCTCGGGCGTCCATCCCCTGAAGCCTTCCTCGCCGGGAGTTCAAGTCACCGTTCACGGTCCCGACGCTCTCGTCGGGAACGGTCGCCTCGAGCTGCATGATGGGCTCGAGAAGAACAGGATCTGCCTTCTCGTACGCGGCCTTGAACGCCATCGAGCCCGCGATCTTGAACGCCATCTCGGAGGAGTCGACGGTGTGGTACGAGCCGTCCACGAGTGTCACGCGCACACCCTGGACCGGGGCGCCCGCGAGCTCACCGTGCACCATTGCCTCCTGGATCCCCTTGTCGACCGCGGGCCGGAAGCTCTGCGGGACGACGCCACCGACGATCTTGTCGACGAACTCGTAGCCGACACGGCCCTCGAGGGGCTCGAGGACGATGTGGCAATCGCCGAACTGGCCCCGACCGCCGGTCTGCTTCTTGTAGCGCCCTTGCGCCCGCGACTCCTTGCGAATCGTCTCGAGGTATGGAACGCGCGGCGGCTGCAGTTCGACGTCGACGCCGAAGCGCCGCTTCATACGCTCCACGGCGACCTCGACGTGCATCTGGCTCATGCCCGCGAGGAGCTGTTCTCCCGTCTGTTCGTCGCGGCGCAGGACGAGCGTCTGGTCCTCCTCGGCGAGCCGCCGGAGGGCCTGGCCCATCTTCTCCTCGTCCCCCTTTGCCTTGGGCGTAATCGCGAAGCTCATAACGGGCTGCGGGAGGTCGAGGCTCGGGAGCTCGACCGGCTGGTCCTCCGAAAGGAGTAGATCGCCGGTTGCAGTCTCCTTCAGCTTCGCGACGGCCCCGATGTCGCCGGCTTCGAACGCCTCCGTCGACGTGTGATCCTTGCCCTGGAGCTCCAGGAGCTGGCCGACTCTCTCCTTACTTCGAGTGCGGGCGTTCAGTAGCGTCGAGTCGCCCTTCAGCTGGCCGGAGAGGACCCGGAACAGCGTGATGCGCCCGGCGAAGGGGTCCGCGAGGGTCTTGAAGACGAAAGCAGACGTGCCGCCATTCGACTGCGCGATCTCCAGCGGCTTCTTGGCCGGTGACGGGACGCCTTCGACAAGGAGGTCGAGGAGAGCGGCCGCGCCGAGATTCTTCGTGGCGGCGCCGCATGCCACCGGGAACAGCTCTCCACGGGCGACGGCGTTCTTCAGCGCTCCGGCGAGCTCGTCACCGGTGATCTCCTCCCCCTCGAGGTAGCGCTCCATCACCTTCTCGTCTGTCTCGACGACCGCGTCGACCAGCTCCTCGCGATACTCGGCCGCCTGCGCGGCAAGCTCGTTGGGAATTTCTTTCGGCTCGCCTTCCTTCTCGCCCTCGGGCGAGTCGTAGGCCCGCATGTGGAGCAGGTCGACGACGCCCGAGAGCTCGTGTTCCTGACCGATCGGAATCTCGATTGCAATGCACCGCTCGGAGAGCTGCGCGCGCAGCTGCTCATACGTCCCGAAGAAGTCGGCCCGCTCGCGGTCGAGCATGTTGACCAGGATGAGCCTGGAGATCCCGAGCTCGTTGCAACGCTCCCAGGACCGGGTGGTCTGCACCTCCACCCCAGCGACCGCGCTGACGACGACGATCGCGCCCTCGACCACGTGCAGCGCGGCGATTGTGTCAGCCTGGAATCCAGGGTCGCCGGGCGTGTCGAGGATGTTGATCTTCCGCCCCTGCCACTCGAGATGGCAGAGGGAGGCGGCAAGCGACATCTGGCGCTTGTGCTCCTCCTCTTCCCAGTCGGACACCGTCGTCTGTTGCTCGACCGTCCCGAGCCGGTTGACCGCGCCCCCCTGGAAGAGCAACGCCTCGACGAGCGAGGTCTTGCCGGTGCCTCGGTGACCGATGATCGCGACGTTGCGGATCTTGCTCGGCTCGTATGAGGTCATGGAGGGGCGAGTCTAGCGACTGCCCGGCCTAGCGTTGACGCTAGACGTCGACCGCGGCACGCTGAGCCCCGCCGCCCAGGCGAGCCTTGAGCCTCAGGATCGCCTTCGTGTGGAGCTGGGAGACGCGAGACTCCGTCACCCCGAGCACCTCCCCGATCTCACGCAAGGTGAGCTCTTCGTAGTAGTACAGCGTCACCACGAGCTTCTCCCGCTCCGGCAGTCGTGCGATCGCCTCTCCAAGGGCCTCGCGGAGCTCCGTCTGGGACATGGCCGCCTGGGGCTCGGGTGCGTCCGGATCCTCGAGCGTGTCGATCAAGGCGACCGGGTCGCCGCTCACCGAGCTCGTCCAGAGCTCGTCGAGGGCGGCGATCGAGGAGCGGGAGATCTCGAGCAGCGACTCCTGGAACTCCTCCTCGGTGATGCCCAGCTTCCCGGCGATCTCCTCGTCGTTTGGCGCCCGCATCATCTTCCGTTCGAGCTCGGCGATCGCGCGCTCGATATCGCGCGCCCGTGCGCGGACCGAGCGCGGAACCCAGTCCATCGAACGGAGCTCGTCGATGATCGAGCCCTTGATGCGCGAGATCGCGTAGGTCTCGAACTTGATGTCCCGCTCCGGGTCGAACCGCTCGATGGCGCCGATCAGGCCAAGCAGCCCGTACGAGACGAGGTCACCCTCCTCGACATGCGCCGGCAGCCCGCTCCCCAACCGGCCTGCGACGTACTTGACGAGCGGCGCGTAGGTGAGGATGAGCCTGTCGCGCAGCACCCGGTCGCCGTTCCGCTTGAACTGCCGCCAGAGCGCCTGCGTGTCCTCCTGACGTTCGACCACGTGCAGAGCATACGGCGCGCAGATGCTTGACCCTCTAGCGCAGTGCTCGAAAGGCCTGCTCGCCCAGCCAGAGTGCTAGGAGACCTGCGGCGGCCGCGATGATCCAGGCTCCTCCCCCGGCACGGGCCGCCCAGACCGCCATGCCCGCGAAGCACGCCGCAAGGAGCAGGAAAAGCGCTCCCAGAGAGGGTCTGCGAGCTCGTGCCACGAGCCGGAGTCTAGAGAGGCCGTCGAAGTACCGGGCTACACTGTTCGAGCCGAGGGCCGTAGCTCAATTGGCAGAGCACCGGTCTCCAAAACCGGGGGTTGAGAGTTCGAGTCTCTCCGGCCCTGTAAGAGAAAGCCCCGCTCAAACGGGGCTTTTGTTCTCGTTTCGGCAGCTCACGTGGTCGGCGAGTCGTTCAGCCACTCGGTGATCATGCGACCAGCGGCGTGGATGCAGACGATTTCGAGGCGCTCTGGGCCGAGGTTCCGGAAGCAATGCGGAGTATTGGGCTCGACGACGACGACGTCGCCGGGCCCGGCCTCGATCTCTACCTCATCGGCGGTAACGAGTGCTCGGCCGGCGCGAACAACCCAGGTCTCCGCATAGGGGTGCAGGTGCAAGCCCGGGCCTTGGCCGGGCTCGTTGTCGACGAGCAAGAACGAGATCCCGGCGCCGTGCGCCTCGCCCTGAAACTCGATTGTCCGGTTGGGGCTAGGCGGGAGATCCTTTTGCCTGATGACGTGGAACATGGCTCTAGCATGCCTCCGCGGCCGCCGGGGTGCCGACCGCTTGTTCGCTTTCGTGTGCCGGGGCGGAGACCGCGGTGCGGAGAAACACGGCGCTCACCACGGCCGCCGCAACGGCGAAGACAGCGGCGACGAGGAAGGCGACGTGGTAGCCGCCGTTCAGCGCGACGAGCGCGTTGTCGCCGGAGGCGAGCAGGCTGTCCGAGCGGGAGGCGGCGAGGCTGGCGAGGACTGCGAGCCCGAGCGCCCCGCCCATCATGAATGCGGTGTTGACGATCCCCGAGGCGAGCCCGGCTTCGCTCTGCTCGACCCCGCTCATCGCTGCAAGCAGCATTGGGTTGAACGCCATGCCGGCTCCGAAGCCGAGCAGGATCATGCTTGGGAGAACATCGACGGCGAAGCTCCCATCGACCGGAGCCCGCGCGAAGAGGACGAGCCCGACTGCAGACAGCAGCAGGCCCGTTGCCAACGGCATCCTGAAGCCGAACCGCATTACGAGCTTGGCGGAGAGGCCGAGTGAGAACGCCGCCATGATCAGGTTGGCCGGTAGAAAACCGAGGCCGACCTGCAGCGGGCTGTACCCGAGCACCAGCTGGAGATAGAGAGCGGAGAGGAAGAACCAGGCGAACATGGCCGCTGCCCACAGGACGCCGACCACGTTGGCAGTCGCGACATTGCGAAGGCGGAAGAGCCCGAGCGGCATGAGCGGGGAGCGAGCCCGAGTCTCGATCCCGAGAAAGAGCGCCAGCAGCACAGCCGCCGCGCCGAGCAGGCCGAGGGTCTGAACCGAGGTCCAGCCTGCCTGGTTGCCGTTCACGATCGCGTAGACCGCGAGCATCAACGACGTCGTCACGGTCACGGCGCCGGCTACGTCGAGACGCCCCGCGGCTGCCTGGCGGCCGCCCCCGGGAAGCAGGGCGAGGCAAAGCGCGAAGACGACGACACCGACCGGCAGGTTGACGAGGAAGATCCAGTGCCAGCTGAGCACATCAGTGAGAACGCCTCCGAGCAGCACGCCAATGCTCCCGCCGCCGGCGGCGACGAAGCCGATCACCCCCATCGCCTTCGCCCGCTCGGCCGGCTCGGTGAACAGGGTCATGATCAGCGAGAGGGCGACCACCGCCACGACAGCGCCACCGAGGCCCTGCACAGCCCGTGCCCCGACGAGGAACGCCTGCGAGCTCGCCAGGCCGCAGGCGAGAGAGGCCGCCGTGAAGAGCCCGATCCCGATCAGGAACAGCCGGCGGTGGCCGAAGAGGTCGCCCAGTCGCCCACCGAGCAAGAGGAAGCCGCCGAAGGTGAGCAGGTAAGCGTTCACGACCCAGGCGAGCGAAGTCTCGGAGAAACCGAGATCGGCTCGGATCGACGGCAGCGCGACGTTCACGATCGTCGTGTCGAGGACGATCATCAGGTCGCCGAGGCAGAGGACGATGAGCGCGAGCCAGCGGGTGCGATTGTCGGTGATGGTCATCGGACTGTTCCTTTCGGTGCGTTCGTGATCGGTTTCAGTGGTTTAGACCGCACCGGGTGCCCGAATTCATCGTGGGCGAGCCGATGAGTTTTCGTCCTCCCCACGGTCTGTCTCTAGATGGCCGCCGCCCGTGCGCCGCAGACGATCGCCTTCGCCGTGTACGGCCCCATCGCCCGCGCCGACCTGCCTGGACTATGCGAGCGGGTCTGCGGGTTGCTGGACAGGAGCCGCCCCGACGTCGCTCTCTGCGATGCAACCGGAGTGGAGGCCGACGCAGTGACGGTGGACGCACTCGCGCGGCTTCAGCTCGCCGCCCAGCGCTACGGCTGCCAGGTTCGGCTACGTCATGCGTCGAGCGAGCTCCGAGATCTAATCGGCTTCATGGGGCTTCGCGACGTAGTGCCGGAGTCTCCAAGTGGAGTCCAGGAGCCTAGTAGTCTGGAACCCGGGAATCGATCGGCGGACAGATGAGTTTTTGTACTTCAGCCGGTCTGTATTGAAACTTGAAGCGACCTAAAGGGGCAACCCAATGACAGAGCACGACGGAACTGACAGGAATCGAAACCCCGGCGACGGGCGCTCAACGGCGCGCCCTGGCTTCCAGCGGCAGGCCGCCCACGAGCGTCTCTCCACGGGCGCGCTGGCGCGCTGGACGCGAGCCTGCGCCACGCATCCCTGGCGCGTTGTCTTCGGCTGGATCGGTCTCGTCGTCATTCTGGTCGGGCTGGTCGCGACGGTCGGTGGTTCGCTGCGGGACGAGTTCGAGATTCCGGGGTCGGAGACGCAGAAGGCGACCGACCTGATCAAGTCCGAGTTCGCGTCCGAGCAGGGCGCCGTGCTGAACATCGTTTTCGCGGCGCCGGAGGGCGAACAGCTCGACACGCCCGAGCGCAAAGCGGCGATCGAGAAGGCGATCGCGCTCCTCAAGTCGCCGGAGTTCAAGCCCAAGGCCGACAAGGCGGGCGTGGAGAGCGTCGGGGATCCGTTCAGCGAGGACACCGTCTCCGACGACGGCCGCATCGCGTACACCGAGGCGCAGTTCGATCAGACGATCGAGACAGAGGACCGTGACGAGGTTGTCGCCGTGGAGGATGCCGTCCGCAAGACCGTCGAGCCGGCCGGGGTGACGGTGGAGTTCAACGGAGAAGCCGAATTTCCGCCGGTCGAGCAGGGTACGTCGGAGGCACTCGGTCTGCTCGCGGCGATCATCGTCCTGCTGCTCGTGTTCCGCACTTTCGTGGCGATGATCATCCCGATCATGCTGGCGCTCACGGCGCTGGCGACAGCGTTCCTGCTGTTGTTCATCCTCGCCGGCTTGACCGACATCAACACGATCACGCCCATCCTGGTCTCGATGATCGGGCTGGGTGTCGGTATCGACTACTCGCTGTTCATCGTCACCCGCTTCAGACAGCTGCTCCACGAGGGGCTCTCCCCGCAGGATGCGGCTTCCGAGGCCGGCGCTTCCGCCGGGCGTGCCGTGCTCTTCGCCGGCCTGACGGTGGCCATCTCGGTGAGTGGCCTGGCCTTCATCGGCCTGGACTTCGTGACCAAACTCGGAATCGGCAGCGCCCTCGGCGTGCTGACCACGGTGCTGATCGCGAACTCGCTGCTGCTGGCAGTGCTGGCGCTCCTCGGCCACAAGATCGACCGGCTGAAAGTGCCGTTCCTCCGCCGGGTGGACGAGTCGGATGTGGGCCGAGAGAACACTCTTATCGCCCGCTGGGGTCGGTTCGTGACGGCGAACGCGAAGATCGTGTTCCCGGTCGTGCTGCTGGTGATCGTGGCCCTGGCATCAACCACGACGCTGGTGCGACTCGGCGCTGCCGACCAGGGCACGCAGCCCGAGGAGCAGACGAGCCGCAGGGCTTATGACCTGCTGGCTGAGGGCTTCGGGCCCGGCTTCAACGGTCCCATTCCCATCGTCGTGGACGTGAACGGGGACAAACAGGCGCCGCAGAAGATCCGCGACCGCGTGCAGGGCCTTCCAGACGTGGCGTCCGTGGGCAAGCCGCAGTTCAACGACGAGCGTACCGTTGCGATCGTCTTCGTGACCCCGGAGTCCGCGCCGCAGGACGAGGAGACCGACAAGCTCGTCGACCGGTTGCGAAACGACGTCGTGCCGGCGGCTACGGCAGGAGGCGATGCTGTCGCCTACGTCTCGGGTCAGACCGCGGCGTTCAAGGACATCGCCGATCAGATCATCCAGCGGATGCCTTACTTCCTGCTCTACATCATCGGGGTCACGTTGATCGTGCTCGCGATGGCATTCAGATCGATCGTGGTCTCCGCGACGGCGGCGGTCACGACGCTGCTCTCCGCCTTCGTCGGCTTCGGCGTCCTCGGGCTGGTCGTGCAGGAGGGGCATCTGCTCGGCTTAACCGGCTTGGATCAGACGGGCCCGATCGAGACCTTCGTCCCACCGATTGCCTTCGCAATCCTGTTCGGGCTTTCGATGGACTACATGGTCTTCCTGATGAGCCGCATCAGGGAAGAGCACGTCCACGGCCTGCCGACGCGGGCTGCCGTCGAGCACGGTATCTCGGCGATCGGCCGGGTGGTCGTCGCCGCGGCGCTGATCATGGGCACCGTCTTCGCAGCCTTCATCCTCAGCGCCGATCGCATCCCGAAGGAATTCGGGCTGCTGCTCGCGGTAGCGATTCTCACCGACGCGCTGATCGTGCGGATGACGCTCGTGCCCGCGTTCCTCACCCTCCTGGGCGAGAGGTCGTGGTACATCCCGCGCTGGCTCGACCGACTGCTCCCGAACATCACGATCGAGTCGCCGCACGAGCGCGAGAGTCCGATCACGATCGACGTCGAGCGCTCCACCGAGCCCGTCGGCCGACACTGACGAATCGCCCCAGGCGGCGGAGCTTTACGGTTCCGCCGCCTGGGCGCCGGTGCTACGACTCGAGCCGGGCAGGCAGGCCGAAGAGCGGGAATACCCGCTCCGTGTCGAGGAAGAATGTGAGCTCGACGATCTGGCCGTCGGCGATCTCGAGCACCTGTAGCGCCCACGGGTCGTAGCCGCTGCCCGAGTCGCTCGGCTTGTATTGCCCGAACGCAGGCGATCCGTTCGCGGTCACCGTCGGGATGACGCGCGAGCCGCGACAGCCGGCACCGGGACCGACCCACCAGCGGAGGATGTTCTCGCGCCCGCTCAGCCACAATTCGTACGGAGGCATCGACTGCGTCGCGTCCTCCTGGATGAGCGAGGTGAGCGCGTCCATGTCGTAGCGCTCGAACGCCTCGACGTAGCGCATGAGGAGCTCCCGCTGGGATTCGTCCATCGCGGGCGCCGGATCGGTCGAGCTGACGTCGCTCGCCTCGAGCGTGGCGCGTGCGCGCTGGAGCGCGCTGTTCACGGACGCCACCGTCGTGTCGAGGAGCTCGGCGACCTCCGTCGCCTTCCAGCGTAGGACCTCGCAGAGGATCAGGACGGCGCGCTGCCTTGGCGGGAGGTGCTGGAGGGCGGCGACGAACGCGAGGCGGATCGTCTCGCGGGAGACGGCCACCTCTGCCGGATCGCCTTCCGCCGGCACGACGAGACCGTCCGGCACGGGCTCGATCCACGTCACCTCCGGGAGCGTGCGGCCGATCGGACCGTCGGGATTCCACGCGGGCCCGAGATCCATCGGACGTGCGCGACGCTCCCTCCCGTTCAGCATGTCGAAGCAGACGTTGGTCGCGATGCGGTAGAGCCACGAGCGGATCGCCGCGCGGCCCTCGAAGCGGTCGAAGCTCCGCCAGGCGCGGACGAGCGTGTCCTGCACCGCGTCCTCGGCCTCGAACGGCGAGCCGAGCATCCGGTAGCAG
>DATLQD010000187.1:0-13294 GCA_035535315.1 Gaiellaceae bacterium
CGTGCGAATCCGGCGGCATAGCGTCGGGCTGCATCGTTCATGCTCTCGCCGCCCGGAAAGCGGTCATCGCGGGTGTGCGCCCGCTTCCAGGTGCGGTAGACCTCGATCGGCTTGCCCTCGAGCTCACCCACGTCGATGTCGTCGAGCATAGGCTCCTCGTAGAAGTGGACGTCCCGCCCCGTGAGGGCAATCTCCGCAGTCTCCTTCGTACGGGAGAAGCGCGTGTGGAAGCAGGCGTCGAGCGGGAGGTTCGCGACCTGGAGGCCGAGGTGAGCCGCCTCCTCGACGCCGCGCGCAGTCAATTTGACCAGAACCGAAGGGTCGCCGTTCACGAGTGAGAGCTCGTTCAGGATCGACTCGGCGTGGCGGGCGATGACGAAGAGGCGCATGGGCTCGAATCAGATCACGAAATGCTCTTTGCGCACCTCGCCGCGAGCAAACCGTTCCAGTGAGAAGGGAGATAGGTCGAGGCTAGGCTCGCGTCCCGTGATCAGCTCCGCCAGATGCTCGCCGACTGCGGGGGCCTGCTGGAACCCGTGGCCGGAGAAGCCGGTTGCGTAGAGGAAGCCCTGCGGGTCGGCGGCCGCCCCGACAATCGCGTTGTGGTCGGGGCTCATTTCGTAAAACCCCGACCAGGACGTCTGCACCGGCAACTCTGCGAGGAGCGGAAGCCGGTGCATCGCGTGCTCGGCGATGTCGTCGAGTGCCTCCTCCCGGCCACCGAACACGAGGCCGGGGCCCTCGCTATGGAAGTAGAAGCCCGTCGAGAAGTCGACCGTCAGCGGCAGGCTTCGCGGCAAACCGCCCGACTCGGGCGTGTAGTGCATGAACCGCCGTTCCCCGCGAACCGGGAGGTCGACGCCGGCCAGCGAAGCAACCTCACCGGACCACGCGCCCGCCGCGCACACGACCGTCGCCGTCGCGATCCTCCCCCTGGGCGTTGCCACGCCCGTGACGCGGCCGCCCTCCACGTCGATTCCGGTCGCCGGGTCTCCCTGCCGGATCCGGGCGCCGCCACTGCGGGCGGCGGCGGCGTATCCCTGGACGACCGCTTCGGGAGTCGCGTAGCCGTCGATCGGGCAGAAGGTCGCCGCGAGGAGGTCGGACGTCTCGAGCCCCGGGACGATCGCCGCCGCCTCGTCACCCGGAATCTCCCGGGACGGAACCCCCAGAGAGTGCTGAAGCTCCAGGGCGGCGCGGAACTGGGCCGTGTCCTGCTCGTTGTCCAGCAGAAAGAGGTAGCCCGCCTGGTGGAAGTCGATTTCCGCGCCGACGAGCTCGGCGAACGCGGTGAACTCCTCGATCGACTTGAGCGCTATGCGCACGTTCAGCTCGTCTGCGAACTGCGCCCGGATCCCTCCCGCCGACTTGCTCGTAGAGCCGGAGGCGAGCTCGTTCCGCTCGAGGAGGACGATGTCGGTCACGCCGAGGGTGGTGAGGTGGTAGGCGATGCTCGCCCCCATGACTCCGCCGCCGACGATCACGACCTCTGCCGACTCGTCCACGGGCAGAATGTAGATGGTTGCGCGTCAACTACCGATCAACCATCTAGACGTGCCGATCGAAGCAGGCGACCCGGCTCCGCACTTCGCGCTCCCGGACACGGCTGGGAATCTCGTCGGGCTTGCCGACTTCGTGGGCCGGCCTGTCCTCCTGGTCTTCGCGCGGCACCTCTACTGACTGGTCTGCCAGAGGCACCTGGTCGAGGTGCAGAAGGAGCTCGCCGGCCGCGAGGAGCTGGACGTCGCGATCGTCTCGCCTGCGGAGCCGGAATCGCTCGAACGGGTCGGTCGGGAGCTCGGGCTGACCGTGCCGCTTCTCTCGGATCCGACCTGGAGCACGTATCGGGCCTTCGGGTTCGGCCGTGCCGGCGCCCGAACGCTGCTGTTCTCGCCGCGCACGTGGTGGGCAGGGTTCCGAGCCGTCCTGAAAGGGCGCCTGCCGCGCAGGCCGACCGAGGACTACGCCGAGCTCGGCGGTGACGCTCTCCTGACGCCGGATGGGCGCGTCGCCTGGATCTACCGCAGCCGAAACGCCGCCGATCGCCCTCGGCCCGCGGACGTGCTTCGCAACTTGCCCTAGCCCCGGGGGTTTTGCCCCACCGAGGACGGGTAGGCGTCAGCGGACAGTGCGAGCGCTCGGCGCTCCACTGACGGGCTGCACCAGCAGCGCGTGGCAAGAAGCGGCCGGGGGTGGGGCTCCCCGGCCGCTTCGCGTTGTTAGGCTCGCCTTCGTGCTGCGTCCGTTCGACATCGAGGGGGCCAGGGAGCGTCTCGGAGCGAGCGGCGGCTACGAGGTCGTGCACGAGTCTCCAGGACTCGAGATCGGGGTGTACGTCCTCGTCGCGCCCGAGCCCGACCGCCAGCAGCCTCACGAGGACGACGAGGTGTACTACGTGCTCGAGGGGCGGGGAACGCTCGACGTGGAAGGCGAGACCGTAGAGCTCCAGGAAGGGCACGCCGTGTTCGTGCCTGCGCATGCGGAGCACCGGTTCAGCGCCTACGAGCTGCTCAGCCTCCTCGTCGTGTTCGAGCGCAAGCGCCAGTAAGCCTTCTCGGTGCGGGTTTTTCTCACAGGGGCGACCGGGTTCCTCGGACGTCATCTCGTCCCGTTGCTCCTCGAGCGCGGCGACATGCTCCGCGCCCTGGTCCGGCCTGGGACGGACGCGAGCGCGCTCGAGGCGATGGGCGTTGAGATTCTCCGTGGGGAGCTCGTGACAGACGACGTCCGCCCGGCGGCGGCCGGCTGCGAGCTCGTCTTCAACCTGGCCGGCCGTGTCTCCCACGAGCCGAAGGATCTTCCGCTCCTGCGCGAGGCGAACGTCGACGGCCCCATGAACGTCCTTGAGGGGATCGAGCCGGGCGCACGGCTCGTACACGTTTCGAGCGTTGCGGCTCTCGGCCCCGCGCCTGGCCCTGACCGGCCTGCGGATGAGACGCAGCCGTTTCCTCCCACGGCGACGCACTTTCCGTACGCGGCGACGAAGCGGGCCGGCGAGAAGCGCCTGCTCGAAGCGGAGGCAGACGTTGTGGTGGCGAACCCAGGCTTCCTGCTCGGCCCCGGCGACGTGTACCGCATCTCGACCTGGCACGTGGAGCGCTACCTGCGCGGGTTCATGCGGATTCACACCCCCGGCGGGCTTTCGAACGTCGATGCCCGCGACGTGGCGGCCGGTCTCGTGGCGTTGGCCGAGCGCGGGCGAAGCGGCGAGCGCTACATCCTGACGAGCCGCGAGGGCAACCTGAGCCATGAGCAGCTGTTCCGCCGCCTGGGCGATGTGACCGGAGTCCGACGACGGATGATCGGCCTCCCGCCCCGCGTCGCAGCCCTGAGCGCGACCGTTCTACCCTGGCCGGTCCGGCCGGGTGAGGTCCGGGCCGCCGCAAACTGGTGGTTCTACGACCCGACGAAGGCCGAGCGCGAGCTCGGATTCACGGTCCGGCCGCTCGACGAGACCCTCGCAGCGACCGCGGCCCAGTACCTGAGCGACCACAGACCGGACGCGTCCGGCCGGTAGCACTTCTACGACATCGGGATCTGGCGCAGCACCTTCGGCTCGATCCGGTCGAGGATCTCGGGAAGGCTCTCCCCGGTTGCCGTGATGCCGTGGTTCCGCAGGCCGATGACCGCGTGTGACGGGTCCGGCTCGAGCGCCAAGAGGTCGGCGACGCTCGTCGCCAGCTCCGCCGTCCCGCAGGGGTAGTTCACGTCGGTGGCCGGGATCCCCTCCACCCAGGCGTGTACGTGGAGGATCGCCCCGACGTCGGGATGGGCCTGGTAGATCATCCAGTGCTCGATCGCATCCACCGACACCCGCCGCGGCTCGACGTTCGGGGGCACGCTCAGGATCATCTTGTTGTCAACGGGGTCGTAGCCCGAGACGAGCAGGATGTCCCGCCCCGGAATGTCGAGCTTCGTCTTGTCGACGCCGCTCGCGCTCATCCAGAAGCGGGTGTCGTCCTTCCGCGCGGACAGGTTCCCATACGAGAGCCCGCCGATCCCGTAGAGCCGCTTGACGTGCCGAAGATCCTGCTCGTCGAGAAGTTGCTCGATCGGGAAGGGGGCCGGGAGCAGGTCGAGATCGCCCATCCTGACGCCGGCCTCGCGGATCGTCTCCGTGATCTCGTCGCCCTCCCAGAGCTCGTCCTCGAGGTCGGTGCGGAACTCGTTCTCGATCACGAGCTTCGACTCGGCGAGGGGAATGAGGCGCTCCACGACTCCCTCGGCGAGCGACGAAGAGCCGTTGGTCGCCTCGACGCCGTAGTGGCCGCGCTCCATGGTCGTGAACCAGACCCCGCGGTCGGGGACGAAGCAGAGGACGATGTTCGCGAGCGCCCGCACGAGGAGCGGGTAGTTCGTCTTCAAGATGTCCTCAGGTACCTCCGGCTGCTCGTGGATCGCGGCGGCGAATGTGCCGCGCGACCGGCGGCGGAAGGGCTTCGGCTCGTTCGCGTCGATGAAGTTCAGGACCAGGTCGGCCTCGGTCGCGTCCTCGACCCGCTCGTAGCCGCGGCGATCGAGCGCAGCCGCGAGGTCGTCCGCGAAGCGCTCGAACGACTGCGAGGTGGGAATGCCTGCGAAGGAATAATTCATCCACGGGGCCCCGGTCAGGCCCACTCGGAGTCTAACGGGCGCCTACGGCCCCCCGTCGATTGGGGATCAGGCCGGGGTGTCCGGCGCGCCGAGTCCGAAGGGGCTTCCCTCCGAGTCCCGGCAGATCGCCCAGCGCTTCCCCGGGTGGATCACGGAGCCGCCGAGCTCCACGACCCGCTCGAGTGCGGCCGCGAGGTCGGGCACGTCGAAATAGGGGAGCGACACCGTGTCCCCGGGGCCCCGGCCTCGAGGGTGGACTCCGAGCTCTGTCCCACCCGTGTGCGTCTGGCGCCCGACGCCCTCCTCCTCCACCCGTGAGTCAAGAGCGACGCCCAGCACGCCCTCCCAGAAGCGGACCGCGCGCTCCTGGTCGTCTGCAGGGAACTCGACGAGCGATACCGGACCGCTCACGTTGCGCTCCTTTGCCGGCGGAGCCAGTCGGCGCCGCGGGCCGTCCAGGTCGGGCGCGCAGGGTCGAAGTGCCCGGCGACAGCGCGCAGGTACGGCCCGGAGACACGGCGGGCGTAGGCCGCGAAGCCCTCGCGCCTGAGCGGCTTCCAGTCCTCCCGGTACGGAATGACCAGGTGCTCGCGCGAAACCGTCCGCGCAGACGTGAGGAATGCAAGGCCGACTTCCGCGGAGACCTCGAGCAGCGGCCGCTCCTCGGCGGCCGCGGTCCTTCGGAGGGCGTCGAAGAGCCTTGCCAGATCTGATGGCGCAGGCAGGCTCGCAGCGTCGGCTCGAAGCTCCTTGAGAGACGTGCGGAGACCCACGAGCTCGACCGGCGGCACGTCGATGAGCCCCGCGGTGCGGCCCGAGCCGCGCTCCAGCGCATTGAGTAGCTCGTCGACCGAGCTCACGTCCAAGTCGTCGCGCACCAGGTGGGCCCGCCGGAGCTCCTCGACGAGCGCTTCGAGGTAGACGCGCGAGCCGCGCAGAACGTCGGAGGCACCCGCCAGGAGCCAGAGCGGGGAGAAGCCGAAGGCTGCGATCGAACCGAGCTCGACGACGTTCCCGGCCCCCTTCCGGACCGCGATCTTCCCCACGTCCTCGCTCCGCGCGGTCGGAGCCCCCTCCACGCCCCCGACAAGCTCGACCGTGATTCGAAGAAGGTTGGCGGCGGTTGCCTCGTAGAGCTTCGAGCGGCGTACGAGCCGGGGCAGGAGGAGCGCGCCTGTTTCGTGGATCGAGCCGCCGAGCAGGGCGGCGCCGGCGCGAAAGACTCGCTCCGGGATGGAGATGAGAAAGGCGCGCGAGCGTCTGCTTCGGGTCACGTTCGGAATCGTACGGTGGCCTGTCATTGGTCTGCTACCGTTCGCATCTATATGCAGAGAACATATAGCTATGCGAGGAGCTAGGCACCGCCGCCGCAATCGCGGCCGCTGGGCGGTTCGCGCCCGCGTCGAGCGGTTCGTGGAGCCTGCCATTCTGCTCCTCCTGCGCGAGCGGCCAATGCATGGGTACGAGCTCTTGGAGCTCGTCCCGGAGCTGACTCGGAACGAGCGGGTCGACGTTGGGGGCCTCTACCGGATCCTCCGCGCCCTCGAGGACGAGTCCGTCGTGACCTCCGAATGGAGCGCCGAGCTACCCGGCCCGGCCAAGCGGACGTACACGCTGACCGACTCCGGCCGCCGTTTGCTCGACCAGTGGGCGGAGGCCCTCCGCGAAACCGAGAGCGTGGTCGCCGCCTTTCTCGAGCGCTACGAGGGCGAAAGGAGGTGATTCGATGCATCGGAGACACATGCGCGGACGTTGCGGCCCTGGAGGTCGCCGCCGCTACCCGAACCGGGAGGAGTGGCTTCGCTCCCTCGAGGAGTACCAGAAGGATCTGGAGCAGGAAGTCGCGGACGTCGCGGACCTGATCCGCCGCCTGAAGGAGGAGCGAGCCGAGACCACGACGGTCTAGCGTCTGGGGCGCGCGAAGGGCCCCCGCGTTGCCGGGGTCCTTCGCCCGCCGCGACCGTGGCTGTGGTACCCGCGACCTACGCTTAATCAGGCGTTAACGCTGCTCAATGGTCGGTTAAGCACGTGATGGCTATAACCAGCGCCATGAAATCATTCCTCGCTCTCGTAGCCGCGGCGCTCCTCGGTGGCGGCGCTGCTCTCGGCGTCGGCACGGCCATCTGGGACGGCGGCACCACCACCGTCATCAACTCACCCGCCGCAAGCGACTCATCTCTGACCTCCCAGCCCGAGCCCGTGGCCAGCTCCGACACTGCGGGCATCGCGCAGCGCATCTACAAGACGGCCGCACCGGGTGTCGTCCAGGTGACCTCGAACGTCGTCGCCACGGATCCGGTCTTCGGCCAGCCGCAGCGCGGGCAGGCGCTCGGCTCCGGCTTCGTGATCGACAAGGCCGGGCACATCCTCACGAACTTCCACGTCGTCGAAGGCGCCAGAGAAGTCTTCATCAACTTCACGGGCGACGACAGGTACAAGGCCAAGATCGTCGGTACCGACCCCTCGACGGACCTGGCCGTCCTCCAGATCGACGCACAGTCTCGGGCTCTCACGCCTCTTCCTCTTGGAAACTCCGACGAGCTCCAGGTCGGCGCGCCGGTCGTGGCGATCGGGAACCCGTTCGGCCTCGACCGCACGGAGACCGCCGGGATCGTGAGCGCGCTCCAGCGTGAGATCCAGGCTCCGAACGGCTTCACGATCGACAAGGTGATCCAGACCGATGCAGCCATCAACAAGGGCAACTCGGGCGGGCCGCTCCTCGATGCCAACGGCAAGGTAATCGGCATCAACTCACAGATCGAGACCGGCGACAGCGGGACGGGCAACGTCGGCATCGGCTTCGCAGTCCCGATCAACACTGTGCGGGAGGTCGCCTCCGAAATCATCAAAACCGGCAAGGTCGAGCACGCGTATCTCGGGGTCAAGATGCAGACGATCGACGACACGCTCGCCAAGACCGCTCGCCTCCCCGCCCAGAAGGGCGTCATCCTGACGACCGTGCAGGCGGGCAGTCCGGCTGCCGAGGCAGGTTTGAAGGGCGGCACCCGGTCAGTGGTCGTTGACGGCACCACCTACACCGTCGGCGGAGACGTGATCACGAAGGCCAACGGTCGCGAGCTCGAGTCGGCCGATGAGCTCCGCGAGATCGTCACCTCGAAGGATCCCGGCGACAAGTTGTCTCTCGAAGTCCACCGTGACGGCTCGACGGAGACCGTCACCGTAACGCTTGGCTCCCAGCCGCCCAACGCGAGCTAGGGCAGCCTAGGGCCCCCTCCCCTCGGGGCCCGAACCTTCCGTCGAGCCTGACACGAGTCGGCTCGACGGAAGCATAGGTCGGGGGCCCGTCTCGCCTGCCCGGGCCTCCGACCTTCTCTCCCACGCTCGTAGACTAGGAGCGTGATTCCGCACGCCTTCGGCCGTTCGTCGCCGTGGTCGGTGGGCGTCGAGGAGGAGCTCTTCGTTGTCGACGCGGCGACGCTCGCGCCGGTACCGGCGCCGCCCGAGGCGCTCGACGGTCGCCGGCTGAAGCGGGAGCTCTTCGCCGCCGTTCTCGAGCTGAACACGGAGCCGTGCGCCACCGTCGCCGAGGCGGCCGAGGAGCTCGAGCAGCTGCGCCGCGAAGCACGGCGGCACGCGAGGGAGGCGGGATTCGCCGTCGCCGCCTGTGCGACCTGGCCCACGGCTCGTCCCGAGGAGCAGGAGATCACGTCTGACGAGGGCTATCTCCAGTTCGTCGAGTACGCGGGGCCGACTGCCCGCCGCCAGCTCTGCTCGGGGCTCCATGTTCACGTCGGGGTGGAGAGCCCGGAGGCGTGCATGGCCGCGCTCGAGGCCGTGCTCCCCTGGCTTCCGCTCGTCCTCGCCCTCTCGGCGAACTCGCCCTACGTTGCCTCGGAGGAGACCGGGCTCGCCTCGGCGCGGGCCGAGATCCTGAGCCTCCTCCCGCGTTCCGGGGCGCCGCCGGTCTTCGAGAGCTACCGCGCGTGGGAGCACTTCGCCGAGACGCTCGTCCGGCTCGAGCTCGCGGACCAGATCACCCGCATCTGGTGGGACGTCCGCCCGCATCCGCGTTTCGGCACCCTCGAGCTCCGCATGCCGGACCAGCCGACCCGGCTCGACGTGACGGTCGCCTTCGCCGCGCTCCTGCAGGCGCTCGTCGCCGGAGCGCGACCGGGGCCCCCGGCGG
This sequence comes from Gaiellaceae bacterium, assembly GCA_035535315.1. Classification (GTDB taxonomy): domain Bacteria; phylum Actinomycetota; class Thermoleophilia; order Gaiellales; family Gaiellaceae; genus DASQGA01. The sequence continues at coordinate 8,741 of DATLQD010000187.1, forward strand.
ACAGGGGGTTCTACGCCCAGAACCGGTGGGCAGCCCTTCGCTTCGGACGCGACGCGCGCCTCGTTCACCCGGACGGGGACCGGCTCAGCACGGTGGAGGAGCTCTTCGATGAGCTGACAGGCGTCCTGGGACCTACCTTCGATGAGCTCGGAACGGCCGCGCTCCTCGAGCCGCTGCGCGGTCTCGACCAGGCAGGGGCTCAACTCGAGCTCGGACGCGGCGAAGGCCTCGAGGCCGTGTGCCGCAGCCTCGTCGACCTCACGTAACCTGACATAGCTTATGCCCGTCCAGTCGGAGACCCTGCAGGTGACCGGCATCCGCTGCGAGCGCTGTGTCATGCGCCTCGGCGCCGTCCTCGAGCCGGTCGAGGGAATCGAGTCCGCGAGCGCCACCCTCATGGGCGAGGTAACCCTCGCGTGGGACGACGAGCGTGTCCGGCGCGAGGAGATCATCGCCACCATGACCGGCGCCGGCTTCCGCCCGCTGGAGTGACGCGGAATGATGCGCCTCGGCTTTCCGTTTGAGCTTGTAGTGTCGGCGCATGAGCGAAACCCATCCGGAGGGAGAGCCGCGCCGCCTCGCGGAGGAGGCGCGCGACCGCGTTCGCTTCGAGGAGGAGGCACTCGAGCTGGCGGATCAGATGTACAGGGTCGCCCGGCGGCTCGTCGGCTCGCGGGAGGAGGCGGAGGATCTGGTCCAGGACGCCTACGCGCGCGCCTTCCGAAGTTGGCGCTCCTTCCGGCCGGGTACGAACTTGCGGGCTTGGCTCTTCCGGATCCTCACGAACCTGAACATCGACCGGGGTCGCCGCGAACAGCGCGCGCCGGACACGCAGCCGATCGAGGAAGGCGACTACTACCTCTACAACCGGCTCGAGGAGAACGGCGGCGCCACCGACGTGGACGAGGTCGTGGAGCGCCTCTCCCAGGATTCGATCGTGCAGGCTCTGTCTGCCGTCCCGCATGACTTCCGTGACGTGATCGTTCTCGTGGACATCGGCGACTTCAGCTATCAGGACGCGGCGCAGATCCTGGACATCCCTGTCGGTACCGTGATGTCGCGCCTCCATCGCGGGCGGCGCCTGCTGAAGCAGGCGCTCGCCGAGTCGGCAGTTGGAGACCGCGCATGATGGATCCGTGCGCCAAGTGCGAGGAGGTGCTGCAGCCGTTCCTCGACCGGGACCTGACCGACGCGGAGAGGTTCGAGGCCGAAGCGCACCTCTCCCTGTGCGAGTACTGCGGGAAGCGGTATCGGTTCGAGGCGTCGCTGCGGCGCTACGTTCGCGAAGCGACGATCGAGACGATGCCGCCGGAGCTGAAGCAGCGGCTCGCCGCGCTCCGCACGCCCCTCATCTAGCCGCGCGATGTGCGGACGCTGGAGCGAAAGCCCGTCGCCCTCTCCTGAGACGAGCTACGTTCCCCGCGCGCGGTCCGAGCCGACGATCACGACCAGGCGGTTTCGGTCTCCCCCGGACGGGAGCGCCGTGACCCCGACACCGAGTTGGTGGGCGAGCCGCTCCGCGATCTCGGCGGCACCAGGGGGGTAGTAGACGCGTGTGACGATGTAGTCGGTGCGCTTTGCATTCTTGACCGTGCCGATGCGATAGGCGAGAGGCCCGCCGACCTCGTTGGCGACCTTCGTGGCGGCGTTCGGGATCCCGGTTCCGTTGTAGACGTCGACGCGGATCTCCCAGGGCGGGGGAAGCTTCGGGGGTGCTTGCGCCGGACTGTCGGCAGTCGGCGCAATGCCGTAGGGGACGAGGCCCGGGCTCAAGGCGAAGATGAAGAGGGTTGCAACGGCGAGCGACAGCACGGCGGCCACGATCCAGCGCTTGACGTTCCACCGGGCCCGCGTGGGAACCGGCATGCCGGCGAGCTCCAGGGCCTCGCGCTCGGAGACGCCGAGAGCCGTCGCGTAGACGAGGGTGGTGGCGAGAGCTTCGTCGACCGAGGGGAAGCGGTAGATCCGGTTCTCCTCGAGCGCCCTGACATCGTCCACCTCGAGGTGCGCGCGTGCAGCCGCCTCCTCGAGTGTGAGGCGGCGCTTCTTCCGAACTGTTCCGAGCGGGGACGTGATCTCCATGCAACCCTCAGGATTCTGCGGCTGGGTCCGGCAACCTTCCGAATAGGTCATCGGCACGATCCACGTCTCCTGGAGACCCGAGGTCGTCGCAGGGCACGAGCACCGGCTGGAGTGCACGTGCACCCTCGCTCGGAACCTCGCCCCAGACCTCCCGCGCCAGGAGCACCGGGTGACCTCGCTCGCCGTCGTAGGAAGCAGCCAGGAGCGTGCCGGCGCCCGCCCGCCAGGTGGCGATCACGCGGTCGATTGCCCGTGGCTCGAGGGTCGGCCCGTCCGCCAGGCAGACGACTGCGGCTTTGGCCGATGCGGGAAGGGCCGCGAGGCCGCAGCGAAGTGACGCCCCCGGCCCGCGCGCCCAGTCGGGGCATTCGACGATCCGGGCTCCTTCGGCTTCGAGGGGATGCGCGCCGGCGACCACGACGATCTCGTCGACTGCGCTCGCTTGGACGCGCTCGAGCACGCCCGGGAGGAGGAGGCGCTGCTTCGGGGCGCCGAAGCGCGAGGCGGCGCCGGCGGCCAGGACGACCGCGGCGATCACGAGAGCTGGTCGAGCGCGCGGCGGACCAGAGCCCGTGCGATCTCGAGCTTGTATTCGTTTCCTGGCAGAGGCGTCGCTCCGTCCAGGTCGGCGGGTGACTCGAGAGCCCAGGGGATCGGCGCGACGCCGGCGAGCGCGAGCCGGGTTCGATCGGAGAAACGGGCGGCCGCGACACCGACGAGCGCAAACGAGAACCTGCGGCGGTCCATCGCCTTCAGGTAGACGCTTGCATCCGGCTCCGGCACGTGGAGTGCGAGGATGAGCTCGCCCGGCTCGAGCGTCGTCAGGCTCCGGTCGGCGGCCGTCGGAAGCCGGTAGAGCTCGCCGAGAGGAAAGCGCCGAACCGTCGTCTCCACCTCCGCACCTAGAGCCAAAAGCGCTGCCGCCGGGTCGGACGGGTGGGCCGAGGCGCAGGGCTCGTTCGCGAAGATCGCGTGCTCGCGGTGCTCCCCCTCGCGCGCGTGGCAGCGGTCTCCTCCGTGGAGATAGCAGGGGAAGGCGAGGCGCCAGTACCAACAGCGGGTGGCCTGGAGGAGGTTGCCCCCGATCGTTCCCATGTTCCGAAGCTGGGGAGACGCGGTGAGGCGGCATGCCTCCCGGAGGGCAACAGGCACCGTTTCCGAGCTCTCGATCTCCGAGAGGGTCGTACCGGCGCCGATTCGTTCGCTCTCGATCCCGCGTGGCAGAAGCCCCCGGACGTCGACCAGTTCATCGGTCGCGACCAGACGGTCCCGGACGAGCTGAACGAGGTCTGTGCCACCTGCCAGCGGCCGGGCGCCGTTCCCGAGCGCTCCAGCGGCCTCGTCGAGGCTAGCCGGCCTGGCCAGCGAGGGATCGCCCGCGCTCACGCGCCTCCTTCAGCGCCCGGAGCATCTCCTCCCGGGTCGCTTCGCTCCCGTGGGGGAACCATGTTCCCCCACGGACCCCTTCTTTTCCATTACGGCGCGCTTCGCGCGCATCCCGGCGTGAAACCTCCCGGTTTCCCGAGCCCTTCCCCACGGGTGGAGATGCCGCGCTCACGCCGGAACGTGAGCTTGCTTCCGCTCACGCGCCTCCTTCAGCGCCCGGAGCATCTCCTCCCGCGTGATCGGGAGAGATCTCACGTTCGCGCCCGTCGCGTCGCGGATCGCGTTGGCGATCGCGGCCGCGGTCGGGACGATCGGCGGCTCGCCGAGCCCCTTGGCCCCCAGGCTCGTCAGGTGGGGATCCGGGATGTCGAGGAGCTCCGTCACGATCTCCGGAACGTCCGCGATCGTCGGCAGCTTGTAGGCGTCCAGGGATTGTGTCAGGACGGCGCCGGACGTGGGGTCGAGCAGCCGCTGTTCCGAGAGGGTGTGTCCGAGGCCCTGGATGATGCCGCCTTCGACCTGGCTCGACGCGCCGAGCGGGTTGATGATGCGCCCGACGTCGTGGATCGCGGCGATGCGGTCGACCCGCACCTCGCCGGTCTCGACGTCGACCGCAACCTCCGCCACCTGGATTCCGAAGGTGAGGATCCGCATCCCGGCGGGGTTCGGGCCGCGCGAGCCCTGCCCGAGGATCTGGCCGTCCTCGAGCAGGCCGGTGACCTCCTCGAGCGGCCACGAGCCGCCGTTGGAGGAGAGCACCTTGGCATTCTCGAGGCGCAGCACCCGCTCCTCGACCTGGTATCGCTGCGCAGCGATCTCGATCACCTGGCGAGCCGCGTCCGCAGCAGCCGCGCGCACCGCCGGGCCCATGCTCGGGGTGGTGGAGGAGCCGGCCGAGTAGGAGGCGTACGGGCCCCGGTCGGAGTCGCCGAAGGAGATCTCGACCCGGTCGAACGGGAGCCCGAGCTCCTCGGCAGCGATCTGGGCGAGCGCCGTCGAGGTGCCCGTGCCGATGTCCTGGTGGCCCGTGATCACATGGGCGCGGCCGTCGGCACCCATCCGCACCCAGGCGTAGGAGGGTGGGCC
>DATLQD010000188.1:0-9127 GCA_035535315.1 Gaiellaceae bacterium
TCGTCGAATCCGATCGCGGGCGCGGCAGCGACCGGCACCGGCATCGGGCCGACCCGGATCGACAGCGTCGTGGGCGTCGCGAAGGCATACGTGACGCGGGTCGGAGAAGGCCCCTTTCCAACGGAGATCGAAGGGCCGGACCAAGAGCGGGTTCGCGAGCTCGGCGGCGAGTACGGCACGACCACGGGGCGGGAGCGCCGCTGCGGATGGCTTGACCTCGTCGGCCTGCGCTTCGCCGTCCGCGTGAACGGCTTGACCTCACTCGCCCTGACGAAGCTGGACGTGCTTTCGTCGTTCGGCGAGTTGCCGGTCTGCACGCGCTACCGGCTCGCGGACGGGACGGAGACGGAGGAGATTCCTGCTCACCAGACGGACTTCCACCATGCCCGCCCCGTGTACGAGACCCTGACAGGGTGGAATGAGCCGCTCGACTCGGTCGAACACCTCGAGGAGCTGCCCGAAGCGGCGCGGCGATACGTCGAGTACGTCGAGCGGGCGGTCGACGTCGAGGTCACGATGATCGGCACGGGTGCGGACCGTGAGCGCGTGCTGACGCCCCGGGGGCTCCGGGCCGCCGTCGGCGTTAGCTGAGCTGGCGGCTTGATGTGAACATTCCGCCGGGCCGGATGACGCCCCGACGGCCGCCGAGTGTTGCATCCACCCACTAGCGGAGATCGCTCGGCTCGTTGACGTTCCGGAGCAGGCTCTCGTCGAGCTCGACGACCCTGGTCCGAAGCCCGCCGAGCAGCCGGTGGAGAGCGAAGTCGTGGCTCCCGATCCGCTCTTCGACGAGCGGGAGGATCCTCCGGTGGTAGACGCCCGGGAGCGGGCCGGTCTGCGGAACGGCCGCGTCAACGCCTTCGGCACCGTCTGTCAGGAGTAGGAGCGCATCCGACGTCATGTGCGGAAGGTCGACCGGCAGAACGAGGCAGAGATCCGTGGTCGCAGCGCGAAGCCCGGCACAGAGACCCACCATCGCAGCCCGGATGTCACTCCGATCGTCCACGAGGGGAAAGGGAAGCGGCAGCTCATCAGCAGTCTTGCCGACGGCGATCACGCATTCGCAGGCCGCTCCGAGGACACGGTACGCACGCTCTGCCAGGGTCTCGCCCTCGAAGCGTGCGAGTGCTTTCGGGGATCCATAGCGCCGGCTCGCCCCGCCGACGAGGAGAATCCCTGTTACTCCGTGACGCGCCAAGGCTCGGAGTAGACGTTCACCCGGCCCTCGCGGACGAAGCCGCAGAGGGTCATGCCACGGTCGCGAGCGAGGTCGACCGCGAGCGACGAGGGCGCACCGACGGCGACGAGGACTGGGCAACCGGCAACAGCCGCCTTCTGGACGAGCTCGAAGGAGAGCCGCCCGCTGACGCACATGACTTGGCGCGCGAGCGGCAAGAGCCCGGCGCCGAACGCCCAGCCGATCACCTTGTCCATTGCGTTGTGCCGCCCGACGTCTTCCCGCAGGCAGATGAGCTCGCCGCGGTCGTCGAAGAGGCCCGTGGCGTGCAGCCCTCCGGTGGCGGCAAACGTCGGTTGGGCCTCACGAAGCCGCTCCGGCAGCTCCGCCACGAGCGCGGCGGCCACGACAAGATCGCTCTCGAGACGTGAAGCCTCGACCGCCACCGCCTCGAGCGCGCCCTTGCCGCAAACTCCGCAGGAGGAAGTGGTGTAGAAGCTTCGCTGGTGGCGCGACGGGTCGAAGCCTTCCGCCTCGGCCTCGATCGTGTTCGCCGCGAAGTCGTCGGGAAGCCGCGTGCTGAGCGGCCTCATGCCCTCGGAGAGGAGAAACCCGAGCGCGAGCTCTTCGTCGTGCCCCGGCGTTCGCATCGTGACAGCCACCGGCTCGCCCCCGATCCGGATCTCGAGGGGTTCCTCGACCGCCACGCGGTCGGACACGGTCTTGCCCTCTGGCATACGGACGACCTGAACCGAACCGGCGGCATAGGGCGGAGTCGCGCTCACTTCCGTAGCGTAGTCCGCGCGGGTCTCGAGCCCGGGGCCGGCCGCGAGCCACCCACCGCTTCAAGCCTATTCCGCAAAAGCGCGCGTGTGGGTCAGGCTTCGTGGCGAAACTGCAACGACCTGGGGTAGCTCTGTCCCCCTGCGTCACCTGCAGAACTCGCGGGCGACCGCAACAAGGACTTCTGCACACCTCTCGACAGAGGCGAGGTCGACCCACTCCACGTCAGCGTGCGCCCCTTCTCCCGCCGGGCCGAAGACCACGGTCGGGATGCCCGCACCTGCGAGAAGGGCGGCATCCGTCCAGAAAGGCACGCCGACGACACCAGTCGCCCCCGCATGGCGCCTGACGAGCTCGACGATCGGGTCGTCATCGGGGACCTCGAACGGATCTCGGGCGAAGCACACCCGCGCCGACCCCTCGAAAGCTTCGACGTCACTGCCTGCTCGTTCAAGGAGCCCGACCAGCTCGTGGAGCACCGCATCGGTCGTCTCGCCAGGAATCGTCCGCCTTTCGCCCGTCAGAAGGCACCTGTCCGGATACGTGGAGAACTCGACACCGCCTTCGATCACGCCCGTGTGGAGCGATCCGCTCCGGAGCAGTGGATGGCTCGGCTCGGCCCGGAGTGAGCGATCGAGCGCGTGCAGGGCAACGAGCACGTAGCCCATGTGAGCTATGGCGTCGATTCCGAGCTCGGGGCGAGATCCGTGCGCTGCCCGGCCACTCGTCTCCACCTCGAACGCGACGAAGCCCCGGTGTGCGATTGCGACCTGGAGCTCGGTCGGCTCAGCCACGATTGCACCGTGCGCGGTGCGAGCCGCCGCGACCGCCGCCGTCCCGACGCTCGCCACCTCCTCGTCTGCAACCGCGGTGACCACGACGTCTCCCGCAAGCCCCGTGGCCGCCGCGTCCCGAGCCGCTACGAGGATCGCTGCGAGGCTCCCCTTCATGTCGTAGGCGCCCCGTCCGTAGAGGCGCCCGTCCTCGACCTTCGGCTCCAGCGCCCGTTCCATGCCACCCAAGCCGACCGTGTCCAGGTGCGCGTTCAGCATGAGGGTCCGCCCGCCGCCCGAACCCCTCGCCACGCCGATCACGTTCGGCCGTCGCGGCGCCGCTTCCTCGAGCTCCACCTCGAACTCTGCAGCCTCGAGCCAGCGCGCCACGTAGCGCGCCAGCTCTTCCTCCCCGGGCGCGTCCGGCACGAGCACAGGATTCTGGGAGTCGATGCCGACCAGATCGACGAGCAGCGAGGTCAACTCTTCGAGCACGGGCCCAAGCGTAGAATCGAACGGTGGACGTTCTCAAGCTGACGGCGGTCCTCGCCGAGCTTCCGAAGGACCGGACGCGGCTCCTCGACAACCTCGGACGAGTTCGCCATGAAGTCGGGCCGATCACGCCCGAGCTCTCGGATGCGGTTGCCGATCACATGAACGTCCGGCGTGGCGAAGTCCACGAGGTCGTCTCTTTCTACTCGTTTTTGGACGTGCCGACGGATGCGGTTCGCGTCTGCGTCGGCCCAGTCTGCGACTGCCTGGGCGCAAGGGACGTGCTCGCCCGCGAGCAAGAGCAGGCGAGCGGGGTGCCCGTCCTCGGCGTGGAATGTCTCGGCCACTGCGAGCTCGCCCCGGTTCTCCTGCGCGGCGACTCGATCGAGCCGGAAGCCGTTCACCGAACGAACGACGGACCGTCGCTCGCCCTCGGGAGCCGAGACGCGACACTGGCCGATTACGAGCGGCGCGGAGGCCTGACGACCCTTCGATCCCTCCCGGAGAACGAGCAGATCATCGCAGAGCTCAAAGCGTCCGGCCTCGCCGGTCTCGGTGGCGCCGGCTTCCCGACCGGGCTCAAGTGGGAAGCCGTCGCGAAGGAGGACGGCCCCCGGTACGTGATCGTGAACGCTGACGAGGGCGAGCCCGGGACGATCAAGGATCGCTATGTGATGGAGCTCCGCCCGCACCTCATGCTCGAAGGGATGCTCATCGCGATGAGCTTCGCCGAGGCAAGCGAAGGGCTCATCTACCTCCGTGAGGAATACGCGACCGCACGCACGCGGCTTCTCGCCGCGATCGCGGAGCTTCGCGAGGCCGGGCTTCTCGACGGCCGCTCGATCGAGCTCGTCGTCGGCGCAGGCGCCTACATCTGTGGCGAGGAGACCGCAATGCTCGAGTCCATGGAGGGCCGCCGAGGGATGCCGCGTCTGAAGCCTCCGTTTCCGAGCCAGGTTGGATACCTCGGACGCCCGACCCTCATCAACAACGTCGAGACGCTTGCGCACATCCCGGGAATCCTGAGCAACGGCAGCGAGTGGTTCGCGGGCCTCGGCCGAAACGGAGCGACCGGCGTTCGCCTCTGGTCGATCTCCGGTGCGGTGCGTGAGCCGGGCTGCTACGAGGCGCCGAACGGCTCCACGCTGCGGGAGCTGATCGACGGGCTCGCAGGCGGCTCGACTGAGGACATCGGCGCAATCGTGCCAGGGGGCGCCGCCAGCGGCATCCTCCCTCCGGATGCGCTCGACGTGCCGCTGACCCGCGACGGCTTGCGGGAATGGGGCGCTGGTGCCGGCTCAGCGGGCGTCCAGGTTTTCCCGGCTTCCTACTCCCCGCTCCGTCTCCTCACGGAGACCATGCGATTCTTCGCGGAGGAGTCCTGCCAGAAGTGCACACCGTGCCGGATCGGAAACCGCGGTCTCCACCATGTCCTCGAGGAACTCGGGCAGGGTACGGCGGTCATGTCGCGACGCCAGGTTGAAGAGTGGCTCGACGCGATGGCCCAGACGTCCATCTGCGGACTCGGGCAGGGCGCGCCCTTCCCCGTCAGAAATGCGTTTCGCTTCTGGCCCGATCTCTTCGCCGCCCTTGGCGAGCCTGAGGCGGCGGTACGATGAGCGCCCCGGTGCGTGCCTCGGTGCCCTTCACGCTCGACGGAAAGCCGGCCAGCGCGCCCGAGGGCGAGCTGCTCGTCCATGCGGCCGCGCGTCACGGCGTCTTCATCCCGACTCTTTGTCACGACGACAAGCTCGACCCGTACGGAGGCTGCCGTATGTGCGTCGTCGGAGTCGAAGGATCGCCCCGCCCCCTTCCTGCCTGCGCTACGAGGGTTACCGAGGGCATGGTGGTCTCGACCAACTCGAGCGTCCCGCAGTTCCGCCGCACGCTGACCGAGATGTTGCTCACCGAGCACCTGAATCCCGATCCGGGCGGGCGGCCCAACGAGCTGGTGGACATGGCCGAGGAGTTTCAGGCCGAAGCCCCGTTCATCCTCCCGGACGCCAAACGCGAGCCCTACGACGACCGGAACTCGCTCATGGGCTACAACCCCGACGCCTGCATCCTCTGCAACCGCTGCGTCCGCTACACGCAAGAAGTCATGCAATGCTCCGCCCTCTCCCTGGAAGGCCGCGGCCCGGACGCGCGAATCGTTCCGACCCACGGACATTCTTGGCTCGACACAGAATGTGAGCTTTGCGGCGGCTGCCTCGGCGTCTGCCCGACAGGCGCCATCTACGAAAAATTTGAGGAGGGCACCGAGCGGCCTGAGCGCACCCTCGAGAAGGTGAAGACGACTTGCACCTTCTGTGGGGTCGGTTGTCAGATCGATCTGAACGTCGACCCAGAGACGAAGCGGATCGTCAAGGTCACCTCCGACCCGACCTACGTGTCGAACGAAGGCAACCTGTGCGTCAAGGGCCGGTTCGCCTTCAACTTCGTCCACCATCCCGACCGTCTGACCGAGCCGCTCGTCCGCGGAGAGGACGGCGAGCTCCACGAGGCCACGTGGGAGCACGCGCTCGAGGTGGCCGCCCAGGGATTGAACGACGTGAAGCAGCGACACGGGCCGCAGAAGATCGGCTTCCTCGCGTCGGCACGATTGACGATGGAGGAGAACTTCGCAATCCAAAAGCTCGCCAGGACGGTGGTCGGAACCAATTCCATCCACTCCTGCGAAGCCACCTGACACGCTCCGACTCTTTACGGCCTGGTCAGGTCGTTAGGCAGAGGAGCGACGACAAACTCGATCCCCGAGATCGAGAACACGAAATTCCTGCTCGTGATCGGCTCGAACACCACCGAGGCGCATCCCGTCCTCGCTCTCCGGATGAAGAAGGCGGTGCGGAAGGGTGCGACGCTCGTAGTCGCCGATCCACGCAAGATCTGGCTTACGAAAATCGCGAAACGCCACCTCCAGCTCCGTCCGGGTACGGATGTCTGGCTCCTGAACGCGATCATGCACGTGATCCTCGAAGAGGGCCTGCAGAACGAGGAGTACATCGCGAGCTACACGGAGGATTTCGATGCCGTGCGGGAGGTCGTCTCCCGCTACACGCCGGAGGAGGCCGAAAAGGTCACGGGCGTCCCTGCGGAGGACATTCGCTGGGTCGCGCGGGCGTACGCGAACGAAAAGCATGCGGCCATCTTCTACACGCTCGGGATCACCGAGCACGCCTGCGCGATCGACAACATCTGGTCCCTCTCCAACCTCACGCTCATGACGGGCCATCTCGGCTACGAGTCCACCGGCCTGAACGCGCTCCGCGGGCAGAACAACGTCCAGGGCTTGAACGACGCCGGCGCGAATCCCGCCTACCTTCCGGGCTACCAGCCTGCGAACGACCCCGAGGTCGTCGCGCGCTTCGAGGCGCGTTGGGGCGACGGCACCGTCCCGGCATCCCCCGGCTACCGCCTCGACCAGATGATCTCCGGCCTGCACGACGACCGGATCAAAGCCTTCTACTTGATCGGTGAGAACCCGGCTCACACCGAGCCGAACGCGAGCCACGTCGAGGAAGGGCTCGAAAACCTCGAGTTCCTAGTCTCGCAGGACATCTTCCTGACGGACACAGCTCGAAAGCTCGCCGACGTGGTCTTTCCCGCCTCGAGCTTCGCCGAGAAGGACGGGACGTTCACGAACACGGAGCGGCGCGTGAACCGCGTTCGGAAGGCGGTGCCGCTGCCGGGCAATGCCCGGGAGGATCTCCAGATCGTGCTCGACGTGGCGAAAGCGATGGGCGCCGGTTGGCCGGACTACCAGGGAGCCGAGGACGTCTGGAACGAGTTCGCCGACCTGGCGCCGCTCTGGAGCGGCATCCGGTACCCGCGGATCGAGGACGTCGGGCTTCAGTGGCCGTGCCTCGACGAAAACGATCCCGGTGCCACGTTCCTGCATACACCTCGCCCAGCGCGACCGAGTGGCCGCGGCAAGTTTTATCCGGTCGAGTACCAGCCGCCGATCGAAGAGCCCGACTCCGAGTACCCGTTCGTCCTCTCGACCGGACGGACGCTGTACCACTACAACTCGGCGACGATGACAATGCGCGAGGAAGCGATTCTCGACAAGCAGGAGGAGCCGTTCGTCGAGATGAGCCCCGAGGACGCGGCGAGCCTCGGCGTTGCCGAGGGCGATTGGGTCCGGCTCGTTTCTCGGCGCGGGGAGATCCAGGCCCGCGCTGCGATCGGCGACCGTGTCTATCCCGGGCTCGTGTGGATGGCTCTCCACTTCGCAGAGTCGCGGGTCAATCTGCTGACCAACGACGTCGGCGACTCCCTGATCGGGATCCCGGAGTACAAGGTCTGCGCAATCCGGATCGAGCCGGTCAGGTCTGCGCTCCAGCCGGCCGCGCGCTAGCGGTTCGCACCGTTACAGAGCTGTCACAGACGGTGCGCCACACGCGCGTCGACGGGCAGTACGCTCTAGCGCGAGCAGGCGGGCGGGTTGGGACCCGAGCTAGACGCGCGAGTAACTGAAGCGCCTCGCTGTGCGCCGAGACCCGTGCTTCGCCGCGCCCGATCAGCCTCGTCGCGGATGGCAGCTCAAGACAGGGGTCGAAACTAGGCCTGGAGGGCGTTAGGGTCTCCCCCTCGACCCTTCACGGAGGAGGACTCACGGCATGGCCCCGACCCAAGCTGGCCCTAGCGTCGACGACATCCGCAAGGAGGTCGACGACCGCGGAATCGAATTCTTCTTCGCGCAGTTCGTCGATATGTACTCGCGGCCAAGCGCGAAGTTGATCCCGGCAGCACACCTCGACGACCTCGTCAACGACGGCGCCGGCTTCGCCGGCTTCGCCGCGGGCGAGATCGGCCAGGTGCCGGCCGACCCGGACATCGCCGCCATGCCCGACCTCCGGAGCTTCACGCCCGTTCCCTGGGAGCCCACCGTTGCACGGTTTGCCTGCGACATCACCGTCGAGGGAGAGGAATGGCCCTACGACCCGCGCACGATCCTCCGCCGCGTGGTCGAAAGCGCGCGCGAAAAGGGATTCGACTTCAGGTTCGGTCTCGAGCTCGAGTACTTCCTTGTCGAGCAGATGCCAGACGGCTCGATCCGGGTCGAGGACGATCGCGACACCCTCGAGAAACCGTGCTACGACCTGCTGGGTCTGACGCGCCACTATGACTTCCTGACGACGGTCTCGAAGTACGTGAACGAGCTCGGCTGGGGCAACTACGCGAACGACCATGAGGACGCGAACGGCCAGTTCGAGCAGAACTTCGTCTTCGCCGACGCCCTCACGAGCTGCGACCGCGGCATCTTCTTCCGGTACATGGTGCATACGCTCGCGGAAAAGCTGGGAGAGTCCGAGGGCCGCCGCATCGTGGCGACCTTCATGCCGAAGCCGTTCTCGCACCTGACCGGCAACGGAGCCCACTTCCACATGTCGCTCTGGGACGGCGACACGAATCTTTTCCTCGATGAGAACGACTCACACCACGGCCTTGGCCTTTCTGAGACCGCGTACCAGTTCATCGGCGGCCTCACGAAGCACGCAAGGGCGTACAGCGCGATCACAGCTCCGACGGTGAACTCCTACAAGCGCCTGAAGCTCGGGTCGACCACGAGCGGCGCGACCTGGTCTCCGGTCTGGATCTCGTACGGCTACAACAACCGCACCCAGATGCTCCGCATACCCGCTGCGGGCCGGATCGAGGATCGGACGATCGACGGCTCCTGCAACCCGTACCTGGCCGCTGCGGCAATCCTCGCCGCCGGGATGGATGGGATCGAGAACGACCTCGACGCGGGCGAGCCGAATTCGGAGAACCTCTACACGAAGTCCTACGAGGAGCTCACCGCCCGCGGGCTCGAGAGCCTCCCCCGGAACCTGTACGAGGCGACGGTTGAGCTCGAGGCAGACGACGTGCTCCGCAAGGCCCTGGGCCGTGGCCGCGA
>DATLQD010000189.1:0-4840 GCA_035535315.1 Gaiellaceae bacterium
CACCGAGGCTGCGTTGTTTTCGTAGTTCGACTCTCGAATGGACAGGTCGGCATTCACGCGATGGACGAGGAGGTAGCGCCCGGGCGGGACGCCTGTCAGGTCGACTAGCTGTCCCTCGAGGGCCGGAACGTAGTCGTCGCCGTAGCCGGGTGAGATCCCCTGACGGAGTCGAAGCAGCCGAGTGCGGCCACGGCCGCACTCACGGACCCAGACCGCTTTCGGCGGTGCAGCAGGTGGTGGGCTCGCGATCCGATAGCGGTCGCCAAGGCAGAAACCGGTCTTCCGGTCCGGTGCCACGAGTCGGCCGTCCGAGGCGCGCCTGAGCGAGTAGTGCTCGAAGCCGAGCAGGTGCCAGTGAGAGTGGGTCTCCGACCGCACGTACCGCAGCCGGCCCGGCAGGCTGCGAACGTCCGTGGAGCCGTCCGCCGTTGTGACGAGCTGCCGGATCCGCATCGTGTCGACCGCCCGGCTGCTTCGGCTGCCTTCGATGACGAGCGCTCCCGCTCCGACGTTGTCCACCGCCGAGGCGAAGACGAGCACCCGGCGCCCGCCTCGCGTCTCGATCGAGATCGCGTCCGGAAGAGCCTGGTCCAGATCTGGCAGGCTCTCGCGGGGCGGCTCCTGGCCGCTCCCGACGCAGCCCGCGAGAAGGACGAGGGCCGCCAAACCGGCGACGGTGCGCATGCGCGGGTTCTACACCTCCCGGCCTTCCTCCGTTCCCCCTTTTCCGGCGCCCGTCGAGGTGAGAAGGTTCCATGTAGTGGCGACGAGGATCACCTACACGAGCGGTGCGAGTGACCCCGAGCTCGACTCCCGGTTCGAGCGGGCGCTCGAGGAGGCGCGTGGCGGGGCCGGCGAGCCTCTTCGCCATGTGGTTGCGGGCGCCGAGCGGGACGACGGCCCCGAGTTCGAGCGTCCGAATCCGTCCCATGCTGACGAGATCGCGAGCCGCGCGCACGAGGCGGACGCGGGGCTCGTCGGCGAGGCGCTCGCACGCGCCAGGGAGGCACAGCCCGGCTGGCGCTCCCTGCCGTATGCGAAGCGCTGTTTGCTCCTTCGCGAGGTTGCTCAGCAGATTCGTGACCGCCGGATCGAACTGGCGGCGGCGGTCACGCTCGAGACCGGCAAGACGCGGATCGAGTCGATCGGGGAGGTTGAGGAGGCCGTCGACCTGATTGAGACCTACTGCGCTCACATGGAGGAGAACCGGGGCTACGAGGTACCCCTCGGATCGCTCTCCGAGACGGAGAGGAACCGCAGCGTCCTGAAGCCGTACGGGGTCTTCGGGGTGATCGCGCCCTTCAACTTCCCGGTTGCTCTAGCGCTTGGCATGGCCTCCGGCGCGCTGGTTACCGGGAACACGATCGTGCTGAAGCCGTCCGAGGAGACAGCCCTCTGCGGCTCGCTGATCGCCGAAATCCTGTCCGGCCTGCCCGAGGGGGTTGCGAGCATCGTCCACGGCGGGGCCGAGACCGGAAAAGCGATCGTCGAGGGCAACGTCGATGGGGTTGCGTTCACCGGCTCGGCGGAAGTCGGCCGCTGGATTGCACGGACGATGCACGAAGGCCCGTACGCGCGTCCCGCGCTGACCGAGATGGGCGGCAAGAACCCCGCGATCGTGACAGCCAACGCCGATCTCGACAAGGCGGTTGAGGGCATCGCGCGCTCGGCGTTCGGCTTCTCGGGACAGAAATGCAGCGCGTGCTCGCGGGCGCTTGTGGCCGACGAGGCGCACGACGAGTTCGTCGAGCGGCTGCGCGAGTACACCGAGGCCCTGGTCGTCGGCGATCCGGCCGACTCCGAGACCTACATGGGACCGGTGGTGAACGCTGAAGCGGTCGAGCGCTTCGGTCGCGCGGCGGCGGAGGCGGGGCGAGACGGCCGCGTGGTCATTGGCGGAGAGCGGCTCGACCTCCCCGGGTACTACGTCCTGCCCACCGTGGTCTCCAATCTCCCCGCGGGCCACCGGCTGACCCGAGACGAGCTCTTCCTACCGTTCCTGGCCGTCGTCCGCGTGGGTTCGCTGGATGAGGCCCTGCGGGAGGCGAACGACGTCGTCTACGGCCTCACGGCCGGGGTGTTCAGCGAGGACGAGGACGAGGTGAAGCGCTTCCTGGACGAGATCGAGGCGGGGGTCGTCTACGTCAACCGCCGCGCCGGGGCCACGACCGGGGCGTGGCCGGGAATCCAGTCCTTCCCGGGCTGGAAGTCGAGCGGGTCGACCGGGAAGGGCGGCCTCGGGCCCTACTACGTCCAGGGGTTCATGCGCGAGCAGAGTCAAACGGTGGCCGGCTGATGTGGTCGAGCCCGCTCCTGTACGAGCGGCTCACGTGGCCCGAGGTGCGCTTCGCCGCCGAGCAGGATCGCGTCTGCCTGATCCCCGTCGCGACGCTCGAGGATCACGGTCCGCACATGCCGATCGACACCGACCTTCGGATCACGAGCGAGATCTGCCGCCGCGTCGCCGAGCGGGCCGGGGACGACGTCGTTCTGCTTCCCACCGTTCCTCACGGCTACTCCCCGCACCACATGGACTTTCCGGGAGCGATCACGATCGGTTGGGACACCTTCACGAACTATCTGCTCGACATCGGTCGCTCGCTCGCACGCCACGGGTTCCGCCGCATGCTCTACCTGAACGGCCACGGGTCGAACCAGAACCTGGTCGAGATGGCCGCCCGACTCGTGGGCGTTGAATTCCCGAACGTGCTCTCTGCGGCCGCGTTCTATCTCTCCGGCAAGGAGTCGCTCCGGAAGATCGACGAGCTGCGTGAGTCCGAGCAGGGCGGCATGGCGCACGCTTGCGAGCTCGAGACCTCGATCTACCTCGCCATCGACCCGGAGGCGGTGGACATGTCGAAGGCAGTCGACGAGCTCGGCTACCAGCAGTCGGAATACGCGTACATGGACTGGAGCGACGGGCCGCTGAAGCTAATGCCCTGGTGGTCGTCCTTTTCCACGACGGGCGTGCAGGGTCGGGCCACGCGCGGCACTGCGGCGAAGGGCGAGAAGCTGCTCGAGGCCGCGGTCGAGGAGGTGGCCGGCTTCGTCACCGATCTGAAGGAAAGGCCGCTGCCCGTCCGCCAGACCCCGCGCGAGAAGCCGCTGCAGCCATCGTGACGTCGGCGACCCGCTTCGGCCGGCCGCTCCCGGAGGGCGGCACGATCGGCGTCCCTGCTCCCGCGAGCCCGTACGAGAACCGCTCCGAGATCCTGCGGGGGGTCGAGGCCTGGGAGGAGCGCGGGTACAAGGTGAAGCTCGGCGAGCACGTGTTCGAGCGCGACGACTACGTCGCCGGCAGCCCGGAGGGCCGTGCCCGCGACGTCAACGCGATGTTTGCCGACCCCGGCGTGGACGTCGTCCAGTGCCTCATGGGCGGGTACGGCTCCGCGCAGACCATCCCCTTCCTCGACTTCGACCTGATCGCTGCGAATCCGAAGCCCTTCGTCGGGTACTCGGACATCACCGCCCTCCACGTCGCCATTCGCCAGCGAGCAGGCCTCGCGACGATCTACGGGTACGGCCTCGTGGGGATGGGGGACAAGGAGACGACGTCCTTCACGCGCGACCGGCTGCTGCGCGTCCTGGGCGGCGAGACAACCGGCGAGGTCCCCCGCGACCCGGACGACCCCTACGTCCGGGCGATCAACGGCGGCCGGGTCACCGCGCCGCTCGTGGGAGGATGTCTCTGGCTGCTCATGCAGACCATGGGCACGCCCTGGGAGTTCCAGTGCGACGGCTGCATCCTCTTCTTCGAGGACGTCGACTTGCCGCCCTGGTACCTGGACGGCGCCTTGACCCAGCTTGGACACAGCGGCAAACTCGCCCAGGTCGTGGGAGTCGTAATAGGGGAGATGGACAAGAGCGAATGGCGGGAGACTAGGCCAGAGTGGCCAAGAACCAAGTCTCTCGAGGACGTGCTGGAGCAGCATTTGGGGCCGCTCGGGGTTCCCGTGTTATACAAGCTCCCACTCGGCCACGGAAAGCACCAGGCGGCGCTCCCGCTCGGAGTGACCGCCACGCTTGACGCGGATGTACGCACGCTCACCATCGACGATCCGGTGCTGAGGTGAGCTCGAATGAAGAACAGAACGACCTGCCCGCTACGGAGAGGAGAGTCATGAAGTCCCGATTCACTGTTTTTGCCGCCGCCGCGCTGGCGGTGGGCCTCCTTGCAGTCGGATGCGGCGGCGACGGCGGAGGTGGAGGCGGAGGCGGGCAGAGCTCCTCCGGCGGCGTGAAGAAGGGCGGGATTCTGCGGATCGGGTCGATCAACTACATCGACTCATTCAACCCGCTGAAGTACATCGAGACGCAATCGACGAACGCTTTCATCATGCTCTATCCGCAACTCGTCCAGTACTCGTATTCGAAGGCGGACGGCTTCAAGATCGAGGGCGACTGGGCGACCTCATGGGACACGTCGTCCGACGGGAAGACGTGGACGTTCCACCTGCATCCAGATACGAAGTGGTCAGACGGAAAGCCTCTGACCGCCGATGACGCGGCCTGGACGATCAACACGGTCGTCAAGTATGCGGACGGGCCAACGGCGGTCGCCGCCCCCTCGGTCAGCCACGTAAAGAACGCGGTCGCAAAGGATCCGGCAACCCTGGTGATTAATTACGCAGCGCCGGTCGGAAACGTCCTCTCGCAGCTCGAAACCCTCTCGGTTCTCCCGCAGCACGTCTACGAGCCGCTCTCGACTGCGAACGGCAAGGGACTCGCGACGTTCCATCCGGAGCAGCACATGCCGATCGTGACGGGCGGCGCTTACACGCTGAAGCAATATGAGAAGAAGGGGACGACGGTGTTCGTCCGCGACCCGAACTACTGGGGG
>DATLQD010000190.1:0-3868 GCA_035535315.1 Gaiellaceae bacterium
CGCCCACACGAGCTCCGCTTGGAGCCAGGATCTGCGGTGCCGGCCGCGAGCGTGTTCGCCTCCGTAGCTGAGCGATCCGTGCGACGAGCCGAGCGAACGTCCGGCGTGCCCAACAGATGAGGTGTTCCACGGAGGCGAAGAGAGCGACCGCGATGAGGGTGAGCGCGGCAACGAGCGGAACAACATCGCGATGAACGGGGCCGGCGAGGCACGAGAGACCGTGCCACCCCAAACCGGCACGCCACTGCAGGTAGGACTCGACGAGCGCAAAGGCAAATGAGCTGACAAGTCCGAGGACGAGGAAACGGCAGAGGAGCTGGAGCGGGCGCATCCTGGGAGGCGAGAGAACACATGCCGACTCGAGGGCGAGCCGTTCGTGCACGGCGAGCGCCGCCAGCCCGAGCATGGCGCCTCCAAGCGCGGCGGCGATTCCCAGCGCCCCGGCGGCGACGAGCACAACCTTGGGCCCGCCGGCCGACCGGCCGAGTTCGGCTGAGAGCAGCGTGGGCTGTGGTGCGAGGGCGTACCCGAGCGTGCGTGCGGTGAGGACAACGAGCGCGGCTGTCCCGCCCCAAACTCCCAGCCGGATGAGGCGCGCTGCCACCTAGTGAACCTTCAACGTGAACGGCGCGGTCAGGACATGGCCGTTTACCCTGCACTGCAGGAACAGGCGCCAGGTGCCCGGAACCGGGACGAGGACGCCGACGCTCAGCTTCCCGGGGGTTGAAGAGCTACCGGCCACGGTCGCGCCCCCGAGGACGCTCGTGCACCCGCTCGCGGCCGGCGCACAGACGTGGGTGTGGAAGTAATCGAGGGAGCCGGCGCGGAAGAAGATCGCGTGGGCGAGCGCTCCGTACCAGGACGTGAAGCGGGCCGGCCGCCCCTCAGGGTCGGTCACGGTGATCGTGAGAAAACTCGCCTGGATCGCTCTCAGCTCCGGCTGCCCGTGCAGCCGAAAGCGGTAGCCGTCGACGCCGACGGTTTGCTCAAACGGCGGCAGCGGCTGAGGCCTGTACCTTCCGGCGACGCGGATCGTCCCGAAGAGCTGGAAGTTTCGCTGCGGGCCCTGCGCGTTCGGGTACGCATCGACGACTACGCGGTACGGTCCCGGCTCCAGAAATGTGACCCGATCGGTTACGCGCCCATCGGCCGAGACCGGCGGGTGCCGGTGGACGATCGTCGCGAGGTCGCGCCGGACGATGATGAGGTGGACGCCCGTGTGCGGGCCGGGGCCGCGCCGATAGTCGGTCAACGCCTTGCCGTCGGGCTGGCGAATCGTGAAGGCCAACGTGACAGGGTGCCCCACCGCCACCCTGCCCATGGGTTCGAATCCGGCCAACCGGAAGGTGCGGGCAGCTTGGATCGTCGGAACTTCCGGCGCCGAGCTCGACGAGCCGCCGCAGGCGCTCGCGAGAGCGGTGGCAGCCACCATCACGGCGAGTCGGGGCGAGTTTCGCTTGAACGCCATCAAGTCGCCCTCCCCGAAGAGGAAGGCGACGATCGTTCGAGCACCCTCTGAAGTAGATCGTCCACCGAATCGTCGTCGCCGGCGAGCACGCCGAACACCGCAGCGGCCGCACCTGCCAGCACGCTGATCGCCGTGGCGAGCCGAACGACTGTTGGCGGGAGAGACGAAATGACCGCGCCGTGCCAGAACACCGGCAGCGAGCCCAGACCGATCGTGAGGACGATGAGGCCGAGGATCGCGGCGACCCATGGACGCGCGGACCGATCGCGGATCAAGAGTACGCCGGCCGCCGCCGCGCCGAGGACGGCTGCTGCAGCCACGTTTCCCCACTCGCCTGTCCGCGTGACTGCGTCGCCAGTCGCGAAGGCTGCGTTGCTTACGAGTGCTCCTGCCGCTCCGATTCCCGCGAGGGCGACGGCCGCTTGGGCACGCCTGTGGGGCACCCCCCACCCGAGCACAACGAGGCCGCCGAGAACGAGAAGCACGCCTAGGATCCACGGCCACGAGCGGGGCCGCGCCACGCGCGTGAACGTCCCGGCGAGCGCAGCCGGACGCCCCTCGAGCATGATCGGGACCGAAAAGGGTGCGCTCGAGCCTATGGAGAGACCGGGTGGGGGCGCGAGCCTATGGTCGTGCCAGACGAACGTGTGCCCACTCGATACCCTCGTCCACGCTGACCCTGACAGCTCGCGTGTCGAGGTCACGAGCTTGTTCGCGGCGGCGGTCGGCGAGCGTCTATTAACCCAAACGCCGGTGGAGGAAAAGCGGAGCAGCGGCTCGCCGAGGGCGCCCTTGACCACGAGACCAACTGATGGATCGGCTTTCAGGCGCAGACCCCGTTCGCCGTCGACCACGTCGACGTCAACACCCGCGAGGTTTTGGGTCGCGCTCGAAAGGCGCAGGCGGTAGTCGACCGCCACGGTCGGTGCGGTCGGGTGCGCCGCCGCCGGACCGGAGGCTGCCAGGGCGGCCAGCGTGAAGATGATCGCCAGTAAGCCGCGCGTGCCTGGCAAAGGCCTGCAGCGAGGCGTGAACCTAGGGTCCAACCAAGTCCTCCTTCTGATCTCGACGGCGCCCGTCGGGCGCGAAGCGTCAGATCAGGAGGACGGGAGGAGCGCGAAGCGCGAACCGCTCCGCAAGCGGGCGTGGGCGTCGCCAGCTATTGGTGACCACGCTCCAGCTGGGCTTCGCCTGCTGAGCGGCCAACGGTGGAGAGGCTGAACCGGCGAGAACCCAGCGAACCGCCGCCTCTGACAGGGAAAGTGAGAGCGCCACCGTCAGCGACGTGAGTGCAATGCAAACGAGCAGGAGGAGCCACTGCCACGGCGGAAAGACTGCGAAGGTCGGATAACCGGCTTCGAGGCTTCGCTCGAGTGATTCCTGAACAAGCAAGACCACGAGCGAGGAGAGCGCGAGCCCTCGAGCACCTTGCGCCAGGGAGCGCCGAGGCTGTGTGTCTGGTTTGCTCAGCGTGCGATCGAATCGTCGGGCAAACCCCACGACGAGAAGCAGAGTCAGGAGATAGATCAGGGAGAGAAGGGACGCGGCCGCGACTGCGGGCTCGTACCAAGCGAAGTAGCCATGAACCCCGTCTGTCGGCCAGAGAGTGCGATACACAATCGCATGTGTGCCCAACGCGCACACCACGGGCGCGAGGGTTCGACGGAAGAGAGCCAGGCTCCGATCGAAGCGCATCAGCATCGTAGGAATCCGTTCACGACCAGCTTACGTCAAGCGGGTACACCCGCCGGATGGGAAAGGAGGCCCTCCCCCAAATGACCATCGAGCGATCGAAGCGACCGTTAGCCGCCGCGCGGATCGCAACAGCGGCGCGCCGGCTGCTCGACGCATCGACACTGTGCGCAATCGCGACGGTATCGAACGGCGGTCGCGTTCACATCAACACGGCCTACTTCGCATGGAGCCGCGCATTCGATGTGGTGTGGGTTTCGGATACCCACGCACGTCATTCGCGCAACTTGCGTGCGAATGACCGCGTCGCGATCACGGTCTACGACTCGAGCCAGAGTTGGGGTGGACCCGACCGGGGCATCCAGCTGTTCGGGTCGGCTCACGAGCTTGCCCAGCCGGCCGATCGCGATGCCGAGCGGATCTACGCCAACCGGTTCTCGGAGTTTGGTGGAGCCGACCTCGGGTCGTACCGCTTCTACTGTTTTCACCCGCGTCGACTGAAGCTTTTCGACGAACACGTCCTTGGAGCTGGCGTCTTCGTCACGGCGCGGATAGGGAGCAAGGGCGGAGTCACCTGGGAACGCACCGAGATCTACCGCGGACGTTCGGAGTAGCCTCGCCCCTCTCGCTCCCTAAGCGGCCCGGTGGCCAGGCGGGAGCGCGAGTGTGATGATCGTGATTGCGGAAGCGATCAGGACAATGGCACCG
>DATLQD010000191.1:0-3392 GCA_035535315.1 Gaiellaceae bacterium
GGGCCGATCACGGACGTATGGCTCCTGAAGAACACGGTCGAGGCAGCGCGCTACCGGGCCCAGCTCTAGCACGCCGGTGTTCCGAAGGGGGTCGGGCTCGGGATTAGCTCATTGAGCCTGGACGGCTCGCGTGTCGTCCCGGAGGATCCAGAAGAGCATTGCCTCATGGTCGCTCAGGTTGCGCCAGCTCGCCACGCCGCTTCGCTCGGCGAGGAGCGTCTCACCGGCGCGCAGGACAGGCCGCCCCGTGTCCAGCACCACCTGGACGAGCCCGCTCGCGACGGCCACGAGCTCGACACCCTTGTGCGAGGTTCCGGGCGAACCGGATCCGCCGGGCGGAAGCCGGACGACGTAGGCGCGGAGACCCGCCTCCGGATTGTCGAGGAGCGGCAGGAGCGTCGACTCGGTCAGCTCTAACGGGTCGTGGCGCCGCCCGAGCCGGTAGCCCGGAGCAACGTCCCCACGCAGGAGCTCGTCAAGCGTGATCTCGAGTCGCGCGGTCAGCGTCAGGAGGGTCTCGAGCGAGAGGCCGCGCTGCCCCCGCTCGGCCTGGGAGATCGCGCTCGGCGAGACGTTGGCGAGACGGGCGAGGTCGCTCTGACTCAGATCGCGGTTGAGGCGGAAGGCGTGGAGGGCCGCACCAAGCCGCGCGGCCGCCGGGGCGACCGTGAGCTCAGGCCTGCCATCGTCGAGCCGGTAGCGAAAGACGTTGCCCTGCACCCCCGCCGGCCTCCCCTCGGCCTTGGAGATCCGGAGGCGATCGTCCCCGAGCGCGATCACGCATTGGGTGATCTCCTCGATCTCGCGACGGAAGTTGCGCGGGTGGCGGCTCGGCACGAACGACCAGTAGCCGATCGCGCCGACCTCGAGCAGATGCGGACACGTCTTCGAGAAGAAGCGCAGCGCCTTCTCCGTGCCCCAGCGCTCCGTCATCGACTCCATGGGCTCGAACAGGATCAAGTCGCGCTCGACGGGGCTACACCGCCGGCTGATCGCGGCGAGGAGGTCCTCTGGCTCCGCCAGAGGAGAGTCCGGCCGCGCGTCGATCACGGTGAAGCCCGGATAGCTTCTCTCGAGCTCGGCGGGGTCGGTCGTGAGCGAGACGAACGCCGCGAGCTGATACTGCGACGCGGTTCCCGCCACCGCCCCATAGAAGGCGTCGAGAGGAGCATCCTCGTCCGTCTGCCAGACGACGTTGTCCCCCCAGTAGAGGCCGCCGAGAGCGTCGTCGAGAGCCGGAATGCCGGAACTCGCCGTGAGCGCGCCGGTAGCTTCGCTCACGACCGTTTCCGGCCCATCAAAGCACTGCTACAGAAATTCGTCACGGTCAACATCCATGCTTCACCAGCAGGATAGAAGAGCCGTGACGGGCTAGGGTGAAGCAGACCCCCGTGTCCTGACCCGGCCGGAGCCTGGGCTGCTCTAGGCGGAGGTCGCCTCCGGCCTCCAGCCCACCTTGCTCTGGTCGACCAGCAGTACATTCGTGCTCACGGTCGCGCGCAGGCGGATATCCCAGTCGCTGTACTGACCCTTGCAGGACGAGCAGGCTCGCAGGACATTCCCATCCTCGAGCGAGAGATGCCCCCACGCGTTCCGCGAGAGGAGCCCGTCGGCCTGCTTGCGCCCGCAGAGGGTGCAATGGAGAAGCAATGTCATGAGTTTATTTCTACTCCTTAATCGTTGGGTTTACCAGGGACCGATGAAGGGCCCGTCCACGTCGGCTGCGACGAGGATGATCACGATCACGATGCAGAGAATCGAGAGGCCGAACATGAACGGGGTCACGCGGGGATCGTGTGACTGCTCGGGGGGGAACTCGATCTGCCTCTCGCGGTGGCGTACTGGTCTGTCGACCATCTCTTCTCCTCTCGGTCCCTACGTACCGGGATGGGTCGAAGGGCCCGCCATCGGCGGCTGGCTCGGGCCGGGGCCGGGATACGCGCCGCCGGGCATCGGGAGGCCGCCGGCAGCCCGAAGCAGCGCGGCCTGAGCCTGAAGCTTGTGCTGCTCGAGCATGACCCACCCGACCAGGGACACGATCATCACGATCACGCCGAGCGCGGTCAGGATGTAGGTCCCGGTCGAGTTCTCGGGCCCGAACGTCCAGAAGGCGGTGATGTTTTCGCCCCACTTGTCAAACGGAAAGCTGTCAATCACGGGATCCGCCTTTCGTCGGCAATCTGTGCGTCGTCCGGTGTACGGCGACGCTGCTCACGCACCGCCCAGCCGCCCAGTGTTCCGATGACGAGCACCATGAACACGAGCGAGAAGATGAGTGTGGCCATCGTCTACACCCCCACCCTTGGTGGAGGAGCCCCTCGGTGCGAGCCGCTCGCTCCATTGAGCTGCGAGAAGGCCTCGAGCAGAACGGGGGCCGCCTCGACTTCCTCGCCGTCCGGAAGGACGATCGTCTCCGGAACACGCTCGAACTCGGGGAAGAAGTCCTGCTGGAACTCGGCCATGTCGAGCCCCTCGAGCTCGACCTCGGGCGGCACGCGGAGCAAGTTCGCCTTCTTGAGCGCCCAGCTCGCGAGGTAGCCCGGCAGGAACGCGAGCGGCAGGAACGCCATCATGCCCACGAGCTGCCCGCCGAACGAGGACTCGATGTTGTTGACACCGGTCGGGAAACCGCCGGCGAAGATGCCCACGAGGAAGACGCCGTAGAACCCGCATACGCCGTGGACCGCGACCGCACCGACGGCGTCGTCGATCCGCAGGTTCTTCTCGACGTAGCCGCCCGCGTAGACGGCGAGCATGCCACCCGAGATCGAGAGGAGGTACGCGAGTGACGGGTGGTAGACATCGGCTCCCGCGGACACCGAGATGACGCCCGCGAGGCCGCCCGAGAGGGTCCAGAACGGGTCGCCCTTGCTCGCAAACCATCCGCCCGTGAAACCTCCGGCAAAGCCGATCGTGATCACAAAGGCAATCGCACCGAGTGTCGTCGGCGAGAGGTAGATGTTCAGCCAGCCGGGGAAGATGGTGGACTGGATCACAAGGCAGGCGGCGTAGAAGCCGTAGAAGCCGGTGAAGATCAGCATCAGCCCCATGAGCGTCATGTGCGTGTTGTGGGGTCTGAAAGCCCTCGCGCGGCCGCGCATGTCGTACTTCCCGATCCGAGGTCCCAGATTCAAGAGCACACCGAGGGTGAAGGCGCCCGCGACTCCGTGGACGACCGCCGACGCAATCGAATCGTGGAAGCCGTAGTTGGTGACGAGCCAGCCGCCGGAACTCCAGCCCCAGGCCGCGTCCATGATCCAGACGGCGGAGCCGAGAAGAACGGTCAGCACGAGATAGGCGGAGAGCCGGACGCGCTCGATCAGCGCCCCGGACATGATCGAGCCCGTCGTCCAGGAGAAGAGTAGGAAGGCGAGGAAGAAGACGGCGCTGAC
>DATLQD010000192.1:0-25984 GCA_035535315.1 Gaiellaceae bacterium
CCCGCGAATCTATAGCGCCGAGGCTGACGGCACGGACTTCCGGCCAGTCGATGACCTTCGCGGTGATAAGCAAACCCCTAACTGGTCACCCGACGGTCGGCGAATCGCCTTCCGCTGGAACCTCGGTGCGGAGACGGACACGCCGCTTGCAATTATCAACGCCGACGGCACCAACTTCCTCAATTTGAGCAAGACCACTGGTCTCAAGGGATGGGCACCCTCATGGTCACCGGACGGACACAAGCTGGTCGCGGCAGCCGGATCGAAGCCCAGCACACCGCCGAGTCTCTACGTCATGGACGCTGACGGATCGAACGTGCGACGGATCACCGAAGCCGGTCGAGAGGCGCAATATGCCCAGTGGTCGCCCGCCGGAGACTGGATCGCGTTCACCTTCGTCGTCGACGGCGGCTTCGACATCTTCAAGGTTCGGCCAGACGGGTCGGATCTCACCGCCTTGACTGATGACGGGGGCAGCGGAACAAACAACTGGCCGATCTGGTCACCGGACAGCAAGCAGCTCGGTTACGGTCGCGAGGGATCGCTTTGGGTGATGAACGCGGACGGTTCCGGCAAGCATCTGGTCACGGACGTCGGGGGGGTGCCGGCAGCTTGGGCACCGGGTCCGTACTTGACGTTCGGCTGTCCGGGTGACAGCGACGTCATCACGCTTTGTGCAATCCGAGCTGACGGATCCGGTCTTACAAGGTTGCTCGGTGGGATCGAGGCCAACTTCCCAGGGTGGAGACCCCGGCGTTGACCCGGGCGCCTCGAGCTCAGCCAGCAACAGCAATGAGCATGGGATAAGGACTCCACCCGCCGGGCGGAACTCACGAAGTCCTCGTGGCGTGAAGGCACCCAACACGCCCTAGTTTGTAGTGAGGGAGCCCGCTTCGGTGGGTTCTCTCTCGACGGGCAGAAAGCAAGTGAACCTCGATCGACCGCCTTTGCTCCGGCCGCCCGAGTCGGTAAGGTCGAGCCGACGGTTTTACGGCGGCCCCCTTCCGGGTACGCCTGATTCCGGTTGGTAGCTTAGAACCGCTGGATGTCGAGCGAAACTCCCACCACGCAGATTCACGAGGTCCAGCTCCTTCTCGAGCGGGCCGAGGCCGCAGGCAAGGTCGACGGCGTCGAGCTGGCCGAGACCATCGATGTGCTCGAGCTCGAGCCACCCGAGGTCGAGGCGCTCCACCGTGAGTTCGAGGAGCGGAACATCGAGATCGTCGAGCCGGTCAAGGAGCCTGCGCGAGAGCCGACGGCGCCGCCACGGAACCTGAACGACGCGATCGAGACAACCACGGACGCGCTCCAGCTCTTCCTGCGCGAGATCGGCCGGCACCCGCTCCTCACCGCCGCCGACGAGGTGGAACTCTCGAAGCGCATCGAGCGCGGCGACATGGCGGCGAAGCGGCGGATGATCGAGTGCAACCTGCGCCTCGTCGTGTCGATCGCGAAGAACTACCGAAACCAGGGGCTGCCTTTCCTCGACCTGATCCAGGAAGGCATGTTCGGCCTGATCCGCGCTGTCGAGAAGTTCGAATGGCAACGAGGGCTCAAGTTCTCCACGTATGCGACCTGGTGGATTCGCCAGGCGGTCGCCAGGGCGATCGCCGACAAGGCCAGAACGATTCGGGTTCCGGTCCACGTCGTCGAGCGAATGCAGAAGATGCAGCGCGCCGAGCGCTACCTCTGGACGCAACTGGCGCGCGAGCCGAACCTTGCAGAGATCGCCGAGGAGGCGGGTCTTCCCCTCCAGCAGGCGCTCGAGGTCAAGGCTGCCGCAAGAGCGTCAACCAGCCTCGACCAGCCCATCGGCGAGCAGGAGGACGCAGTCTTTGGTGACCTCGTGCCCGGCGACGAGCCCCTTCCGGACGAGCTGACCGAGCGCCATCTCCAGAAGGAGGCGCTCGACCGGGCACTCGAGTCGCTGCCGGACCGGGACCGACGGGTTCTCGAGCTGCGCTACGGGCTCGGCGGCGAGGAGCCTCACACGCTGGAGCACATCGGAAAGCGGCTCGGGCTCACGCGGGAGCGCGTTCGCCAGATCGAGGTCGAGTCGCTGTCGCGGCTAGCGTCGCTCCGCGAGATCGACGCCGTCGCGAGCCGCTAGAGCGCTGCCGTCGAAGAGCCGATCCGTCTCGCTTCCGATCCGCGCCTTCACCGCCTCGTACGCCTCGTCCAGGAACGGCGGCCTTGTCTGGCGGTGCCCGTCCGAGGCAACCGCGTGACACAGCGTCTCCTCCACGAGTCTCCAGCCTGCCTCCTGCGGCGCCGAGCCATGCCTTCCGAGGAGGCTCGACGCGTTCACCTGGAGGAGCCAGCCGCGCGCGTGGAGACCCTCTGCGAGCTCGGGTTCCTCGACGACGGCATCCGCTCGCTCGGGATGGCCGAGAAGCGGCACGAGGCCGCACGACACGATGTGGCTGGCGAGACGCCTTGCGAGTCCGAGGCCGCCGGAGAACGGCATGTCGACGAGCACCACCGGCAGATCCCCGAGCCGGTAGCGCTGCATGTCCTCGTCGAGCAGCTCGAGCTTCGGCGTCACCTCGAACCCGAGCTCGAGGCGCAGGCCAAACGTCGCTGCTTCGTGCGCCATCCGCAGGTGCGCATCGCGAATCCTGTGCTCGCGGCCGGCCTCGAGCCCGAGATGCGGCCAGACATGAGGTGTCGCATAGAGCACGCTCGTGCCGCGGCTCGCAGCCTGGCGGCAGAGAGACAGCCCCTCCTCGACGGATCCAACTCCGTCGTCCCCAGACGGTACGACGTGAGAATGGACGTCGATGAACATCCAATCACCCTAGATGCTTGATTTATTGCTCGAGAGAAAGGCGGCACATGGTTCCCGAGGCGAAGATCGCCAAGACCGATAACGGCCTCGTGCCCGAGGGGGAAGGCTGGTACGTCCTGAATGCGCGCGGGTCGAGCTGGCTGCACACCGACGAGCTTGGCGTAGCCTGCACATTCGAGGGCGACGTCCGTTTCGCCGAGTTCGGAATCAACGTCAGTGTGCTCGACCCTGGGCAGCCGGCCTGCATGTACCACGGCGAAGAGGCACAGGAGGACTTTCTCGTGCTCGCGGGCGAGTGTCTCGTCCTCATCGAAGGCGAGGAGCGCCCGCTCAGGAAGTGGGACTTCGTCCACTGTCCACCCTGGACGGAGCACGTGTTCGTCGGCGCCGGCTCCGGGCCCTGCGTGATCCTTGCTGTCGGGACACGTGGCGGCGAGCGAGGCGTGCTCTATCCGGTCTCGGACCTGGCGCAGAAACACGGCGCCGGCGTCGAGAAAGAGACCTCATCGCCAGAAGAGGCATACCTGGCGTATGAACGGCCCCGCGATGGCCCTTATCAGGATGGCTTCCTGCCGGACTAGCGGGGCTACTCGACGCGGAGGTAGAGCCGGAGGCCCGGGGCCGCGGTCTGGAGCTCCCGAAGAGCGCGTGACTCGAGCTGCCGTACCCGCTCGCGGGTGACTCCCAGCTCACCGCCCACCTCTTCGAGCGTGCGGGGCTTCTGGCCCGAAAGCCCGAACCGAAGCTCGAGCACGTGTCGCATCCTGTCGTTCAGCTTCTCGAGGGCGAGCCCCAGCTCTGTTCCGCGGAGAAGCTTGGCGAGTGCCTCGTCGGGCTGCTCGCAGTTTACGTCCTCGATCATGTCGCCGTACATCGACTCGCCGTCGCCGACCGGTGTCTCCAGGCTGACCGGATCCTCGACGAGTGCGAGGAGCTCCCGGACCCGCTTCAGCTCGAAACCGCTCTCGGCGGCAAGCTCGTCAGCGGAAGGGTCGCGGTTCAGCTTCTGGGTGAGGATGCGCCGGGCGCGCGTCACGCGGCGCACCTGCTCGACCACATGGACGGGCAGTCGGATGGTGCGGCCCTGGTCGGCGATCGCGCGCGTCACTGCCTGACGGATCCACCAGGTCGCGTACGTCGAAAGTTTGTAGCCCATCTTGTAGTCGAACTTCTCGACCGCGCGGATCAGGCCGAGATTCCCTTCCTGGATGAGGTCGAGCAGCGGCACGCCGCTGTTCACGTAGTTGCGTGTGATCGACATGACGAGGCGGAGGTTGCACTCGATGAGACGGCGCTTGGCCGCTTCGTCTCCCTCGTCCTTCAAGCGGGCAAGTTCGCGTTCTTCTGCGGCCGTCAAGAGCGGGCCGTCGCCGATCTGGCGAACGTAGAGCTTGAGCGGATCCTGGGTCTGGACGACTTCGCGAGCAGCAATCGGCTCGTCGTCGTCCTCTTCCTCCTCGGCGTCGGCCTCGTCGAGCAGCGCAGGATCGGGAAGATCGGGCGCAAGCTCGAGGCGAGGAGTCTCGTCCGAGTGGTTGAGCGGAGCCTCTGGAATCCGTTGTTCCACGAGGTCGATATCGGCGGCGCCACTGAACCGCTGAATGCCCTTTTGGTCCTCAAGTCCGAGGGCCCGGCAGCCGAAAGGCGCGGTATAGTTGAGAACAGACGGTCGGGCGTACCAGGCGCCCGCACGCCGTCCGTCTTATCGAAGGAGCATCGAAGCACTACCCGTGTGCGGAATCGCTGGATATAGCCTGAATCGCGAGAGCAGCATCGATCGCACTCTCACCGCGCAGGCTCTCCTGGCGGCAATCGCCGAGCGTGGCGCGGATGCTGTTGGGTACGCGTACCGCGGACCCGGCCTCGGCCTTCAGATCTCCAAGCAACGCTCCGGCGCCAGCGAGCTGCTCGGCTCCGTGAGCGTTCCAGCCGACGCCAGCCAGGTGCTCGTCCACGTACGCGACTACACGAAGGGTCACCCCTCACTCACGGCCAACAACCATCCCATTCGCCATGGCGCGGTCGTCGGGATCCACAACGGCATCATCGAGAACGACGAGGAGCTCTTCGCCAAGCGCGGCTTTGCGCGTGCCGAACCGGACATGACCGTCGACTCGGAGGTCATCTTCGCCCTCATGGAGGCCGAGAGAAACCGCGCGCTTCCCCTCGAGGAGCTGTATGGGGCAATGGCGGCCGCCTGGGTCGACGAGCGGGTTCCGGACGTCCTCTTTCTCGCTCGAGGAGTCGGACGGCCGCTCTGGATCGGGGAAGGGCCGAACGAGATCCTCTTCGCCTCGACGAGAGATGCGCTCGAGCTCGCCGAGAGGTACGTCGGGCTGAAGCACCGCAAGCGCGAGGTACCCGAAGGCTCGCTTCTGACCATCGTAGAAGGGCGCGCAGTCAAGACAGAAGCCTTTGAGCCAGATAGGAGCTTTCGGGAGGCCGATCCCCTCCCTTCCGTCCGCGCTCCCGACGAGCGCGTCTCTTGCCTTCGCCGCCTCGCGGTGCTCGCCGCAGCCGCAACGCACGCCTAGCTCCTCGCTAATACACCTTTCCGTCGGGGCTTACGCTGGCGCCCGAGGCCACGAGGCGCTCTCGTAGGAGGTACTGGAAGCTCGACCAGGCGCCGCGCCCGCGCTCGAACAAGCGGTACACCTGCCACTCTGTCAGCATCTGGGCATCCTCGCGGCGAGCCTCGGCCCAGTCGGCGAAGCGCGGTAGCCGCCCGAGGCGGCGTGCCAGAAGTTCGCCCTGTGCGAGCGCACGCTCGGCCCGATCCTCGGTGCTCGGGATGTCGAACCCGGCTTCGCGCAGGGCGCTCGTGAGCGAGCCGAACGTCTGCCAGAGGAGCGACTTCGATGGCGCGCTGCCGCGGCGCGTCGCGAGGTCCTGCCCGGTGGGGGCGCGCCCGAGCTCGTTTCCGAGCGCACGCAGCTGCTCGAGAAGCTCTTCCCGGGTCGCGAAGCGCCTGGCCGAAAGCCCTGCGAGTCGCTTGGCAGCGTTCCAGCTCCCGAAACGCCCGACGACGGTCTGAGGGTGAACGCTCGCCTCGGGATCTTCCGCGAGATCCCGCATCGTCGGCGACCGGCCCAGCCGCTCCGCGCATTCTCTGAGTGCCGCGAGGATCTCCTCGTCCGAGTACCGCCGGCGGAGGCCTGCACGAAAACCCGCCAACGCAGCGGGATCGATCTCCTGGATTGGGTCTGGCCCTGAGTTCCCGGTCATACGGTACGACCTCCCGGGAAGAATAGAGCAGATTATGCGACCTGCAAGTAGGAAAGCTCGACGAGAAGCTTCCCCGCCTCCGACTCGACATCGGCGAGCTGCTCCGGCGTCAGATCGCGCCGAAAGCGGCCGACCGACTCGTCGTGGGCGCCTCGAAGAGCCCGCGCGAGCTCGGAGGCCGGTGCGTCCAGGAAAACCGCCAGCTCGGCGGCGACCGCGTCCGGGTCGGCCACCATGCGCTCGTACCGGATTTCGTGCGCTCGCTCGTGAAGGGAGCGGGCCGCCTGGACATACGCGCGCCACGCCCATGCCGCACGCCGCGCGTCGGACGTCGTCCGGAATTCCTCGACGCGGTCCGGCTCGACCCAGAAGCGCGGCTCCGCTCCGTACGGAAGCCCTGCGTCGTCCCCTCCCCCCCGCCCCTGGCTCAGCCAGCCGCGATCGAGAAGCGAGCACGCCACGTCCCGCCCGTCCCGCACGATGTGGACGAAGCGCGCCGAGGGGAAGGCGAGCGCGGCGGCTTCGGCAACGAATACCGTTTCGGGCGTCTGCTCGACCCCCCGCAAGCCGCCTACCAGACCCAGCCGGCGGGCGACGGCCAGCGTCCGGTGGATTCTCCGTGCCGCAACCTCGGTTGAGAGCGCGACCAACTCGGGAACAGATGCCTTGTGCGGAGCGACCTCACCGAGATCCACGAAGCCTGGAAGCGAGCCGATCGAGCGTCCGAGAAATGTCGTTCCGGAGCGCGGCGAGCCGACTACGAAGACAAGCCGCTCGTCGAGCGGGCCCAGCCGTTCTCGGAGCGAGGGTCCACCGCGGCGCGCGAGTCGCCGGGCTGTGCGCAGATGTAGAACAGCACTCGAGAGGGAGCCGGGCACCCTCCCATCGTCTCAGAGCGCCCGCTCTCAGGCGGTTGCGAGGAGTTGCCCGAGCCGAACAGTGTGCTCTGGCAGCGCACCCTTTTCCAGCAGGCGCTCGAGCGCCGCGACGCAGCGGGGACAGAACTGAGTATCAGTGCCCTGCCGGAGCTCCTGGATTGCTTCGTCTGCGGGTCGGGCGGCGCGGTAGATGCGGGTGGTGAGCATGGAGTCGAGGGCGTCGGCGACGTGGATGATGCGGGCGCCGAGAGGAATCTCCTCTCCGACGAGACCGTCCGGGTACCCGGTCCCGTCCCACCGCTCGTGATGGTGGCGGATGGCCGGCACGGCATCGTTCAGGAAGCCGAGCCGGTCGATGATGCGCGCACCTTCGTCGGCGTGGCGCTGCATGAGCGCCCACTCGCCGGTCGTCAGGCTTGCCGGCTTCAGGAGAATGGCGTCGGGCACGGCCAGCTTCCCGATGTCATGGAAGAGCGCGGCGTGACCCAGGAGGTCGAGCTCGGGCCTCGAGAGCCGGAGCTCCCGCCCAATCGAGAGGGCGAGCTGCTGGACGCGACGCGAGTGGCCGGCCGTATACGCGTCGCGGGCGTCAACGGTGGCAGAGAGACTCTCCATGGCTGCAGTAGAGCGTTCGCGCAGGAGACGGTTCGCCTGCTCGAGCGAAGCGTTCTGGCTTCTGATCGTCTCCGCTGCCTCACGGAGCTTGGAGGTGCTCTTCTGCGTGTGAGTCAGGTACGCAGCCATCGTCTTCCGCATCAGGAGAAGCGGCAGTACGAAGACTGCGAGGCTGTACAGCCCGATCGCCTCATAGGCCAGGGCGATGGCGCCTGCAACAGCTCCGAAAGCGACGTAGTGCGGGAGGAGCCAGGAGAAGCGCTCGTTCCAGACGGCTCGCCACCGTTCGTGGCCCTCGATCGCCATGGCACCGCTGGTCAGACCGGTGTTGACGATGAAGTACGTGCCGCCGGCGACCAGGCCTGCAAAGGCGGTGAAGAGTGCGGCCAGCTTCCCGTTCGACCACCCGTCGCCGATCGCGAAGACGCCGGCTGCGGTCAGAGACGCGAGGCAGAGCGCGCCGATGTTGTAGAGGACGTAGTGAACGGCCGGCCGGCTCGCGCTCCAGGCCACGACGGCCATCGTCACGGCGAGGGGCAAGGCAGCGCGCGGCCCGAAGAGCGCGACGCCTGCGAGCGCACCCACGGCGCTCACCGAGATGGATCCGCCCTCGAGCTCGAGCGCGAGCGCCTGCCCGATCGCGACGGCGACCAGGACGGCGATCAGACCCGGGATCTCGCCGAAGCCGTCCGCGACCAGGGCGAGCAGTCCGAGGCCGATGCCTGTGACGCTGACTAGCGCAACGACAGCCGCGAGCGGTCGGGAGAGAGCCAGGAAGCGGGGACCGGCCGTGATGTGGCGTCGAGCCTCCTCCTGGCGGCGCTCCTGCTCCGGCACGATCGGCATGGCGCGCGGAGCGGGCGCCGCGAACTCGGGACCCTCCGGGACCGTGGCGAGTCTGGCGCTTCGCTCCGCTGGGATCAGAAGAGGCTCAGAGCTCGCTCCGAGAGCGCGGTTTCGTCCCTGCAGCTTGGCACGATAGACCGCGAGGTCTGCCTGGTGGATCAGCTCGTTGACGTCGGAACCATCCTTTGGGAAGGTCGCAATGCCCAGCGACACGGTCGCTTTGATCGGCTCGTTCGAGGTCTCGACCTCGAAGCGGGCTGCGGCCACCCCCCGCCGGATGCGCTCGGCGATCTCGAGCGCCTGCTCGGGGCCCGTCTCGGGCAGGAGGATCGCGAACTCCTCGCCGCCGAAGCGCGCAGGCACGTCGTACTCGCGAAGCTGCATGCGGAAGATGTCCGCCACGCCTTTCAGGACTGCGTCGCCCGCGAGGTGCCCGTAGGCGTTGTTGATGTCCCGGAGGAGATCGAGATCGGCCATGATCACGGTCATCGGGCGCTGAAAGCGCTCCGCGCGGGTGAGCTCCTCCCGGAGCTCCGAGGCGAAGTGCCGCGCGTTGAAGAGCCCTGTCTTCGGATCGACGCGAGCTTCCTCCTGGAGAGCCGGCACGCTGAGCGAGCGGTGGACAAGGAGGAGAGGAGCGACCGCGAACGCGATCAGCCATGGATTGACGTGCCAGAAGGCCGCCACCGCGACCCCGAGGCAGGCGAGGACCGAGTCGGTGGTCAGCGATTCGAAGGTGAAGATCGAGAGTGGGCTGTGACCGCGCGCGAGGTGCAGCATGATCGCGAAACCGACCTGGTTGACGAGCACGAAGACCAGAGCCGCGAGCGCACCGGTGAGAGCCAAGGAGAGCCGCGGATCTCGGATCGGCGAGTTGTCCGAGAAGAAATGAACGGCGCCCCAGGTCGCCATCAGCGCGACCGTGAAGTTCAGGATGTTGAACGTCTGGATGTACCAGGGGTACCGAGTCTTGAGCCAGTCCGGGATGTGTGACACGAGCGCGAGCAGAGCCACGAACTCGGGCGGCAAGAGGAGCGCACCGGCAACGTAGAAGATCGCGGTGGTGTGGTAGATCTGGTTCCTCGTCGTAGTGACGACGAAGAGCTGCGCGAGGCTCGCTGCGACGACGACCACCAGGAAGGTTCCCCACCCTCCCGTCTGCGTGTCGAGATCAAGCACGGGGGGCACGGCAACCGCGAGCGCCACAAGGGCCACCAGACCCATGAAGGTCTTGGCGCGCGGCGGGAAGTCACCCCGCTTGCCCTCAGGGGCGACGGAGTGCGTCGGAAGCTGAGTGACTTCTTCCATCTACGTCGTTATCGACCGATGTGCTGGCGAGTGTGAGAGCTCTCGACTCTGTCTCTCACGATCGCAGACGCCTGCTCGTGCCAACGCTCTCCTTCGCCGTGCATTTCGTGCACGGGCCGCAGTTACGCAGTTACGGGGAACGTACGTCCCGCACACGAGCGCCACGTCCCCCAATGGGGGTACCGCATTCCGTTTCCACCCTTTCGGGGGAGGACAGAAACGTCCCGCCGGGCGGTGGAGCCGGCCTGCTCCCGCTGTCAGAAGCTACGGGAGAAGAGTGCCGTCGACGACGGCCGCATCGTCAGGATCAGGATCGACCGTGGGGCCGGCCGGCTCGCTCGACGACGGCTCGCCAGGTGCCGGAGCCTCCTCGTCGAGGGATTACCTAAGGACGTGTCGGAGTCAGGCCGGGGGGAAGAGCGTGCCCCAGGCGGAGCCGGACGCCGTGCCCCAGGCAGAGCCCCAGGCAGAGCCCCAAGCGGAGCCCCAAGCGTAGGTACCCCACGCCGTGCCCCAGGCGGAGCCCCAGGCCGAGCCCCAGGCGCTGCCCCAGGCCGTGCCCCAGGCCGTGCCGGTGGCCGTGGCGAGCGACTGGTCGCCGCCCCACAGCACCGAGCCCCAGGCCGAGCCCCAGGCATATGAGCCCCAGGCCGAGCCCCAGGCCGAGCCCCAGGCTTGTCCTGCGGCCGACGAGCCCCAGGCGGTCGGATCCGCGATGACGGCCTTAGCCCAAGCTTCGGGGTTGAGGCTCTTCTTGCCACTTGGGTCGCTCCCGACGAAGGCGTTCATGGCCACGTTCGGATTGATCGGGGAGGTCACCCTGGAAGCTGAGTACGCGTCGAGTTCACCTGCGCCCGCAGCACCCTGCGGCGTGCCGGCTGCGACTGGATTTGCCGTCTGCATGAGCGCGCCCTTGACCTGGTCGGGTGTCCAGCCTGGGTGGCGTGCGAGGACCTGCGCCGCCGCGCCGGCAACCACGGGAGCGGCGAACGACGTGCCCGACAGCCGAAGATAGCCAGGGGAGACAAGATTGGCCGCGTAGGTCTGGGTGAGCACGGAGCCGATCGGGGCCGACGCGATCATGTACCGGCCGGGTGCGACGATGTCGGGCCGCGCGAAGCCGTCGTAACTCCGTCCATACCCCGAGAAGGCTGCGACTGTGTCGTCACCGGTCACGCTCGTGTTCTTGGTCTCCGTCGCCCCGACGACGATGATGAAGGGATCGTTCGCAGGTGCGTAGTCCATCCGCACAGGCCCGCCGACATTGCCGGAAGCCGCGACGACGACCACACCGTTGAACCAGAGCTGCTCGAGCGCCTGGTCGAGAGGGTCGTTCACGAAGCTCGACGGTGATCCTGACAGGAGCGAGAGGTTGACCACGCGGATGCCGTAAGTGTCCTTGTTTGCGAGCACCCACTGGGCCGCGGCGACGACGTCGGAGACCAGGGATTCGTTGTTTGCGTTCGCAGTCCTGATCGACACGATGTCAGATTCGGGGGCCGCTCCGGCGTACTGGTTCGGCCAAACGGTGCCTGCACCCGCAGCGAGCCCAGCGACCATAGTTCCATGCCCAAACTGGTCTCCTAGAGCGAGGGGATCGAGCGACGAGAGGTTGACCTGCTTCACGACCCGTCCGGTGAAGTCCAGCTTCGTCCGGTCGATGCCCGAATCGATGATCGCGATCGTCGGCGTGTTTTTGGCACCGGCTCCGCTCCAGAGCTGGTCGACACCGGTTGTTTGTGCCCAGAGATTCGGATCTCGCGAGTACGTCGCGGTTCCGACCATGCGCGAGTCGCGCGTGATCGATTCCACGTAGGGGCTCTTGGCGAGTGCCAGCAGGTGGCCGCCCGTCAGGGTCACTGCGGCGCCCGTGATGATACCGAGCCGCTTTCGAAGCGTTCCCTTGGCCTTGACGGCGCTCTCGAGTGAACGTTGTGTGCTCGAGCCCTGGACGACGACGCGGAACTTCCTCCCCGGATGAGCTCTTGCGTCAGCGCGTAGGGTCGGGTCGACGAACGTTACAGCCACGCCCTGAGCGTCCGGGCCTTTGCCTCCCTGGCCTTGACTTCCCTGCCCGGGCGAGCTGGCGGGCCTCTTCTCGGCGGTCGCGGCAACCGGAACGGCGGTCAGGGCGACGAGAGCGATGAGAAGGGTCGCGAAGCCGCGGCCTCCCTTGCCCCAGAGCGCGCTTGAGCGCGAATCGCCGCCCGAGCCCTTGCCCCAGAGGGCGCTCGACCGAATCTGGTTCTTCTCCGAATCAGGGTTGTGCCGCAAGAGGTGGTTCCCTTCTCCGTCGCTTGGACGGCCGCAGTGGAAGGTGTTCGCAGACCGCAAACTAGGCTGGTCCCGCGCTTCCTTCGTCCCCCTTTTGCGTGAGAGGCGGCGCAGTTCCCCCTTCGGAGGGAGTCTCTAGACTGACTTCGTGCGCCTGGCACTCGAGATCGCGCTCGCCCGCACGGCGGGCCGGCTCTCCCGACTGGCCGCACGCGGAGGCGGAACCACGCTGCCGGGGAAGATTCTCGCGCGGATCGACGCGGACGCTATCTCTACGCTCGCGGGTCGTCTCCCCGAAGGTGCCGCGCTGATTTCCGCGACCAACGGAAAGACTACGACCGCCTCCATGGCCGCCGAGATTCTCGGACGGCGCTTCCGCCTCGCCCACAACCGCGCCGGAGCCAACCTCGTGTCTGGGGTCGCCTCGACGCTCCTCGAGACAAAGGGTGCCGCCCTAGGGCTCTTCGAGGTCGACGAAGGTGCATTTCCCGAGATCGCCCGTCAGGTCAGGCCGCGCGCTGTCTGCCTCGCAAACCTCTTTCGCGACCAGCTCGATCGCTACGGCGAGCTCGAGATCATCGCGGAGCGCTGGCGAGGTGCCGTTGAGGCGCTGCCAGAGTCGGCCATCGTGGTCGTGAACGCCGATGATCCACTCCTGGCCAGTCTGACCTCGGCACGGCCACGCGTCCTTCACTTCGGCCTCGACGATCCGAGAGTCGCCCGGGAGCGTCTCCCCCACGCCGCAGATTCCAAGTACTGCGTCGCTTGTGGCGCCCCCTATGTCTACGCAGCCGCGTACGTGGGCCACCTCGGCGAGTTTCGCTGCCCGGGCTGCGGTAACGCACGGCCAACACTGGATGTGGCCGCGCGAGATGTTCGGCTGGATGGGCTCGAGAGTGCATCGTTCACGCTCGTGACGCCCGCAGGTAACCGCCTCGTGAACGTCCGCCTCCCTGGTCTCTACAACGTCTACAACGCGCTTGCCGCAAGCGCTCTCTCACTCGCGCTGGGCGCCGGCCTGGACGACATCGAGGCGGGTCTCGCGCGGTTTCGCGCCGCGTTCGGCCGCTTCGAGCGCATTCAGATGGGCGACCGCGCCGCGCTCATGCTGCTCATCAAGAATCCTGCCGGCGCGAATGAGGCGGTGCGAACCCTCGTCGCCGGGGGCCCGCCCCGGCATGCAGTTATCGCTCTGAACGACGAGATCGCGGACGGCCGTGACGTCTCGTGGATCTGGGACGTCGACTTCGAGCCGCTCCTCGCCGGGCTCGAGACCCTCGTTGCCAGCGGCTCACGTGCCGAAGAGCTTGCGCTCCGGTTCAAGTACGGCGGACTAGAGGCCGAGCGCATCGAGCTCCTGCCTGACCTTACGCGGGCACTCGATCGTGGGCTCGAGTTGACGGGGCCGGCTGGAGAGCTGGCCGTCCTACCGACGTACACCGCCATGCTCGCCTTCCGGAAGATCATCGGAGATCGGGGCCTCGTGCGCCCCTACTGGGAGGCAGCGGCGTGAAGATCGTCGTCGGACATCTCTATCCGGACCACCTGAACATCTACGCCGACCGCGGAAACATGGCAGTCCTGGCACGCCGGGCCGGATGGCGCGGAATCGACCTGGAGGTCTGCGGGATCGGTCCAGGGCAGGCGGTCGATCCGGCGGCCTACGACCTGCTCTACATCGGGGGAGGACAGGACCGCGAGCAGGCTCTGATCGCC
Source organism: Gaiellaceae bacterium (assembly GCA_035535315.1). Classification (GTDB taxonomy): domain Bacteria; phylum Actinomycetota; class Thermoleophilia; order Gaiellales; family Gaiellaceae; genus DASQGA01. Next base: position 13,651 of record DATLQD010000192.1, read on the forward strand.
CCCGACCTGGCCGGGCATGCCGAGGACATCGAAGAGGCGCTGGCGGGGGGAGCGGCGCTTCTCGCTGTCTGCGGGGGCTACCAGCTCCTGGGCCGGTCGTATCTCGACCGTTCGGGCGAGGAGCTTCCAGGCGCCGGTGTCTTCGACCTGTGGACGGTTGCCGGAGAGCGCCGGATGATCGGCGACGTCCTGCTCGACTGCGAGCTCGAGCCCGGGGAACGGCGGACACTTGCCGGGTTCGAGAACCACGCCGGTCGGACGATCCTCGGCGACGGAGCGGTGCCTCTGGGGCGCGTCGTCGCAGGATTCGGAAACGACGGCGAGAGCGGGTACGAAGGCTGCCGTCGCGGGCGGGCGCTCGGGACCTACCTGCACGGGCCGCTGCTCCCGCGGAACCCCTGGCTCGCCGACTGGCTCCTGGCGCAGGCGCTGGCACGGAAGACCGGTGAGCCTCCGAATCTCGATCCGCTGCCGGACGAGCTGGAGGAGCGAGCACAGCGAGTCGCGGCCGATCGTGCCCGCGAGCGCGGCGGGCGCTGGCAGTAGCCGTAGCGCCGGGCCAACCGTCACAGGTGGACCCAGCCTCCTCCCTCTTTAGATGCTAGTGGCGAAGGCCGCGTGCGTGGTGCGCAATCTGCGCCATCAGGGAGCCCAGAGTGACCCGAGGTACACAACGGGGTCCCCGGGCTGCCAGCGCGCCAGGAACCGTTGGATCGGGGGGTGCATGCTCAGGCCGTCGAGCTCGTCGAGATCGAAGAGGCGATGCCCGCGAACGGCCGCGTCATGCGACGTCACAGCCTCGAGCGAGCGCCCTCCGAGGAAGCCGGCGAAGATGATGTTCACGACGTGCTTCGAGCGCGCAGTGCGCGGCGCGATCGAGTCCACGAGGGCCACCGGACCCTCGAGAGGCAGGATGTCGTCAATGCCACACTCCTCCTTCAGTTCTCGCTGCAGCGCGTCTGCAAGGCTCTCGCCCACATGGACTCCACCGCCCGGCAGAAGCCAGTTATCGCGCCCGTCCTTTTGATGGCGGCAGAGCAGGATCTTCTCTTCGCGCCGGAGGATCGCACACACCCGGATACGCGGCTCCATCAACTGCCTTCCGACGAGCCGAAGCCTCGCTCGCCACGCTGGCTCTCGGGGAGCTCCTCGACTTCCGTCGGTCGAACGGCGGCGAACGGCAGGACGACAAGCTGTGCCACACGCTCCCCAGCTTCGGCCGTGAACGTGCGCTCCCGATCCGTGTTCAGGAGGCAGACTTTGAGCTCGCCGCGATACCCGGAGTCGATAAGCCCGGGTGCATTCACGATCGTGATCCCGTGCCGCGCCGCGAGCCCCGAACGAGGCTGGACGAAGCCTGCATGCCCGGATGGAATTGCGATCGAGAGCCCGGTGGAGACGAGCTTCCGCTCCCCGGGGGCGAGCTCGAATCGCTCGCACGCAGCGAGATCCAGTCCAGCGTCGTCCTCGTAGGCGCGGTCTGGGAGTCTCGCCTCGGGGCGTAGCCTCCGAACTGGTAGCTCGGTCACCGCTGCGTTGCCCGCGCCGGGCTCTCCACGACCAGATAGGGGGCAAACCGAGCCGCGTCGCCGCGTGGAAGCCGTGCCACCACGAGCACACCATCTGGGCGATCGACGCGCTCCTCGATCGGCGCCCCGAGTCCGTAGAGCTCGGCCAGCACGTTTCCCTCTCCGTGGGGAACGAGCATTCGCACGCGCTCGAAGCGGCCCGAGAACCGCTGCGCAATGCGCGCTTTGAGCTCGGCAAGGCCTTCGCCCGTCGCGGCCGAGACCTGGATCGAACCGGAGAAGCGGTTCGTAAGCCGGCGGCGCCGGAGCGGGTCGACGCGATCGATCTTGTTCAGCACGAACTCGACCGGAAGCTCGGACGCCCCGATCTCGCGCAGAACAGAATCGACCGCCTCGACCAGCTCCTCCAAGCTTTCATCCGTCCTGGACGAATCCGCAACGTGCAGGATGAGGTCGGAGAAGAGGGTTTCCTCCAGGGTCGCTGCGAAGCCCTGCACCAGTTGATGCGGGAGCCTTCGGATGAATCCGACCGTGTCGGTGATGAGGTACCGTCGGCCTTCGTGCTCGAAGCCGCGCGTCGTTGGATCGAGCGTCTCGAAGAGGCGATCGTTGACGGATACATCCGCTCCGGTGAGCGCGTTCAGGAGAGTCGACTTGCCCGCGTTCGTGTATCCGGCGAGAGAGACCACCGGCGTCTCCCCAGACTGGCGATGCTTTCGCTGCGTCTCCCGACCCCGCCCCAGCCGTCGTAGACGCTCGCGGAGAACCCCGATACGCCGGCGGGCCAGCCGCCGGTCGGTCTCGAGCTGCGATTCGCCAGGCCCTCGGGTTCCGATGCCGCCGCCGAGGCGCTCCAGGTGCTGCCACAGGCCTCGCATGCGCGGCAGGTTGTATTCGAGTTGTGCCAGCTCGACCTGCAGCTTTCCCTCAGCCGTGACGGCGTGCTGCGCGAAGATGTCCAGGATGAGCTGGGTGCGGTCGACGACCCGTAGCTTGAACTCGTCCTCGAGGCGCCGCTGCTGGCCGGGATCCAGGTCGTCGTCGATGACGACGGACTCGGCCTCAGCCTCGGCGACCGCGGCTTTCAGCTCGAGGAGCTTTCCCTTCCCGACGTAGGTCCGAGCATCCGGTGACGGGCGCCGCTGCACGAGCTCACCGACCGGTAGAACGCCCGCGGTCCGAAGCAGCTCGCGAAGCTCGCCCAGCTCCTCCTCGGCGTCGGCGCCCTGCGGCAGGACCGCGACGAGGAATCCTCGCTCGGGCTCCGCCCCCGGTGCGGGGTCGGGCTGGTGTGGACTCACGCTGAGATTATGCCCGGGCGCTGATGTCGAGCGAAGACGCGATCCTGCTCGCAGCCTCCTCGAGCCGGTCGTCGGGAACGGTCAGGGAGATCCGCACGAAGCCTTCCCCGCTCGGCCCAAACGAGGGGCCGGGCGAGACGACGACGCCCGCTTCCTCCAGGATGAGCTCGGTAAAGCGGGCCGACGACTGGCCCTCCGGGACGCCAACCCAGATATAGGGGGTCGCTTGCGGAGGCTTTGCCGGGAGGCCGATGGCCGTGAGCGCGCCCACCATGAGATCGCGACGACGCCGGTAGATCTCCGACATCTCCTTGGGGAACGAGCGTGCCTCCCGGAGCGCGGCGACGCCTGCCAACTGAATTGCCTCGAACATCCCCGAGTCGAGGTTTGTCTTGAGTTGCCGGTACCGCTCGACCACATGGTGGTTGCCGGCGATCCAGCCGATGCGCCAGCCCGTCAGGTTCCAACCCTTGGAGAGTGAAAAGACCTCGGCCCCAACCTCTCGGGCGCCGGGAGTCTCGAGAAAGCTCGGGGGTCGATGTCCGTCGAACGCCAGCTCGGTGTACGACGCGTCATGGATGACAATGAGGTCGTGCGTCCCGGCGAATTCCACCGCTTCCTCGAAGAAGCCGGGGACAACCGTCGCCCCGGTGGGGTTGTTGGGGTAGTTCAGGAAGAGGAGGTTCGCGGCCGCCCGAACGTCCTCGGGAATGCTCGTCAAATCCGGCATGAAGCCTCGCTCGGGCCGAAGCGGCAAATAGTGCACCGTCGCCTCCGCAAACACCGGGCCGGACGTGTAAGGAGGATATCCGGGCTCGGGAGACAGGCAGACGTCTCCGGGGTCGAGGCAGGCAAGCGCGATATGGGCCACCCCCTCCTTCCCCCCCAGCACGGGTATGGCCTCTGTCACGGGGTCGATGGTGACTCCAAAGCGATCCGCGTAGAACTCCGCCACGGCCTCGCGGAAAGCCGGAAGCCCCTGGTTCGTCGGGTAGCGGTGCCTCGCGGGGTCGGCCACTGCGCGCTGCATGGCGTCGACCACCGGAGCAGGGCTCGGAAGGTCCGGGTCGCCGATCCCGAGACTGATGACGTCGACTCCCGTCGCACGCTTCTCGGCGATCTTCCGCTCGAGCTCCGCGAAGAGATAGGGCGGGACCGCGTCGAGGCGGCGAGCGAACCTCACGCCCCGAGCTCCTCGAGGAGCTCCGCGGCCACGGTGCCCGTGCAGATCTCCTGCGCGGGTCCAGTCAAACGAGCTTGCATCTGTTCGTCCAGCTCGACGAGGAGCTCGCCGCCCGCGAGGTGAACGGTGACAGGGCTGTCGCACCAGCCCCGCGCCACTGCCGCGCCTGCGACGGCACAAGCGCTCGTGCCGGAGGAGAGCGTCTCCCCCGCCCCCCTCTCCCAGACGGCGACAGTCGCGTCGCTCCGAGAGTCGATACGTACGAGCTGCACGTTCGTCCGCTCGAGAAAGCGTGGATGGTTCTCCACGAGCGGGCCTAGCCGCAGGAGCTCGGTGCGCTCAGGATCTCTGCGGATGACCGCGTGCGGGTTGCCGACCGAAACGGGCGTGAACTCGAGCGCCAGTCCGTCGACTTCGAGCTTCTCCGGATCGCCAACCTCCACGCGCCCCATCTGGGTCTCTACCTGGAGCCCTCCTCGCATCGTTGCAGTGACCTCCCGAGGGCCGACCGTCACCCTGACCTCGTCCCGTCCCGTCTCCCGCGCCAGCCAACGCGCAGCGATCCGCGTCCCGTTTCCCGAGAGTTCGGCCGTCGAGCCGTCCGGGTTCCAGATCACAACCTCCATGCTCGCGCCGGAGACAGATGTCACCTCGAGGATCCCGTCCGATCCGATGCCAAAGTGGTAGTCACATAGCCGCTGGACGACCCGAGCCTCGAGCGGCGCGCCAGCCTCAGCCCGCTCGATGAGCAGGTAATCGTTGCCGAGTCCGTGCCACTTCGAGAATCTCATCGGCGATCTCGCCAGGGGGGCGATCGGCGGACAGGCTAACGATGCCCGGAATCCTGCGCATCCACTTACGCTGATACGCGGCGTACCGCGTCGTCCTGGCTACGAGTCCATCGATCGCTTCGCTGCGAGGTAGCTCGGCGACCTCACGGAGTCCGATGACCTGGCCTGCGGTGGCGGAGATCGTGCCGGCAAGCGCACGTCGTACTTCCTCCTCGACGCCGCGATCGAACATCTGGTGGGCACGCTGGACGATGCGCTTCCCTAGCACGTCCCTCGGCACGTGGAGGCCAAAGACGACTGTTGGGTGCCGGACGTCCTCGGACCAGAGCTTGCTTGCCACCGGTGCGAGCGAGCCTCCTGACTCGGCCAGCTCAAGCGCGCGAACGACTCTCTTCCTGTCGTTTGCGTGAACGACCGACGCGGCTCGAGGATCGCGGTCGCGGAGCACCGCATGGGCTCCTTCCGGTCCGAGTCGCTCGTAGAGGTTCTCGATCCGCTCGCGGGCTCCCCGCGCGGGCGCGGGCGGCAACCCGAGCTCGGAGAGGGCCGCGCGCAGATAGAGACCCGTTCCCCCGACCACCACGGCAGTCCTCGCGGACGCGCGAGCTTCGTCGACGACGTCGTGGGCCAATGTCGCATACTCGCCGACAGAAGCCTCGTGGTCGAGCTCCCAGATCCCAACTAGCCTCGTCGGCTCCTCAGGCTGGTTCGTCAGGATCGCAAGCCCCCGGTACGCCTGCATCGAGTCAGCCGACACGAGCTCCGCCGGGATTCGTTCGGCGATCGCGCTCGCGACCTCGCTCTTTCCCGTAGCGGTAGCGCCGAAGATCGCGATCACAGGAAGGCCGGCCCGACCGTTACTCACTTCGCTATCCGTTCGGGGCACCCCAACCCACCACCCGCTTGCGATCGTAGATAGGAAAACCGCGCGTGTGGTGCGCACACAGTGTCCAGAGTGTGCCCTGTTCGTGTCTAGGCAGCTACGAGCGCGGTCTCGGTGCCGCGAAGCGTCGTCGACGTCGCACCTTCGATGCGAACGGCGGCCAACTGCCCTGCGCGGGCCCTGCCGTGGAAGTTGACCGTGGTGTTCCGACGGGTCTTGCCCCTCAGGATGCATGGATCCGTACGGCTCGGACCCTCCACGAGAACCTCTTCGATGCGACCCACGCGGTTTGTGTTTCGGCTCGCCGCGACTCGCTGGACGACCTCGACGAGCCGCTGGATTCGCTCGCCCTTCGTTTCCTCTGGCACTTGGTCGGGCATCGAGGCGGCGTCTGTGCCTCGGCGCGGGCTGAAGACAAACGTGAAGGCGCCGTCGAACCCGACCTCCTCGACAGCCTCGAGGGTCTCGTCGAAGTCTTGCTCGGTCTCGCCTGGGAACCCGACGATGAGGTCGGTCGTCAACGCAAGATCGGGAATTGCCGTGCGCATCCTCGCGACAAGGGCGAGGTAGCGCTCTCGGGAGTACGTCCGCCGCATCGCTTTCAGGAGCCGCGTCGAGCCTGACTGGAGCGGCAGGTGGGCGTGCTCGCAAACGGCTGCGCACTCGGCCATCGCAGCGATGACCTCCTCGCGGAAGTCCTTGGGGTGCGGGCTCGTGAAACGAATCCGGTCGATCCCCTCAACCGAGTCGACGGCGCGCAGAAGCTCGCCGAACCCGGTTCGAATGTCGGGAACGAGGTCCCGCCCCCAGGAGTTCACGTTCTGGCCTAGCAGCGTGACTTCTCTAACCCCGTCCGCTGCAAGCGAGGTGACCTCCGCGAGGATGTCTCCGGGTCGCCTGCTCTGCTCCCGCCCGCGGACGGACGGCACGATGCAGTACGAGCATTTCGAGTTGCAGCCCATCGAGATCTGGAGCCAGGCCTGATACCTCCGTTCACGACGAGCCGGAAGGTCGCCGGCGAAGCTGTCCCACCTGGCAAAGCGACCCCTGGGTGCCTCTCCCCCGGCTCCGAGCCAGTCCGCTAGGTGAGGGATGGAGCCTGGTCCGAAGGCGACGTCGACGTAAGGGTAGAGCTCAAACAACCGCTCCCGTTGCGCCTCGGCATAGCAACCGCCGACCGCGAGGACCTTGCTCTGGTCAGCCTCCTTCAGCGCCCGTGCCTGCTCTAGGTGGGCCACGAACCGTTGATCGGGCTTTTCGCGGATCGTGCACGTGTTGAAGACGATGACATCTGCCTCTTGCTGGGTTGGCGCTTCTCCGAGGCCGATCGATTCCAGCATGCCTTTGATCCGCTCCGAGTCGTGGGCGTTCATCTGGCATCCGAACGTCGTAACGTGGTAGCGCTTCACGGGCTTCTAGGGTAACCGTCCTTCCGGCTCACTTCGCGAACTCGACAGCGCGTGACTCCCGGATGACGGTCACCTTGATCTGGCCCGGATACTCGAGTTGCTCCTCGATCTCGCGAGCGATCTCGTGAGACAGGAGCGTTGCCTCGTCGTCGTCGATCTCACCCGGCTTGACTATGACGCGCACCTCCCGTCCTGCCTGGAGGGCGTATACCCGCTCCACGCCCTTCTTCGCCATCGCAAGCTGCTCGAGCGTCTCGAGCCGCTTCACGTAGTTCTCGAGGCTCTCGCCACGAGCGCCAGGCCGCGAGGCGGAGATCGCGTCGGCGGCAATGACGAGGATCGCCTCGACGGTCTGCGGCTGCACCTCGTAGTGGTGAGCTTCGACGGCGTGGACGACGTGCTGCGACTCGCCGAACTTCTTCGCCTGCTGAGCGGAGATCGCCGCGTGCGACCCCTCAACTTCGTGCGTCATGGCCTTGCCGATGTCGTGCAGGAGAGCGGCTCGCTTTGCGTTCTTCACGCTTGCCCCAAGCTCCGCCGCCATGATTCCGGCCAGGTGGGCGCACTCGAGGGAGTGCTTGAGGATGTTCTGTCCGTAGCTCGTGCGGTACCGGAGGCGCCCGAGTAGCTTCACGAGCTCCTCGTGCATCGTGCCGCAGTTCGCCTCGAAAACGGCCTGCTCGCCGGCCTGACGTATGTGTTCTTCGATCTCCGTCTTCGACTGGTAGTACATCTCTTCGATCCGGGATGGATGAATTCGCCCGTCCTCGACGAGCTTCGCGAGGGTGAGCTTTGCGACTTCCCTGCGCACGCCGTCGAATGACGAGAGGACGACCGCCTGAGGCGTGTCATCGATGATGAAATCGACCCCGGTCAGGTTCTCGAGCGCACGGATGTTCCTGCCCTCCCGCCCGATGATGCGGCCTTTCATGTCATCAGAAGGAAGCGAGACGAGTGAGACGGTTGTCTCGGCGGCATGGCTTGCGGCGACGCGCTGCAGGGCGTCCGCAACGAGGTTCCGCGCCCGCCGGCGCGCATCGGCCTGGGCGTCCTCTTCGACCTGACGCACCATGCGCGCCATCTCATGCCGTACGAGCTCCTCAGAACGCTCGAGGAGCTGCCGCTTCGCGTCCACCGCGGAGAGACCCGAGATGCGCTCGAGCTCAGCCACCTGCGCGTCCTTTGCGGTTTTCAGGTCCTCCTGAAGCTGCTTCAGGTGCGCCTCTCGATCTGCGACCCCTTGCTCGCGTCGCTCGTGCTCGGTCAATTTGCGGTCTACAGCCTCTTCCTTCGCGAGTACGCGTTGCTCGACCTTGATCACCTCGGCTCGCCTGTCCTTCAGCTCGTGCTCGACCTCGGTTCGGAGCCGTAGGGCCTCCTCGCGCGTCTCCACCTGCGCTTCGCGGCGAATTGCCTCCGCGCTACGCTCCGCGTCTTCCAGGAGCCGCAGACGTTCGTCGTTCGCGGCCGTAACTTTCCGCCCGGCCAGAACGGGCATCCCGACCGTGACCCCGAGCACCGCGCCGAGCACTACCCCAGCAAGCAGGAGGCCAATCAGAATCACCATTGCTCGCTCCTACTGTCGAGCCTGTAGGAACGGCATTCCCAAATCGGATGCGAGCGTCGTGAAGAGCGCCTCGCAGAGGCCCTACGGTCTCGTTTGAGTGCTCCTCCGTCTGCTCGCGCTGTGTCTCATGGTCTCGTTCTTCAGGTGAAGTCGAACGTGCTGGTCAAAGAGTCCGATTCGGCGAAAAGCCGTTTCGTGCAGGCATTTGTGTTGAGAAACGAATGTGCTTCCATCGTATCTCCGCCTACCCCTCCACGTCCAGCCCCGCACTCCATTCCTCGACCAGCTCCGCGTCGAACCCGCGCCGCGCGAGAACGGCCACCGCCTTGCGCACCGGCAGATCGACGACGAGCCGAGCGGCCCTGACCGGCTCACTCGCGAGATCAGCCAGTGCGCCCTCCACCGCTTCGCCCGAGATTCCAGCCTGGTGAAGCCGAGCAATGATCGCTGCGTTCCCCCAACCACGCTCCGCAAGGTTCGATGCACGCGTGCGCGCCAGCCGCTCGTCGTCGACGGCCCCGGCTCGCGCCAGCGTGTCGACGGCGGCGATGGCGTCCGCGGTCCGGACGCCGCGACTCACCAGACGCTCCTCCAATCGGTGCCGCGCCACGTCCCCCCGCGCCACCTGGCGCCCCGCGACACGGAGCGCTTCGGCGCTCCTGAGCTCGGTTCGAAAGCGTCGAAGTAGTGGCCGGTCGAGCAAAGCGCCACGCGCGAGCCCCGTTTTCACCACGACTTCGTCGGGCACGACTCGCCACGGGCTGCCGTCGACCTCGAGCGCGACCAAGCCCGGTCGAACCCGCCGCAACGCGGTCAGGCGTGGCTGCTCAGAATCGGCTTCGGGACCGCTCACACGCTGGCCGGCTGGTCGTCAGGCGGGCGAGGCTACCTCGGTCGCCGCTCCGTTCTTCGCAGCCGCCGCGGCAGCCTCCTCCGGGAGCGGCAGGAGCCGCGAGGACGCGAGCGCGTCGTCGCCCATCTCCGTCTGAATCGCACGCACGATTTGCTCGCCGACGTCCGGATGCTCACGCAGGAACGCCGTCGCGTTCTGGCGCCCCTGGCCGAGCCGCTCGTCTCCGTAGCTGAAGTACGAACCGGACTTCTGAACGATCTTCTTGTCCAGGGCGACCTCGAGAACCGTCCCCTCCCAGGAGATTCCCTCGCCGTAGATGATGTCGAATTCGGCCTGCTTGAAGGGAGGCGCGACCTTGTTCTTCACGACCTTCACCCGGACGCGGTTCCCGATCGCCTCGACCCCTTCCTTGAGCGTCTCTATACGTCGGATGTCGAGCCTGATCGACGAATAGAACTTGAGTGCCCGCCCGCCCGGGGTGGTCTCGGGGTTCCCGAACATGACACCGATCTTCTCGCGCAGCTGGTTCGTGAAGATGGCGACCGTGCCCGTCTGATTCAGCGTGCCCGCAAGTTTGCGGAGCGCCTGGCTCATGAGGCGGGCCTGGAGCCCTACGTGGCTGTCACCCATCTCACCCTCGATCTCCGCTCTGGGCGTCAGTGCCGCCACGGAGTCCACCGCAACGACGTCCAAGGCGCCGCTCCGGATGAGGAGCTCGGCGATCTCGAGAGCCTGCTCGCCATTGTCCGGCTGCGAGACGAGGAGGTCGTCGATGTTGACACCGATCCTGCGAGCGTACTGCGGGTCCATCGCATGCTCTGCGTCGATGAATGCGCAGATGCCGCCCCGCCTCTGAGCCTCGGCAATCACGTGATAGACGAGTGTCGTCTTGCCCGAGGACTCAGGTCCGAAGATCTCAATTACACGGCCGCGGGGAAGCCCACCGATGCCGAGCGCGACGTCGAGTGAGAGCGAGCCCGTCGAGACCGAGGGGATGCTGACGTGAGCATGATCGTTCATCTTCATGACCGAGCCCTTGCCGTACTGCCGCTCGATCTGACTCAGTGCGGCGTCGAGTGACTGCTCGCGATCCAACGTGTTCAACCTCCTAGGACAACCGATTCGACCATGACGTACTGCGCTCCGCCGGGCCGCAGCACCGAATGATAGAGAGCCGCTTCGGACGGACTGACCCCGCCGAGGTCGGGCGGAACGGGACCCAGCCGGGGTCGGGCCCGGAAGCGAAGCACAGTGAGATGGGCCAGCCAGGGACGTTTATCCGGTCGATACAGGCCGAGAGTCTCGAGGCGGGCCTGGAGCCCGACGGCGAGACCTGCAGCCCGGCCGCCCTCGTCCTCGAGGGTGAGCATCCCGACACTCCGGGTCTCGCGGTACTCCCCTGCCCGGAGCACGATCTGCTCCTCGACCCCGCGGGCTGCCTCGCTGAGCGAGCCGACGACTTCGTCGACGCGATCGGCAGGCGTGCTCCCCAGGAAAGCGAGGGTGATGTGCAGGTTCTCCGGGCCCATGAGGCGGGCCCCGGCGGCGTCGGAGAGCTCCTCCTCCTGCCAGCGAACGACGTTCTCGACGACGTCCGTCGGAAGGGGGAGCGCGCAGAAGAGGCGGACTCGCTCATCGCCCACGACGCTAGTCGGCGAGAGTGCGCGTATGTGTGTCTGGCTGTGTCAGGACTCGCCGCAGAAGGTGCAGGACGCTCGCAGCCGACCGTGTCTGGACTGCTTCCCGGTCCCCTGGAAGCTCGAGCCGAAGCGCAGCCTTCCGATCCGACCCCTCGACGTGCAGGAAGACGAGTCCCACCGGCTTTTCCGGCGTCCCCCCATCGGGGCCCGCGACCCCGGTGACAGCGAGCGCTACGTCGGCATCGAGAGCCGCGCGCGCACCGCTTGCCATCGCGGCCGCGGTCTCAGCCGAGACCGCCCCATATTCAGACAGGATCTCCTCCGGCACACCCAGGAGACGCCGCTTCGCGTCGTTCGAATAGGACACCGCACCGCCGACGAACACCTCGCTCGCGCCGGGTATCGCGGTGAGCCTCGCGCTCACAAGGCCCCCCGTGCACGACTCGGCCGTTGCCAGTGTGAGGCCGGCGTCCCGGCACTGATCGAGCACGATTGCTTCGACCGGCCGCTCGTCCTCCGCGAAGAGAGCATCCGCAAAGCGACTCCGAAGTTCGGCCTCCAGCGCGGCAGCCTGCGTCGAGCCGGACTCGCCGACGAAGAGATCAACATGGATCTCGAGGTCGCGGGCGCACACCGTCGCCTCGACGCCCGCTCGCTCGCCGCCCATCTCGTCGAGCGCCCGCGCCACGGCCGACTCGCTCGGTCCGAAGAAGCGCAGGATCCGGTGCTCGGCCGGCCGGACTCGGTCCAGAATGGCTTGCACCGGAGGGCTCGCGAGCGCGGCCGGCCAGAGCCTCTGAAGCTCCCCGGGAGGTCCCGGCAGCGCGACCGCAACGCCCCGCTCGTGCTCGAGAAGCACCGCCGGAGCGGTTCCCGCCAGGCCGAGCGAGACGGCTCCTTCTGGGAGCGTGGCCTGCTTGGCGATGCCGGCCGCAAAGTCTCCGAACGGTCTCCGGAGACGCGTCGCGACACCCCGAGAGACCGCCTCGATCTCCCGCTCGAGCCCGGCGTCCAGCACGAGGGCGCGGCCGGTGCCCCGGGCGAGCATCTCGATCGTCCGGTCGTCGTGCGTGGGCCCGAGGCCTCCGGAGAGGATGCAGAGCTCGGCCTCCAGCCCCGCTCGAACGGCAGTCGCAAGCTCCTCGGGCCGGTCTCCGACGATGAGGACGCACGCCGGC
>DATLQD010000193.1:0-10893 GCA_035535315.1 Gaiellaceae bacterium
AGCGCTCGAGCCCCAGGGCATGAAGCTGATCGGGATGGTGGCGCTCGACCTCTTCCGGATCGAGGGAGGCTTCATCATCGGCGGCATCGAGTACGACCCCATGGTCTCGCCGTGGGAGGCAGGGCTGGGCTGGGCGGTCGATTTCGAGAAGGGCCAGTTCCAAGGGCGCGACGCAATCGAGCGCGATCGCGACGCCACCGACCTTCGCCTGACGAGCGTGGTGCTCGAGTCAGGCGGTGACGAGGCGAGCGGGGCGCCGCTCCTCGTCGACGGCGAGGAGGTCGGGCTCGTCACGCAGGCGATCGTGTCGCCTCACCTCGGCGGCAAGACGCTCGGGCTTGCGAAGATCCAGAAGGAGCTGCGAGAGCCTGGCCAGAAAGTCGAAGCCCGAGTGGGTGAGAGCATGGTGGCAGGGGAGATCGTTCGGCATCCGGTCTACGACCCCGAGCGCAAGCGCGCGAAATTGAGCTAAAAGATAATTTGACGGTTCCCGTTTGACACGGACCGTCGGCCGTCGGTAGTAATCCCCACTGACTCTGTAGACAAATCGGGGAGATAAAAACACATGATTCGACGGATAATGCTCGTCTGCGCGCTTGCACTTGTCGCCGTCGTTGCGCTGGTCGCCGCGGGCTGCGGCGGAGGCAACGCCTCCGGCGGAGGTGGCGATGCCACGAAGTTGACACTGGTCGCGTACTCGACGCCGCAGGAGGCCTACGAGGAGATCATCCCGGCGTTCCAGAAGACGTCCGCCGGCAAGAACGTCGACTTCGAGCAGTCCTACGCAGCCTCAGGTGAGCAGAGCCGGGCCGTCGAGGCGGGGTTGCCCGCGGACGTGGTCGCGTTCTCGCTCGAGCCCGACGTGACGCGGCTCGTCGACGCCGGGCTCGTCTCGGCGGACTGGGCCCAGGCGGACCACGACGGGATGGTGACCGACTCGGTCGCCGTCCTCGCGGTCCGGAAGGGCAATCCGAAGAACATCCAGACCTGGGACGACATCGTGCAGGAGGGCGTGGAGGTGATCACGCCGAACCCGTTCACCTCCGGTGGGGCCCGGTGGAACCTGATGGCCGCTTACGGCGCCCAGATCAAGCAGGGCAAGAGCGAGGAGGAGGCCGTCGACTTCCTGCGCCAGGTGCTCAAGCACACGGCAGTGCAGGACAAGAGTGCGCGCGAAGCGCTCCAGACCTTCGCGGGCGGCAAGGGCGACGTGCTGATCGCCTACGAGAACGAGGCGATCACGGCGCAGCAGAAGGGCGAGGAGATCGACTACGTCGTCCCCGACGAGACGATCCTGATCGAGAACCCCGTCGCTGTGACGGAGGATTCGCCCGAGCAGGCACAGACGTTCGTGGACTTCCTCCAGGGCCCCGAGGCGCAAAAGATCTTCGGCGAGAAGGGCTATCGCCCGGTTGACGAGGACATCCTCGGACAGTTCGACTACCCGCAGCCCTCCGGCCTCTTCACAATCAAGGACGTGGGCGGCTGGGATGAGGTGATGACGAAGTTCTTCGACCGGGACACCGGGCTGGTGGCGAAGATCGAGTCTGACCTGGGAGTCTCGACTGAGTCCGGCTAGAAGCTTCGCACTCCGTCTACCCGAGAAAGCTGCGCCCGGGGGGCTTCCCCTCGGGCGCAGCTTCGCGACCGCCTACCTCGGGCTGATCGTCCTCGTCCCGCTCGCCGCCGTCGCCTGGCGCTCGACCGAGGGCGGTGCGGACGGCTTCTGGCGGGCGATTTCGAGCCCTGCGGCGGTCTCGTCGCTGAAGTTGACGTTCGTCTGCTCGCTCATTGTCGTGGCCATCAACGCGGTCACGGGGACACTCATCGCGTGGGTGCTCGTCCGCGACTCGTTCCGCGGCAAGGCGATGGTCAACTCCCTGATCGACCTGCCCTTCGCCCTCCCGACGATCGTCGCCGGCTTGACGCTCCTCGCCCTTTACGGCCCCAAGGGCCCGATCGGGATCAACGTGGCGTACACGCGCGCCGCGATCGTATTGGCGCTCCTCTTCGTGACGCTTCCCTTCGTCGTCCGCTCAGTGCAACCGGTGCTCCTCGAGCTCGACCGTGACATGGAGGAGGCCGCCGCTTCGCTCGGCGCGAGCAGCCTCTCGATCTTTCGCCGGATCGTCTTGCCGAACCTGATGCCCGCGATCCTATCCGGGGTCGCGCTCGCGTTTGCGCGCTCAATCGGCGAATTCGGCTCCGTGATCCTGATCTCGGGGAACATCCCCTTCAAGACCGAGGTCGCCTCGGTTCACATCTTCAGCCAGATCGAGAGCGACGACGTCACGGGCGCCGCGGCGGTGTCTGTCCTCCTCCTCGTGATCTCGTTCGTGTCGCTCCTCGCCATCGACACGTTCCGCAAGTGGGGGTCGAAGCATGAGGAGTAGTCTCGCGCTCCGCACGGTCGCGCTCGGATATCTCGCGCTCATCCTGATCCTGCCGATCGGGCTCATCTTCTTCCGGACCTTCGAGGACGGCCTCGGCCCCGTTTGGGACGCGCTCACGAACCCGGACACGATCCACGCGCTCTGGCTCACCATCCTGATCACGCTGATCGCGGTCCCCGCCAACACGGTCTTCGGAGTCGCCGCAGCGCTCATGCTCGTCAGGCAGCGTTTCCCGGGTCGCTCGGTCCTGAACGCGGTCATCGACCTGCCGTTCGCCCTCTCGCCGGTGGTCGTGGGCCTCGCCTTGATCCTCGTCTACGGTCGCACGGGCTGGCTCGGCGGGTGGCTGAACGCGAACGGGATCCAGGTGATCTTCGCACTCCCCGGGATGGTCCTGGCGACGATCTTCGTCTCGCTCCCCTTCGTGGTGCGAGAGGTCGTGCCCGTCCTCCGGGAGATCGGGACGGAACAGGACGAGGCCGCCTGGACGCTCGGCGCCTCACCCTTCGCAACCTTCCGGCGCGTAACGCTGCCGGCGATCCGCTGGGGCATCACGTACGGCGTCGTCCTCACCACTGCCCGCGCCCTCGGCGAGTTCGGCGCCGTATCGGTCGTCTCAGGGAAGATCGCCGGTCGGACTGAGACCCTGACGCTCCGCGTCGAGAACGAGTTCCAGCGGTTCGACCTGGTCGGTGCGTACACCGCTTCTGTGGTTCTCGCCATACTTGCGTTCGCGGTGGTGCTTGCAATGAACCTCTTCCGAAGGGAGACCGATGGCGATCGCGGTGCGGCGCGTCAGCAAGCGGT
Organism: Gaiellaceae bacterium; assembly: GCA_035535315.1. Classification (GTDB taxonomy): domain Bacteria; phylum Actinomycetota; class Thermoleophilia; order Gaiellales; family Gaiellaceae; genus DASQGA01. The sequence goes on from DATLQD010000193.1 coordinate 3,201, forward strand.
TCGGTGACTTCGTCGCCCTGGACTCGGTCTCGCTCGCAATCGCGGGCGGCTCCCTGACCGCGCTGCTCGGTCCGAGCGGCAGCGGCAAGTCGACCCTCCTGCGCGTGATCGCCGGCCTCGAGACGCCTGACGAAGGCGACGTCGCCATCTCCGGCGACGATGCGACCGGCCTGCCTCCGCAGAAGCGCGGCGTCGGCTTCGTCTTCCAGCACTACGCGGCCTTCAAGCACATGACCGTGCGAGACAACGTCGCCTTCGGCCTCAAGATCCGCAAGCGCCCCAAGGACGAGATCCGCTCCCGCGTCGACGAGCTCCTCGCGCTCGTTCAGCTCGACGGGCTCGCGGGCCGGTACCCATCGCAGCTCTCGGGCGGCCAGCGCCAGCGCATGGCGCTCGCCCGTGCGCTCGCAGTGGAGCCCCGCGTCCTCCTCCTCGACGAGCCGTTCGGGGCACTGGACGCTCGCGTCCGAAAGGAGCTCCGCACCTGGCTCCGCCGCCTCCACGACGAGGTTCACGTGACCACCGTTCTCGTCACACATGATCAGGAGGAGGCGATGGAAGTCGCCGATCGCGTCGTCGTCATGAACCACGGGCGGATCGAGCAGACGGGCAAGCCACGCGATCTCTACGAACATCCCGCGAACGAGTTCGTCATGAGCTTCGTGGGCCCGGTGAACCGGTTCGGCGAGACCTACGTGCGCCCGCACGATCTGGAGCTCAGGCTCGAGTCGAACGGGTCAACCGAGGAGGCCATGATCGAGCGCGTCGTCCACCTCGGCTTCGAGGTCCGTGTGGAGCTCGTGCTCCCGGACGGCCGCAGGGCTCTCGCTCAGGTGACGCGCGACGAGGCCGAGCAGCTCGATCTCGACGAGGGCCAGATCGTCTTCGTCCGCCCGAACCGGACGACCGTCTTCAGTGAGGCTGCCACGCCCCAGGGTTAGCGACGATCGCCCGCACGTCGTCCGGCAGCTCTCCCGCGGCGAGGTCGGCGAGCGTGACCGATTCGAGCACAGCGCGGAGATTCGCGCGGACCGCCACCCAGACGTCGCGGAGGCTCTCCGCCGGCCCCTCGTACTCGACCGTCTCGGGCCTCTCCCCACGCACGTTCGCGAGCGGTCCCTCGACCGCCCGGATCACCTCGGCGAGAGTGATCTCCTCCGCCGGCCGCGCAAGCCAGTAGCCGCCTTCGACGCCGCGCTGGCTCTGGACGATCCCGTGGTGGCGCAACTCGAGCAGGATGTTCTCGAGGAACTTGAGCGGAATCCCCTGAGCGACCGAAATCCGCTCGCCCTTGATCGGGCCCTCGCCGGACGCGGCCAACTCGACGGCGGCTCGGAGGGCGTAATCGACTTTGGCCGTGACGCGCACGGGCCCATTGTCGCCTACGCCCACCCGGACACGAGCGGGACCCGTTACGTCGTCGGGCCGATCGGGGCCTCGGGGGCTCCTGCCGCGATGCCCGTCCCGTCGCGCCGCTTGTCGAGCTCATTCCAGGCTTCAGAGAGCACGTCACCGAGGATGCCGACGATCTCGTCGAATTCGGCTTCGCCGGCCACGAGCGGCGGCGAAATCTGGATGACGGGGTCGCCTCGGTCGTCGGCCCGGCAAATCAGGCCCCGGTCGAAGAGCTTCCCGGACAGGAAGCCCCGGAGGAGCCATTCGGACTCGTCCTCGCTGAATGTTTCTCGGGTCTCCTTGTCCTTGACGAGCTCGAGCGCGTAGAAAAACCCCGTCCCGCGGACGTCTCCGACGATCGGAAGATCGAGCAGCTGCGAGAGCTTCCCCTTCAGGTCGTCCTGTGTCTCGTGCACGTGCTCGACGATCCGCTCCCGCTTCATGATCTCGATGTTCTTCAGGGCGATTGCAGCCTGGACGGGATGGCCACCGAACGTGATCCCATGCGCGTACATCGCCGTGCCCTCGAGGAAGGGCTCCATGACTGCATCGCGAGCGACCACGGCGCCGATCGACGCGTACGCGGACGAGAGCCCTTTCGCGCACGTGACGATGTCGGGCCGGATGTCGTAGCGGTCGGACCCGAACCAGTGGCCGAGTCGCCCGAACGCGCAGATGACCTCGTCGGCGCAAAGCAAGATCCCGTAGCGGTCGCAGATCTCGCGGACGCCTTGCCAGTACCCCTCGGGAGCCGTGAAGGAGCCGCCTGCGTTCTGGACCGGCTCCATGATCACCATCGCCACCGAATCGGGCCCGGCCTGGAGGATCGTTTCCTCGAGATCCTCCATCAGGAACGCCGTGAACTCGGCCTCCGTCTCTTCCGGCGAACGGTGGTAACGGTTCGTGTTCCAGACGTGGAGAGTCTCCGGAACGAGCGGCTCGAAGGGTGTCTTCAGCGCGGCGATCCCGTTGATCGAGAGCGCGCCCATGGTCGTCCCGTGGTAGGCGATGCGACGCCCGATCGCCTTCCAGCGGCGCTCGCCGCGAGCAGCGTGGTACTGGCGTGCGAGCTTCCAGGCCGACTCGACCGCCTCGGAGCCGCCGGAGCAGAAGAAGACGCGGTTCAGGTCGCCCGGCGCGAGCGAGGCGACCTCCGCCGCGAGCTCGATCGCCCGTGGGTGGGCATAGCTCCAGTTCGTGTAGAACGGAAGCTCGCGCATCTGGGCCGCTGCCGCCTCCCCCATCTCCTCGCCGAAGCCGTAGCCGATCTGGACGGCGAAGAGCCCCGCCAACGCGTCGAGGTAGCGCTTGCCGTTCGAGTCCTCCAGGTAGCAGCCGTCGCCACGGACGATGATTGGGATGTCGCCGTCCATGTAGCTCGACATGCGCGTGAAGTGCATCCACAGGTGGTCGCGCGCAGCCTGCTGCAGCTCGGCGGGGGACATGGTGGTCAGCTCGGTGCTCATGGGGTTCCTTTCAGGCGGCTGCGCCGCGACGGCGCTGGTAGATGACGTTCGCGAGCATTAGGACGATCGCGACTCCGAAGATCATGGTTCCGATCACGTTGATCTGCGGCGGGACCGCGACCCGTGCGCTTCCCCAGACGAAGAGCGGGAAGGTCGTCTGCGCGCCGGACACCAGATAGGTGATCACGAAGTCGTCGATCGAAAGCGAGAAAGCGATGAGCGCGCCCGCGAGGAGCGCCGGCGCGATCAGGGGCAGCGTCACCTTGCGGAAGGTCGTCATCTGGTTCGCATAGAGATCCATCGCCGCCTCCTCGAGGTGGCGGTCGAAGCCGACGAGGCGCGCCTTCACCGTCACCACGACGTAGCTGATGTTGAACATGATGTGCGCGAGGATGATCGTGCCAAGGCCGAGCTGGACTCCCAGGTTCAGGAAGAGCGTCAGGAGCGAGGCCCCCATGACGATCTCGGGCGTTGCCATCGGGAGGAAGATGAGCAGGTTCGTCGCGCCGCGGCCCCTGAACCGATAGCGCACCAGCGCCAACGCGATCAGCGTCCCCAGGACGGTTGCGACTGCGCTCGAGATGGCGGCGATTTCGAGGCTGACCCGCACGGCCTCGCCCAGGCCGGGATACGCGAAAGGATGTCGCCACGCGTCCAGGCTGAACCCCTGCCAGGTGAAGTTGAACCGCCCGATCGGGTCGTTGAAAGAGAACAGGACCACGACCGCGATCGGGAGCATCAAGTAGACGAAGGCGAGGATCGCGAACGCAGTCAGCGCGTGCGCGCGAACGAAGCCGGCGACCCGGGCCAGCGGGCGCGGCGCCGGCCGGCGAAGCGCAACGGTCTCGGTGGCGGCGCTCATCCCGTGAGCTTCTCGGTGCCGATGAGGCGGGTGTAGAGGAGGATCATCACCAGGATCGCGGCCATCAAGATGAAGCTGAGAGCGGCTGCCTCCGGATAGTCCGCGATCACCTTGAACTTCGACTGGATCACGTTTCCGATCATGTACTGGCGCGGCGTCCCGAGCAGCTGCGCGTTGATGAAGTCCCCCGCCGCCGGGATGAACGTCAGGAGCGTGCCCGCGAAAACGCCCGGCAACGAGAGCGGGAAGGTGACCCGGACGAAAGCCTTCACCCGGTTCGCGTACAGGTCCTCAGCCGCCTCGATCAGCCTGTGATCGATCTGCTCGAGGCTCACGTAGAGCGGTAGGGCCATGAAGGGCAAGAAGTTGTAGGTGATGCCGGCGACGACTGCGAGCGAACTGGCAAGCAGATGGCCGTCGGAACCAAGGAGATGAAGCGTGCGAAGTGTGTGGACCACGAACCCGTCGTTGGTCAGGATGATCTGCCAGGCGAGGGTCCGGATCAGGTACGTGACGAAGAAGGGGGCGATGATCAGGAGCAGCAGCAGGTTCTTCCACCGCCCCCCTCGAAACGCGATCCAGTACGCGAGCGGGTAGCTGATCAGGAACGCGACCACGGTCGCGATCGCCGCGTACTCGAGCGACCGGGTGAACTGCGCGTCATAGCCCGAGATCGCGTTCCGATAGTTCTCCCAGGCCCAGGTGAACACATACCCGTCGAAGAGGTCGCCCGACTGGAGCGACGTGTTCCCCAGGTAGTACGTTGGGACCAGGAAGAAGACGGCGAGAAACGCCAGCCCTGGTGCCAGGAGCAGGTACGGCGTCAGCCAGCGGTGCCGGTGGAAGACGTTCACTGCGAGACGCTCCTAGTCGCTCGTCGACGCCCTTTACGCGCCGGTGACCGCCTGGAACTGCTCCTTGTAGTCCTTGTTGTCGGCTGCTTCGGCGTCGAAGATCTTCACCTTGGAAAGGGTCTCCTCGTCGGGGAAGATGAGGTTGTTGTTGGCAATGTCCTTGTCGAGCTTGAGCATCTCGTCCTTGGCTCCATCGACCGGGCAGATGTAGTTGACGTAGGCCTCGATTTGCGCGGCGATCTTCGGGTCGTAGACGAAGTCCATGAAGGTAGACGCGGTGAAGACGTCCCCGCCCTTCGGGATCAACATGTTGTCGGTCCAGATCATGCCGCCGTCGTCCGGGATCACGAACTTCAGGTTCGGGTTGTCCAGCTGGAGCTGCACGACGTCTCCCGACCAGGCGATCGCGGCGAGGATGGAGCCCCTAGCGAGGGCGGCCGCGTAGTCGTTCCCGGTGAACTTCTGGACCTGCCCCGAGTCGACTGCCTTCTGCAGCTTGTCGATCGCTTTTCCGAAGGCCCCGGCCGTCACCTTCGACGGGTCGTCGCCGTTCGAGGACATGACGAGGCCCATCGTGTCGGGCATTTCCGAGAGGCACGTGACGGCGTCGTGGAGATCGGGGTCCGTGAAGAGCTGATCGATGGACGTGATCGCCTTGCCGAGCGTCTTCTCGTTGTAGGCGATTCCGGTCAGGCCCGACTGCCAGGGCAGGCTGTACTCGCGCTTCGGGTCCCAACCCGGGCTCTGTAGCGCGCTCACGAGGTTTGAGCTGTTCGGTATCGCGTCCTTGTCCAGCTTGTCGACGTAGCCGAGTCGGACCATCCGGGCGGCCATCCAGTCGGTGAGGACGGTGATGTCACGGTCGATTGCCTGACCCTGCGCGAGCTGGGCCTGGAACTTGCCGAACCATTCCTCGTTGTCGTTGACGTCCTCGATGTACTTCACCTTCACGCCCGTCTTCTGCTCGAACTGATCGAGGGTCGGGCGCTTCTTCGTCTTCTCGTCGATGTCGATGTAGAGGGGCCAGTTCGAGATCGTGAGCTGCTCGGCGAGCGTGGTGTCGGCCGGCGCGGCCGCCGTCGACTCGGTGTTGGCGCTCCCCTCGATTCCGCTGTCTCCGCCGCAGGCGGCGAGGAGGGACGGGATCGAGAGAACCGCTCCGCCCGCAGCCGCTCGCCGCAGCAGTTCGCGGCGGGTGATGGGGTCAAGCATGGGTGTCCTCCTCATCTTGAACTACGAATGTCGCGTCCGCGCTCCAACCGAGCGTGACGCGGTCGCCTGCCTTGGTCGACCCTGCATCCGGGTCGGCGTTCTGGACGTACACGGTGACGGGACCGGCCGTCGTCTGCACGATGTACTGGGTCGAAACGCCGATATAGGCACGCTCCTTGACCACGCCCGAGAGCGTGTTGTCGGCGTTCCCACCGATACTGATCTTCTCCGGCCTGATCCCGACGGCCACCGGCCCGCGCGCCTCGGCGGTGGGTGCGCGGACGACAGTGCCGTCGTCTAGCCGCACGACTCCCTTGCCGTCGGCCTCGCCACGCAGGAGGTTCGAGACGCCGAGAAACCCTGCGACGAACGCTGTTTCCGGGTGCTCGTAGAGCTCGGTCGGGGCTCCAAGCTGCTCGATCCTGCCCGCGTTCATGACCGCGATCGAGTCGGCCATCGTCATCGCCTCTTCCTGGTCATGGGTGACGTGGATGAAGGTGATCCCGAGGTCGCTCTGCAGCCCCTTGATGAAGAGCTGCATCTCCTTTCGGAGCTTCAGGTCGAGGGCGCCGAGCGGCTCGTCGAGCAAGAGCACGCGAGGGCTGTTGACGAGCGCGCGAGCCAGGGCGACACGCTGTGCCTGGCCGCCGGAGAGCTGGCGCGGCTTGCGCTTCTCGTAGCCGCCGAGCTGCACGAGCTCGAGGATCTTTCCGACTTGGCTCGTGAGATCCCGGCCCTTGACACCGCGGCGGCGGAGGCCGAAAGCGACGTTTTCGAAGATCGAGAGGTGCGGGAAGAGCGCGTAGCTCTGGAAAACGGTGTTGACGTCCCGCCTGTAGGGCGGGCGGCCGGTGACATCCGAGTCGCCGAGGTAGATCGTGCCTGCGGTTGGCTCCTCGAACCCGCCGATCATCCTGAGCGTCGTCGTCTTCCCGCAGCCCGAGGGGCCGAGCAGGGCGAAGAACCGGCCGTGGTCAACGGTAAGCGAGAGGTCGTCGACCGCGACGACGTCGTCGAAACGCTTCGTGACGTTCTCCAGCCGGACGTCGGGCGGAGTGTCCCCCTGAGAGGTCCGCGCACTCTCCGGGGACGCCAGCTCACGTCCCACCGCGGCGCCCGGGGTGCTCATGCACCACCCGAGCGCAGCGACGGGTCTACCTCTTCCCGGAGCAAATGCGGACGCATTCTCTCCGGCTAATCGATCTTCGCCATCACGTGCTTGATCTGGGTGTACTCCTCGACCGCGTAGATCGACATGTCCTTGCCGTAACCCGACTGCTTGTAGCCGCCGTGCGGCATCTCGGTTGCCATCGGGATGTGGTCGTTGATCCACACCGTCCCGAACTCCAGCTTCCTGGCGGCGTTCAGCGCCCGGCCGATATCGCGCGTCCAGACCGAGGCCGCCAGCCCGTAATCCACGTCGTTCGCCCAGGCGATCGCCTGGTCGTCGTCGGCGAAGCGCTGCACGGTCACGACGGGCCCGAAGACTTCGCGCTGGACGATCTCGCTGTCTTGGGCGGCGCCGGCGATCACGGTGGGCTCATAGAAGAAGCCCTCGCGGTCAGCGGCGTGACCGCCGGTGACGGTCTCGGCGCCGGCGGCCTTCGCCCGCGCCACGAACGCCGCCACTCGGTCGCGCTGGTCCGACGAGACTACGGGCCCCAGCTCGGTGGCGGCGTCGCTCGGATCGCCCACCACCAGTGATCGGGCCGCGTCGGCGAGACCGGCGACGAAGTCGTCGTGCACTCCGGGGCCAGCGAGCACTCGGGTGGCGGCGGTGCAGTCCTGCCCGGCGTTGTAATAGCCGAAGAAACGCACGCCGGCGATGGCCGCTTCGATATCGGCGTCGTCGAACACCACGACCGGGGCCTTGCCCCCGAGCTCGAGGTGGACGCGCTTGAGCG
>DATLQD010000194.1:0-7697 GCA_035535315.1 Gaiellaceae bacterium
GACGGCGCCGCCCACGCGCGCGGCATCCCAACCGACCCCTTGGCGATCCGCGCCGCCAGGGCCGGAACAGACCTGATCCTCTTGACCGGCTCCGAGGCCGCCTCGCGCAGCGTCTACGGATCCCTGCTCGCCGCCGCCTCCAACAGCCGGATCAGCCAGGCGCGCCTGCTCGCCGCGTATCAGAGGATTGTCGCCCTGAAGACGGGCCCGTAGGGGCGCAGGAGATAGCTCGACGCGCGCGATCGTCTTCGAACGAAACGGCGGCCCGGAGGTGCTCGAGCCGAAGGACCTCCCAGATCCGGCGCCTGGCGAAGGCCAGGTCGTCGTGGACGTCCAGGCGGTCGGCGTGAACTGAGGTCGCGGCGGCCGCCATCCTGCAAGGATGACCGCTCCCTACCTCGCCTCCGACTCGAGACCACCTCCTTACCGAGGGGACGAGAGCGTCTCGTATCGGGTCAGCAGGTCCGCATAAGGTGGAGCTAACGCTCCACGGAACAGAGTAGCTTCAAGGAGCGAAGTCTTGCCGAACTTTTGCCCGGCTGAGCTGATTTAGGCTGGTCTCAGCTGATCGGGGCTACTGAACCATGCCGGTTCAGCTTCACCAAATCAGACAACAGGTGACTTTTAACCGGAGGGTTTCTGATCCTGCGAGTGTCCCGCCTCGAGCTGGATTTAGGTCTGCGTGTTCGCCGCCGCCTCATGCCTAAGGCCGTGTGTCGGGACAACGAGAAAGTTTTTCACGTCAAGTGGGATCAAAAGGATTAGGGGCAGGGACAGGAGGGCTCGGGCGGTTCCTATCCCCTTTGGAGCCGCCCGCCCTCCAGGCGTCTTGCGGTGCGTACCGGTTCCCAGCTTTCGGGTTTGAGTCCCGCCGGCAATGCGGACGGAGGGAAGGCTGCGAGCGATTCGAGGCCCTGAGCCAAATGGCGGCTGATCACCGGTTGCGACGTTCCCGAATCGAAAGAGCGCTCCTTCCGGTACTCGAGGTTTGCCTCTAGAGCCAGCTCGTCCGGTTGGCGCGTCTATTCCTCCCGGGGGCTAAGGAAGACTGACGACCGGAGGCCCGGGGAGGGGAGCAAGCACCTGCTCGCCCAGCTGCAGCACGGCGGTCGGGGACTCGACGGCGACCGGAAGGACGGCAGGCGCCACCTGCTCCACGACTGGGACAACCGTGTCTGCGAGTGAGGGGGCTCCACCGGCGATCTCGGTCGCGGGACTGGTTAGGACGGAAGCGACCTGTTCCGAGCCACCAGCGGTGTACGTGAGTTGAGCTCCTGAGTGGTGAGTGTCCGTTCCGGAGCTCGCGACTGCGTGCTCGGGGTTCCCGGCTTCAGCCTCTTCCTGGGATTTCCCGCCAGGGCGCGGGGCCAGTGGGCGGGTCGAGTCGAAGACGTCTTGCGGAAACGAAGCCGCTGGGATCGTCTTTGCCCGAGGGCTCGGCGGGGTAGTAGGCCGTTTCGCCGTCAGCTCGAGCGCGCCTACGGACACCGTCGCTGCGACGATGGCTGCACCCACCGCGACCTTGACGGCCGCTCCACCGAAGAGCGACTTGAGCGCCCCGAGCAGCGAGCTGAGATCGAGCCCGAGAGCAGCGCGGCGCTTGTTCGGCGCCGGGACCCCGCGCAGACTGTTCGCGAGCACTCTGCGGGCCCGGAAGATGAGCGTCTCGACCGCCGACTGGCTGAGTCCAAGCTCTGCGGCGATCTCCCGGTAAGACAAGCCTTGCCATTCTCGGAGGAGGATTGCCCTCCGCTCCCGTTCAGGCATTGCTTCAAGCGCCTCGCGGAGCCGGAAGAGCTCCCCGCCCTCGTGCTCTCGACCCGGGGCCACCTCCTGGAGAACGTGCGGATCGCGTGCAACCTCGCGCTCGCCTCTGCGGCGATTCGTGTTCCAGTGTGTCAGACACACGTTCCGCGCGATCGAGAGAAGCCAGGCCAGCTCGTTCTCGGGGACAACTCCGCGTTGAAGGGCTCGGAACGCATGCATGAATGTGGTCTGGAGCGCATCTTCGGCCTCGTTCCTGTCGCGAAGGTGGTAGACGCAGTATGCGAGGACGCGGTCAGCGTGGTGCTCGTAGAGCGTTTGGACGGCCAGTGAGCCTGGCGCGGCGGCGGGAGCCTCGACGCCGGTAGCACGACCGATTGATGGTGCGGCAGCCATCTGCTACATGCCCTCTGGGGCCCACTAAGTGTGGAACCGCGCCTGCCGGTGGACGTCACTCAAAGGGGTGATCTTCGGGTTTCGGTTGCAAGGTTTGTGTCCGCACTCGTTCTTCCTGGACATGAACCCCGCCCGATCGACCAAGGACTCTGCGGAAGGCGGCCCCTGGCCTCACCGGACGCTCGTATGCGGCGCGAGCGCTCACCGAGACCGACGACAAAAGGAGTCTGAGATGACCACTGACCTGGCCACGAACGCCGAAGCCCCACGCGTTCTGGTAGCCGACGACGAGGACGAGATCCGGAGCATGCTGGTCATGTGCCTCAAGTCCGAGGGATGGGTAGTTGCTGAAGCGGCGTCAGGAGACGAAGCCTTCGAGCGCTGCCGTCACGAGTCGTTCGACGTCGCCGTGCTCGACTACATGATGCCGGGGATGAACGGCCTGCAGGTGGCCCGGTCCCTCCGGTTCGAGGGCATCAGGCTGCCGACGATCCTCTTCACCGCCTACCTCGTCGATGAGCTAAAGGCAACTTGCGACGACCTCGGCGTCGTAGCTGTGGACAAGATCAACTGGGACGAGCTCGTACTCCGGTGCCGGGAGCTCTGGGAGAGACGTGCAGAGGCAAGGAGCTACGCGTCCAGCGCCGTCCGGCGGTCACGACTCCTGAGCCCCGTCGGAACCGGAGGTCAGGTCAAGAGTGGCCCGGATCTTTTCTCGGCGAGGGTGGTGAGCGCATGAATGGAAACATCACCTTCCATCCCCTAGAGCGTCGTGCGAGTGCGATCAGGATCAGCGAGCCCCGGGCGTCCGAACAGGAGTGCTTGCAGGCGGAATTGGTCGAGCAAGCGGAACTCCTGGACGCCCGTGCGTCCGACATCAGACGCTTATGCGCCGAGTTGAGCAAGGAGAGCCTCACTGCCTCCGGCTGGATGGGCGACCTTCCTCGGTACCTACGAAACCAACCACGGAGTCGGCACAGCGTCCGGAGCGATTCCGCTCTGCCGAGGACGGATTTGCCAGCGCTCGACCGGCGAGGGGTGGCAGCGCTTTTCGCCGTCACCCTTATCCCTTGGCTTCTCGTGGCCGTGCTGGTCTACGTGTGCTCGAGCCTTATCCGCTAGAGCCAAGAACGCCGACGAAGGAGGTCAAGCGTCAATGGTGGATCGGCGCCCTCGCCCTGGCGCACGCGGCGACAGGGCAAGGGCGCCTCTTCGGTTCCTACGCTCTGTCGCTGGCCATGCCCGCATGCTCGTGCTTGGCCGCATTCCGCTCAGGGTCGTCAGCGCGCGCAAAGCGCTTCACGAAAGCGAGGGCCTTGTCGGCGACCTCGCGCCAGCCGCTGTCGATCGTGAGCGCGTGTCCGCGGTTCGGGATCTCGACGATCTCCGTCACGCCCTCGTTTCGCTCCTGCTTCTTGTAGGAGGCGTTGGCGATCGACCAAGGGACGGTGTTGTCCTTCTTGCCCGAGATGATCAGTAGTGGTCCGCGGTCGGGGTTCTTGCTGTCGACCTTGGCCTCTGTCCAGGGGTTGAGGTTTGCGCTCGCCGCCTGGAAGAGCGGCGCTCCAGATGCCGGCACCGCGAACGCTTCGTACAGCTCCTTGGCCTCGTCCTCGCTGACGGCGTTCGCGAAGCCGAAGCGGAACTGGTCGTACGTGAGTGGGACGGCGCGGTGGCGGTTGGCCGGGTTGCCGAGGACGGGGGACGCCGACTTCAGGGCCGAGATCGGCAGCGGCAGCACGCCGCGGAAAGGCGCCGGGTCGATCGCCACCGACACTGCCGAGAGACCGCGTCCGGCGACTATCTGAGTGAGGAGGCCCCCGAAGGAGTGTCCGATCACGGCCGGCTTGTGCTCCAGCTTGCCGATCACGTCGGCGTAGTGGTCGGCCACCTGTCCGATGGTCTTGTCAGCGAAGACCTCTGGGTTGGCGTTTGCTTCCTCGACTGTCTCGGGGTCATCCGGCCATCCTGGTGTCAGGGCCGTGTAGCCGGCCTCCTCGAAGAGCGCAGCCCAGCGGTCCCAGCTGCTGGGCAGCAGCCAGAGGCCGTGGATGAACACGACCGGGGTACGACCGGTCTCGTTGCACTGATCGATCTGCTCTGCCGTGGTTGGATATGTCGACATGCGTGCTCCTTTCGGGGGAGTTGCTTGTCCGGACGGAGACGAGACGGACATAGGCGGGTCCCGAGGCTAAAGGTTCCGCGCAACGCAAACGAGGTCACGTGCTACGCCGGCCAGAGTGCTGGAGCCGGAAATATCTGCCCGCCGCCGAGGGCTGGGCAAGGCGAGGCACCACACTAGCACTCGTGCAATTGAGCGACGTTGCACTTCACCCCGATCTCATCCGAGCCGGCTATCCCGTCGCGCGACTCCGCAGCTTGCCCGCAGCGACCACAGTGATCACGGCTGTTAGCGTTGCGCCGCTCAGTCCGAGCGCCATGTCGCCGAGCGTGTCTGTGTAGGCCGTTGCGAGTTCCGGCGAGTTGCGGATGAAGGCGAAGTACTCACCCAGCTCCCACAAGATCGCTGTTACGCCGCCGAAACCGACGACGAGACAAAAGAGCTCGGCTCGCTTGATGTCGACCCGAAGCAGAGCCACGGCGACCGCACCGCTCAAGAGCGCCCAATTCACGAAGTGGTTTGCGTCGTCCCACCAACCGACGGTGTCGTAGAGATTGAGCGCATTACCGATCGTGTCGATGAGGAATGGGAGGACGAAAAGCGTGTCGGCCACGAACGGATAGGGCGGACGCCGTCCGCGCGCGGCCCAGATCGCGGGCACAACGAGAGCTGCGATTGAGTAGCCGACGAGTCGCCAGCCGAATGCCTTCCCCGCAAAGCGGTCGAGGCCGGAAAAGGCACCGAAGGCGAGCAATGCTACGAGCGAGAGCTTCACCGCGAGGTCGAGCCATAGTGCCGGCGTCCGTTTCACGGAATCTGCGGAGCGTATCGGCCAGATCGTGAGGAGCGGGTGTCGCGGCTACTATGCTTCGGTTCACGCTTCGAGAGACCGTCATTAACACTCGCTCATCAGTTGGCCCTCTCCGACGGCTGATCGCCGTGATGCGCTTCCGGCGCGAGCTCAAGAAATGTGGTGACTTCTTGCTGGGCGAGCCCCCGGCGGACTCGCTCGTTCGGGAACCGAGGCGACCGAAGCCGTGGGCACCGGCGACCGGCGCAGCTCTCGATCTACCGGAGTAAGGATGCGGGTCACCCGCCGGTCGCTTTCTCGCAGGCCGCGAGCGCAACCGTTCTTTCGCCTTTCCGTATCGCGCGGCGCTTGCCCCTTCGCCGAGTCAGATGGGCGTCACGGTCGACTCCAGGCGGCCGATCGAAATGTCCCCGGTGGTGAGGCTTCGGCGGCCGCTACCGCCTCCGCTGCGGGACTGAGCTCAGGCCGTTACGTGGAGCTGGTACCTGCCAGTGCCTGGATGATCTTCGGCAGACACGCCGTCGGTGAAGGGACTCATTCGCCGTGGCGGGCCGTCTAGAACTTCCTCGATCCGCTCGTACAGCTGTTGCATCGAGAAGGGCTTCACGAGCAACGGGGCGCTGCCCTCTACGCCCTGGTCGAGGATGATCGCCTCGGTATAGCCGGACATGAAGAGGATCCTGGCTTCGGGACGCGTCCCCGCAAGCGCCCTGGCGACCACGGGTCCGGTGATACCCGGCAGGACGACATCGCTGAGGACAAGGTCGATCGGGCCGACGTAGAGGTCGGCGAGCTCGAGCGCCTCGGCGCCTGTCCCGGCGGTCAAGGTCTCGTAGCCCTGGCTCTCGAGAGCTTCGACGAGCACACTTCGAACGAGTTCCTCGTCTTCTACAACCAGGATGCTTCCTCGTCCCGGGGCGTGCCTCCTGTCGGTGGTCGCTTGGGGCACGTCGACCGTCAGGGCCTCCTCGCTGGCGCGCAGGTAGATCCGCGCCCGCGTGCCTTCGGTCGGGGTGCTCTCGAGGAAAATGAAGCCACCACTCTGTTTCACGATGCCGTAGACGGTCGAGAGTCCCAGTCCGGTACCGATTCCGAGGGCCTTGGTAGTGAAAAAGGGCTCGAAGGCTCTGGCTGCGACTTCCGCCTCCATGCCATGGCCGTCGTCCTCGACCATGAGCTGCACGTAGTCGCCCGCCGGCACGGGGATGCCCTGCTCCAGGTGCTCCTCGTCGAACCAAACGTTCCGGGTCGAGATCACGACCTTGCCCCCTTCAGGCATCGCGTCGCGGGCATTCACGATGAGATTGACGAGGACCTGCTCGATCTGATTCGGGTCAGCCTTGATCCTTGCGGGCGCGGGGTCGAGCTGGAGTGTGACGACGATGTCTTCCCTGATCAGCCGGCCGATCAGCTCGTGTGCGTTTCGGGCGATGCGATTGACTTCGAGGACCTGCGGTTCCAGGACCTGCTGCCGGGTGAAGGCCAGCAGTTGACGCGTGAGCGAGGCTGCTCGCTCGGCGCCTCCCTTGATCCCCGCCACGTTCCGCTTCACGACATCGTCAGAAGCCGGGTACGCCTCGAGGAAGTTCGCGTAGCCGCTAATGGCCGTCAGCATGTTGTTGAAATCGTGTGCGACGCCCCCCGCGAGCTGGCCGATCGCCTCGAGCTTGTGCGATTGCCGTAGCTGCTCCTCGAGCTTCTTCGTCTCGGTGAGGTCGATCATGGCGCCGACCACGTGCGTCGCCTCTCCGGATTCGGCGCGGACGAGTATGCCTCGGTCGAGAACCGACCGCCAGGACCCGTCGAACGCCTCGAAGCGGTACTCCTGCGTGAACCCGAGCGTGTCCGGGGTGGATACGGCATGGGTGAATCCGTCATCCACTCGCGTCCGGTCCTCGGGGTGTACGTGAGCACGCCACCAGTCGTACGAAGGCTCGATCACCTCGGAGGGATAGCCGAACGTGCTCGTCATGCTCTCGGTCCAGACGGTGTCGCGCGTTCTGAGATCCCACTCGTACACGGCGCTTCCGGTGGCGAGACCGGCGAGCTCGAGCCGGGTGTGCGACTTACGGAGCTGCTGCAGCGCCTCGGTACGCTCGGTGATGTCGAAGATCGCTCCGTCCAGCCAGACGTGATCCCCGGCGGGGCTCCGTACTCCCTGGCCCTTCTCGTAGACCCAGCGAATGGTGCCGTCGGCGCGGACGACTCTGAACTCGAGCGTGTACGGCAGCCCCGAGGACAGAGCGGCGGCGACGTTAGCCGCGACGCCGGAGCGGTCGTCCTCGTGGATGACGCTGGCAAAAGTGCGACGAGAGTTCCCGATGAAGTCCGAGGCCGGGAACCCCGTGATCTCTTGGATCTCGTCGCTACAGAAGGCCATTGTCCACGCGGGATCCGCGGCACATCGATAGACAGCGCCGGGGACGTTGGCGACGAGCGTTCGAAACTTCTCTTCGCTCTCGCCGAGCGCGGTGCGTGCGAGTCGTTCTCGGTCGAGAAGGGCCCGCTCCTGACGCGACTGAAGCCAGCCTCGGACGATGAAGGCCGCACCGAGGGCCAGCACGACCGAATGCAGCATCAGCCGCACGCCGAGTGGAGCCTCGA
>DATLQD010000195.1:0-19770 GCA_035535315.1 Gaiellaceae bacterium
TCGCGGTAGACGTCCCCCCAGGTCACGCCGGGCGCCCACACCAGCTCGAATGCCGACTGCTTGCTCTGGAGAAAGAGCGCAAGCCGCTCGAGCCCGTAGGTGATCTCCGCCGGGATCAGATCGAGCTCGAGGCCGCCCAGCTGCTGGAAGTACGTGAACTGGGTCACCTCCATGCCGTCGATCCAGACCTCCCAGCCGAGCCCCCAGGCGCCGAGGGTCGGCCCTTCCCAGTCGTCCTCGACGAGACGAACGTCGTGCTTCTCCATTTCGATTCCGAGCGCCTGGAGCGAGTCGAAGTAGAGGTCGAGGACGTTCTCGGGCGCCGGCTTCAGAAGGACCTGGTACTGGAAGAACTGCTGGAACCGGTACGGGTTCTCGCCGTAGCGTCCGTCCGAGGGCCGGATCGAGGGCTCGACGTACGCCGTCTTCCACGGCTCGGGCCCGAGGGAGCGAAGGAAGGTCGCCGGATTGAAGGTGCCCGCGCCGACTTCGGTGTGGTACGGCTGGAGGAGCACGCAGCCCTGGTCGGCCCAGTAGCGCTCCAGAGCCAGGATCGTCTCCTGGTAGGTCGGTACGGTCACGAGGCGTGATCCTAAGTGCTTCGTTTTGAAACGGGCTCTTAGGCCCGCTGGGCCAGGGTGCGGAGGCGAAAGCCGCCGTGGAACTCGTACGACGACTCGATCACGCGCAGGCACTCGCGCAAGCCGCGTGGGGTCGCCCCGGCTGCTGCCGCCTCGGAGAGTGGCCGCTCGAGCAGGCCCCGCATGCCCTCAAAACCCTCGGCCGAGATCGGGATCGAGCCGGCCTCGCAGGAAGCGCAGACGGCTCCGCCTGCCTGCGGCGAGAAGCCGACGAGGCCCGCCTCCTCTCCGCAAGAGGCACAGCCGGCGAGGTGCGGGAGGTAGCCGGCGAGCCAGAGGAGCTTCAGTTGGAAGGAGAGAACCAGCGGGTCGAGGGACGGCTGGGCGGGAAGTCGCGCCTCGACGGCGTCCAGCAGGTCGAGAAATCGAGTGAGGGCGTGGAAAGCACGCGCGTTCGCGTCTCCCTCGAGGAAGAGGCGCAGCACCGCCTCGAGGCCGATGTGGCCGACCGCAAGCCGGTAGCCGTCGGTACGGCTCAGATCATGGGGGCGGATGAGATCGACCCCGGTCACGGTGTGGAGCTCTCCCCTCCCCTCGTGCAGCATCGCCTCGACGTGGCTGAAAGGCTCGAGTCGGCCCCCGAAGCGGGATTTCGTCTTGCGTGCGCCCTTCGCGATCGCTCCGGCGCGTCCCCGCTCGAGCGTGAAGAGATGGAGCACGCGGTCGGCCTCGCCGTAGCGAATCGACCGCAGGACGACGGCCTCGGTCTTCCACGAGCGCGGCACGCTGGCCAGTGTAGATGGGAGGTGGGAAGACACCAGTCCCCGGGTACGTTGAAAACTCAGGATGGCACGGATCGAGATGTATACGACTGCCTGGTGTGGCTACTGCCACCGTGCGAAGACGCTCCTGCGCCAGAAGGGACTCGCCTACGAGGAAATCCGGGTCGACGACCAGCCCGATTTCCGGGCGCGCCTCCAGGAGCGGACCGGCGGCTGGACGGTTCCCCAGATCGTGATCGACGACCGCCCCATCGGCGGCTACACCGAGCTCTCGCAACTCGACCGCACCGGCCTCCTCGACGAGCTCGCCGCTTAGCCTCTAGCTCCCGCCCGACGCCCGGCCGGTAGGCTCGCGCGCCGTGGCGGACGACCAGCTTCCCCAGGACGAGCTGCCGCCGAGCGCCGACCGGCCCGGCTTGCGCAGCCGCTTCGCGCGCGTCGCGGTCGACACGCGCCCGTTGCGCGAGTCCAGGAACTTCCGCCTGCTCTGGACGGGTCAGGCGGTCTCCTTCCTCGGCAGCGAGATCACACTGGTCGCGATCCCGTTCCAGGTCTACGAGCTCACGGGCTCCACGCTCGCCGTCGGCCTCATCAGCCTGTTCGAGCTCGTTCCGCTCCTCGCGTTTGCGCTGGTCGGAGGCGCAATCGCAGACGCAACGGACAGGCGCCGCCTCATCCTCCTCACCGAGATCGGCTTCATGGCGGTCACGGGTGGCCTCGTGGTCAACGCGCTTCTGCCCGAGCCACGCGTCTGGATCCTCTACCTCCTCGCGGCGCTGAGCGTCGCCTGCTGGAGCCTCGGCGCGCCCGCCATGCGGTCGCTCGTCCCTCTGCTCGTCAAGGAGGAGCAGATTCCGGCGGCGATGGCGCTCGAGGGGATCTACGGCAACCTCGGCGCTGTTGCGGGGCCGGCCCTCGGCGGCATCCTGATCGCGACGATCGGCCTTCCGCTCACCTACGGGCTCGACGTCTTGACGTTCGCGGCCTCGCTCGCGACCGTGTGGGCGCTGCCGAGCTTCCCGCCCGTTCCGGACGCCGACCGGGCCGGCGTCAGGTCGATGCTGGAAGGGCTTCGCTTCGTACGCAACCGGAAGATTCTCCTCGCGATCTTCCTCGTCGACACGAACGCGATGATCTTCGGGATGCCGAGCGCGCTCTTCCCGGCGGTCGCCGACCGCCAGTTCGACGCGGGAGCCGAGGTGGTCGGGTTCCTGTACGCGGCTCCCTACGCGGGCGCGCTGGTCGCCTCGCTGCTGTCGGGCTGGATGGGGCAGATTCACCGCCAGGGTGTTGCCGTGGCGATTGCGGCGGCGTGCTGGGGGCTGGCGCTGATCGGTTTCGGCCTGGCCTCCGCGCTCTGGCTGGCGCTCTTCATGCTCGCGCTCGCGGGGGCCGCGGACATGGTGAGCGCCATCTTCCGAAGCACGATCGTCTTTGCATCGACGCCTGAGGGGATGCGGGGCCGGATCCTCGGCATCGAGCTCGTGCAGGTGGCCGGCGCGCCGACGCTCGGGAACCTCGAGGCGGGCGTGGTCGCGGCCCTCACGAGCATCCGCACCTCGATCGTCTCCGGCGGGATTCTCTGTATCGCCGGAACCGCCGTCGCGTGCCTGGCCATCCCGCAGCTTCTTCGGTACGACTCGCGCGAGCCGGAGCGCTGACTCAGAGCGCCTGGCAGACGCCGCAGAACCACGTCCCGCGTCCGCCGACACGAATCTTCTCGATCGGGGCTCCGCACCGATCGCACGGCTTGCCGACACGTCCGTAGACCTTGAACTCGTGCTGCATCCGGCCCTTGCGTCCCCGGGAGTCGCGGTAGTCGGAAAGCGTCGCCCCCTGGCGCTCGATGCCGCGGCGAAGGGCCTTGCGGACCGCTCCCCGCAGATTGGACACCTCCTCGCGCGTGAGCTCGCCGGCGGGCCGAAGCGGATGGATCCCTGCGAACCAGAGCGCCTCGTCCGCGTAGATGTTCCCCACCCCCGCGACCGAGCGTTGGTCGAGGAGCGCGGACTTGATGGGGGCGCGGCGGCCGGCGAGCCCCTTCCCGAAGACGGCTGTGGTGAACGCTCGCTCAAGCGGCTCGCCGCCGATTCTGGCACCGAGGTACTCCTCGAGCTCCCCCGGCTCGAGCAGGAGCCACGTCCCGAACCGGCGCACGTCGCGGTAGGAGACGTCCGAGCCGTCGTCCAGCGTGACGAGCGCCCGCCGGTGCCGCTCCCCGTTTGCATGGGCAGGGTGTTGGAAGCCCCCCGTCATGCGGAGGTGGACGACGAGGTGGCGGCCGCTCTCGAACTCGAAGATCAGGTACTTACCCCGCCGGCGAAGATCCCGGACGACCTCGCCTTCGAGTGCTGACGCGACCAGCTCCGGCGGCTCGGGCCGCGTCAGCCGCGGATCGTCGATGGACACCGACTCGAAGCGGCGACCGACGAGCCGGGGTGCCAGCCGGGATCGGATCGTCTCGACTTCGGGAAGCTCGGGCACGGCTTTCAGCCTAGCCTTGAAAAGCGGCCCTAGCGCAGCACTTCGAGCACGATCGGCACGTGAGGAGGCGCACTGTCCGCAACCCGATAGCAGGCCGCCACTTCTTCGACCGCTGCGGCTGCGCCGCCCTCGTCCGCGGCATGGACTTCCGCAAGAGATTCGCCCTTTTCGATCCTGTCCCCGCGCTTCGCGCGGCAAACGACACCGACCCGGTGATCGATGACGTCGTCCTTCGCCGCACGACCCGCGCCGAGGTGGAGAGCCGCGACGCCGACGGCCATCGCCGCGACCCGCTCGACGTAGCCGCTGCCCGGTGCGGGCACAGGCCGGACGACCGGTGCGACCGGAAGCGCCTCGATGTTCGGGTCGCCACCCTGGGCACGGATCCACGTTTCATAGCGCTCGAGCGCGGCGCCCGAGGAGACCGCCTTCTCGGCCCGCCGGCGACCTTCCTCCACGTCGACTTCAAGGTCGGAAAGCGCCAGAAGGTGGCTGCAGGCCCCGAGCGTGAGCTCGGCCAGGTCGGGCGGCCCCTCGCCGCGGAGCGTCTCGACAGCCTCGCGGATCTCCAGGGAGTTCCCGACCGCGTGGCCGAGGGGCTGATCCATGTCCGTCAGCTCGCAGACCATCTCGCGTCCCGCCTGCCGGCCAAGCTCGATCATCGCCTGCGCGAGCTCGCGCGCACGATCGAGGCTCTTCATAAAGGCTCCGTCCCCGACCTTCACGTCGAGGACGATCGCATCGGCGCCGGCAGCGATCTTCTTCGACATAATGCTGGACGCGATCAGCGGGATCGAATCCACGGTCGCAGTCACGTCGCGGAGCGCGTACAGGCGCTTGTCGGCCGGGACGAGATCGGCCGTCTGGCCGATGATCGCAAGCCCGATCTCCCGAACTTGCCGGAGAAACGCGTCCTGCTCGAGCTCGACCACGAGGCCCGGAATCGACTCGAGCTTGTCGAGTGTCCCGCCGGTGTGCCCCAGGCCCCTGCCGCTCATCTTCGCGAAGGGGACGCCGCAGGCCGCCACGATCGGCCCAATCACGATCGAGGCCTTGTCGCCGACCCCGCCGGTCGAGTGCTTGTCGACAACGCGGCGACCCAGCGAGCTGAGATCGATCGTGTCTCCGCTCGCCACCATCGCGTCGGTCAGTGCATGGGTCTCGACCTCGTCCAGGCCCCTGAAGAACACCGCCATCAGGAACGCGGACATCTGATAGTCGGGTACCTCGTCCCGCACGTAGGCGAGCACGAGCTCGCGGACTTCCCCCGGCGCCAGCACGTCCCCGTCGCGCTTGCGCTCGATCAGCTCGACCGCGCGCATCAGGGAGCGGTCACGGCTCGACGATCGGAGTGCCCGGAATGCCGCGGGGAGGGGCCTTGCCCCCGAACCACGCGTTCACTGTCGCGCCCACGTCCGCAAACTCGCCGTGGTGCACCCGGCCAGCGGCGTTCTTCCCTTCCACATAGGCCACGAGCATCGCGTGCTCGCGTGAATGGTCGGTGGAGGGTGTCGTCGGGTCGCATCCGTGATCGGACGTGATCACGAGGAGGTCGCCGGGCCGGAGCGCATCGAGCAGGTCTTCCAGGCGACGGTCGAAGTCCTGCAGGCAGCGGTGGAAGTTGACCGGGTCGTTCCGGTGCCCCCAGAGCATGTCCGTCTCCACGAGGTTCGTGAAGATGATCCCGTCGTCGATGCCGCGGAGAAGCTCCTCCGTGACCTTGATCCCCTCTCCGTTCGACTTCGTCGGGTTCGACTCGTCGATGTCGACCCCCGCGAAGATGTCGTGGATCTTTCCGACTCCGTGCACGGTCGCGCCGGCGTCGCGGGCCAGGGTCAGGTAGTTCGGCTGCTTGGGCTTGAGCGACCAGTCGTGGCGATTCGGCGTCCGCACATAGTTGCCCGGCTCTCCTGTGAACGGACGCGCGATCACGCGCCCGACCGCGTGCGGGCCCGTGAGGATCTCGCGAGCTACTCCGCAAGCCTCGTAGAGCTCTTCGAGTGGAATCGTCTCCTCGTGCGCAGCGACCTGGAAGACCGAGTCTGCCGACGTGTAGACGATCCACTTGCCGGTCTTCTGGTGCTCCTCGCCGAGCTCCTGGATGATCTCGGTCCCGGACGCCGGCTTGTTTCCGAGGACACCCCGCCCCGTTCGGTGCGCGAACTCCTCGATGATGGACGAGGGAAAGCCGTGCGGATACGTCGGCATTGCCACCGGGGTGACGATTCCCATGAGCTCCCAGTGGCCAGTGGTCGTGTCCTTGCCCTTCGACCGCTCCACGAGGCGGCCGGCGACCGCCGGGGCGCCCGGCTGAGGCGGGCAGCCCTCGAGCTCTTCGACGTTGCCGAGCCCGAGCGCCTCGAGATTCGGAAGATCGAGTCCGCCCACCGCACGCGCAACGTTCCCGAGGGTGTCCGAGCCCTCGTCCCCATAGTCCCCGGCGTCGGGCAGCGCTCCCGCGCCGACCGCATCGAGCACGATCACGCACGCCCGCGGCATGCGGCTATTCTAGGGCCGGATGGACATCGTCCTTGGCATGCTCGGGATCCTCGTGTGGGTCGTCGTCGTAATCGCGCTCGCGATGGCGGTCACCTGGGCGACGGTGAAGCTCTTCCCGGAACGCAAGTCCGAGGACGCTTCGCTTCCCAAGTCCTCCTAGACCGGCTCGAGCGGCAGGAGCTCGGAAAGCGGCGAATACTCGAGGCCGTGGGCCTCGGCAACGGCTTCGTATGTGACCTTGCCGTCCATCACGTTCACTCCCCGTGCGAGCGCGGGGTCGCGTGCGATCGCGTCGCGCACCCCATAGTCGGCAAGCGCCTCGGCGTACGGAAGGGTCACGTTCGTCAGCGCCTTGGTGGAGGTGACCGGCACGGCACCCGGCATGTTCGCGACGCAGTAGTGGACGATCCCGTCCACCTCGAAAATCGGGTCCGAGTGTGTGGTTGGATGCGAAGTCTCGAAGCATCCGCCCTGGTCGATCGCCACGTCCACGAGCACGGCACCCAGCTTCATCGAGCCCAGCATCGGACGCGAGATGAGCTTCGGCGCCACCGCACCCGGAATGAGGACGGCCCCGACCACGAGGTCGGCGTCGACGATGACCTCGTCGATCTGGAGCTGGTTCGACATCGCGAGCGTGATACGGCCGTCGAGCATCATCTCGAGGTCGCGCATGCGCTCCACGGACTTGTCTAGCACCCACACGTCCGCCTGCATGCCAACGGCGATCAGCGCTGCGTTGTACCCGACGATGCCTCCGCCCAGCACCACGACCTTCGCGGGAGGCACACCCGGGACTCCCCCGAGCAAGATCCCGCGGCCTCCCTGCGCCTTCTCGAGCGCCCAGGAGCCCATCTGAGTCGCAAGCCGGCCGGCGACCTCGCTCATGGGCGCCAAGAGCGGAAGGCGGTGGTCCTGCGTCTCGACGGTCTCATAGGCGATGCAGGTTGCCCCACTGTCGGTGAGAGCCTGCGTGAGCCGGTGGTCGGCGGCGAGATGGAGGTAAGTGAAGAGCACGAGGCCTTCGCGGAGGCGACCGTACTCCTCGGGGAGCGGCTCCTTGACCTTGAGGACCATGTCGGAGGCGTCCCAGACGTCGTCGACGGAGGTCATGCGCGCGCCCACTCTCTCATAGGCCGCGTCGGGGAAGGAGCTCCCGACCCCCGCGCTGGCCTCGAGGATCACTTCATGACCGCGCTGGACGAGCTCGCGGGCCCCGGCCGGCGTGAGCGCGACACGGTGCTCGTCGGGCTTGATCTCCTTCGCGACGCCGACCCTCATTGGCGCGCGAACGATACCCGCATTGCCGCTGGCCATGCGGGCCAACGACGGCGCCCGCCCTCTCGACGCTCGGGCGCAATCCATCCCGCTAGTCTCCGCCGCGTGCACGCCTCACGCTTCGAGAACGACCGGTTCCTGGTCGAACAGCTGCTTAGGCCGATGGTGAACCTCTACACGGTCTCGACGCTCGGCCCGGACGGCAAGTCCCCGGGCGAGACGGTCGCGTTTACGCGCCAGAAGCGGATGGCGCTCAAAGAGGACCTGCGGTTTTTCGCCGACGATTCGGAGACGGAGGAGCTCTTCCGGCTCAAGGCACGGCGGGTCGTGGAGATCGGGGGTCGTTACGACGTGGCGCTGCCCTCAGGCGAGCGGATCGGCACCCTCGAAAAGCGTTTCAAGCAATCGCTGATCCGCTCCACGTGGACGATCCTCGACGCATCCGAGGACCAGATCGCCTGGGCCCGTGAGCGCAGCGCCGCCATCGCGATCGTTCGGCGGATCAAGGACCTCGTCCCGTACGGAGAGACGATCCCGATCCCATACCACTTCACCTTCCTTCGGGGAGAGCGCGAGATCGGCGAGCTCACCCGGGTACTCGGCGTTCGGGACAACTACATCCTCGACCTGTCCCCCGACGCGGAGCGCGCACTCGACCGTCGGCTCGCGATCGCGCTCGCGATTGGGCTCGACGCCTTCCAGGCCCGCTAGCCCAGACGCTCGCGCGCGAGCCGTCCGGCGGCGAACGCGGCGGCGAAGAACCAGGGATCGTCGGCCGGTCCGCGCCCCATATGGAGGAGCGGCAGGCTCGCGCACGCCTCCTGCCAGCCGTCCACCGGCACGGGCACGGCCTCCTCGATCGGCGTCGGAGATCCCTCCGCCTCGGGCCAGGCGACGTCCACGGGCCCGGCGAGAGCCAGGACAGCTCGTAGGTGGTGCGAGACACCGTGGTGTCGCTCCCGCTGGTCCGCTCCGGAGATCCGGGCGACGAGGATCGGAGAGCCGCCAAGTGCCCGCGCAGTTGCCGCGGCGGTCGCGGCGGCCAGCCCGCCGTGTCCGAAGGTGCTCGCCGTGCCGACGATTCCGGGCCCGATCCCGCAGACGACGACATCGAAGCCTTCCTCGGCGCACCAGGCGAGCGCCGACGCGGGCGTGACGCAGGCCACGTCCCCGTCCACGCAGGCTCCCACCGCCACGGTCGCCTCGAGCAGGCCGTGCCGCTTTAGTGCCCGCGCGGTGTCGGAGAGGGAGACAGGGAGCGCACCTCCCTCGAGCTGAACGAACGCGACGCTGGGTTTCGGCCCGATCCCTGCGCACACGGGCGCAAGCTGGCTGTGCAGCGAGCAGCAGACCACAGGGAGCTCGCCGAGCTGCTCCGTACCCGCGCCCTCCTCCTCCGCATGCCGCACGGAGTGTTGGAGGGATGTGTACGGAAGCTTCATCACGTGGGCGCCGGAGGCCGCATCGAGGCCAAGGCCGCGCGTGAGGTTGACGTGCAGGACGTCGAACCCGCCGGAGCCCAATCCGAGCTCGACCGCCTCCACGTTCACGACGACGTCGTCGCCAAGCCCGACCGGACCGGTCAGACGCGGATAGGCGATGCAGGGACGGCCGTCCACCTCGAGCCGGACCAGGCCTTCCACCCGCTCGCTGATCGCGGTGACGCTGCCGCGCCGGAGGCTAAGCACGCCGCGCCGCGTCGACGAGCTCGAGGGTCACGTCGACCATGCTCTCGAGGTCGGCGACCGCAATGTGCTCGTCGGCGCTGTGAATCCGGGTCATCCCGTTGGCGAGATTCGCACAGGGGATCCCCTGTGCGTTGAAGACGTTCGCGTCCGCGCCCCCGCCCGCCCGGATGCCCGACGGCGCGAAGCCGGCGCGCTCGAGCGCGCCGAATGCGAGCCTGACGGTCGGGTCGTCCGTCTCGAATCGGTAGCCGCGGTACTTCTCCTCGAGCGCGGTCTCGAGCTCGCACTCGGCGACCTCAGCCGCGAATGCGCAGGAGTCCACCATCTCCTGGACGACGCTCGCGACCTTCTTCTCGCTCTGGGAGCGCACCTCGGCGACGACTGCGCAGCGGTCAGGCACGATGTTTCTGGCGGTGCCGCCGTGGATCTCGCCCACGTTCGCCGTCGTTTCGTCGTCGATCCGGCCGAGCCTGAAGTCGGAGATCGCGCGCGCGGCGGCGAGGATCGCGGACCGTCCCTCCTCGGGGTGCATGCCCGCGTGTGCGGCTCGACCTTTGAAGACCACGTCGACGGCCGTCGAGTAGGGAGCCTGAACGACGACCTCGCCGATCGGGCCTGCGTGGTCGAACACGTAGCCGGTCCGGGCGGCAAGGTTCGAGGCGTCGAACGCTTTGGCCCCCTCGAGCCCGGTTTCCTCCTTCGGTGTGAAGAGAAGCTCGACACCGGCGTGCGGCCGTCCGGTCTCGACGATCCGCCTGGCGGCGTCGAGCATGACCGCGACGGCGGCCTTGTTGTCGGCACCGAGAATCGTGTTTCGGGCGTTCCGGACGAGCCCGTCCTCGACGACGGGCTCGATCGCGTCTGTTGCCGGCACCGTATCCAGGTGGGCGCAGAGGAAGATCGGGAGACCGCCGCCGTTCGTGGGCTCGAGCCGCGCGAGCATGTTCCCCATCGTCGACCCGATCCTGGTTCCGGCGTCGTCTTCCTGCACGGAGAGGCCGAGCTCGCTCAGGTAGCCGGCCACGCGATCGGCCACTTCGCGCTCCTCTCCCGGCGGGCTCGAGATCGCGGCGAGCCCCGTGAAGAGGGTCAGGACGTCGGGAAGCGCCACCCAGTCAGGGTCGCAGATCTAAGCGACGTTCGCCGTGACCGAGGCGGTCTCCGAGCGCCTGGCCCGCTCGAGCGCAGCTCCCACGAAGTCGCGGAAGAGCGGTGCGGGACGCGTCGGCCGGGACTTGAACTCGGGATGGAACTGACTTGCGACGAACCACGGGTGGTCGCGGAGCTCAACCACTTCGACGAGCCGGCCTTCCTGGTACGTCCCCGAGACAACCAGTCCCGCCTCGACGAGGCGTGGCCGGAAGTGGTTGTTGACCTCGTAGCGGTGCCGATGGCGCTCGTGCACGACGGGCTCGTCGTAGGCCGCCCAAGCACGTGTTCCTTCGACGAGGTCGACCGACTGGGCGCCGAGGCGCATCGTGCCACCCAAATCCTCGATCTCCTTCTGCTCGGGGAGCAGGTCGATCACGGGGAACGGCGTCTCCGGGTCCATCTCCGTGGAGTTGGCACCCTCGAGTCCGACGACATGGCGAGCGAAGTCCGAGACGGCCACGTGCATGCCGAGGCAGATGCCGAGGTACGGGATCTCCCGCTCCCGTGCCACCCGGCACGCGAGGATCTTCCCCTCCCAGCCACGTGATCCGAATCCACCGGGGACGAGGACGCCGTGTGAGCGCTCGAGCTCGGCCGCGGCCTCCTCCACGCTCATGCCCTCCGCGTCGACCCACCGGACCCGCACATTGGTCCCGTGGTGGATGCCCGCGTGCTTCAGCGCCTCATGCACCGAGAGGTACGCGTCTTGGAGCTTCACGTACTTCCCGACGAGCGCGATCTCGATCTCGCCGCGCCGCTGCCCGATCCGGGTTACGAGCTCGTCCCACTCCCCGAGGTCGGCCTCCCCATCCGGTAGGCCAAGCTTGTCGCAAACGAGCGCGTCGAGACCTTCCTCGCGCAGCCGCTGCGGCACGAGGTACACGTCGCTCACGTCCTCGTTCATGATCACGGCCTTCGAGTCGACGTCTGCGAAGAGCGCGATCTTCTCGCGGATTTCGTGCGAAAGGATCTCCGCGGAGCGGCAGACGACGATGTCCGGATGAATACCGATGCGGCGCAGCTCGTTCACCGAGTGCTGGGTCGGCTTCGTCTTTAGCTCGCCCGCGGTCTCGATGAAGGGCACGAAGGTCACGTGCAGGTAGAGAACGTTCTCCGCCCCAGCCTCCCGCCGAAACTGGCGGATCGCCTCGAGAAACGGCAGCGACTCGATGTCTCCGACCGTCCCTCCGATCTCTGAGATGACCACATCGGCGTCGCTCGAGGCGCCGATGCGGCGGATCCGGTCCTTGATCTCGTTCGTGATGTGAGGGATCACCTGGACCGTCGAGCCCAGGTACTCACCCTTCCGTTCCTTCCGGATCACCGCGTACCAGACCGACCCGGAGGTGTGGTTGGCATTCCGCGAGAGGTTCTCGTCGACGAAGCGCTCGTAGTGACCGATGTCGAGGTCGGTCTCGGCCCCATCCTCCGTCACGAAGACCTCACCGTGCTGGAAGGGGCTCATCGTCCCCGGATCGACGTTGATGTAAGGGTCGAACTTCTGAACCTGGACGTGGAGGCCGCGAGCTTTGAGGAGCCGACCCAGGGACGCTGCGGTGATGCCCTTCCCGAGAGACGAGACTACCCCTCCCGTCACGAAGACGTACTTCGTCGGGCGGCGTGCCACTACAGGCTCACCTCGGTCTCCCGAGCCGGTCTATGCGCGCGAGCCAGGGTGTCGACTCGATCAGCTTCCCGAGAGATCGCCGTTCGCCGAGGACGTTCAGCGCGGCGAGCAATGCGATCGCCGGCCAGAGCGCTCGTCCTCGAAGCGAGGCCACGAGGCTCAAGCCTAGCACGGCCCCGAGGGCGTTCGATCCTGCGTCTCCGAGCATCATCCTCTCGCGCAGATCGTAGGGAACGAGCAGGACGGCCATGAGCGAGTAGCCCCCCTCCGGCATTCCTCGGAAGAGGCTGACGCCGAGGAAAGCCTTGAGAGCCCGGCCGGGTTTCGTGTCCAGCTGATTGAGGGCGTTGGCCGAGAGGCCGACGAGCAATGCTCCGCGCAGGGAGCGAGTCGCGACGGCCGCGACGGCGGGGATACCGACGAGCTTCAGGACGCCGGTCGTCCTCCCTTCGCGCAGGTGTCCTGCGACGCCTCGCTCGGGGCCGCTCCAGAGGTCGTCCGCGAGGCCGATGGCTGCGATCGCGGCGACTGCGACCCCGGTCCGCCTCGGAGCCCAGAGGCCGGGGAGAGCGACGGCCCAGCCGAGGAGCGGTAAGCGGACACCGCGATGGTTGATGCCGAGAGGGCCGGCCGAAAGGACCGCGTCAACGAGTTGGCGACCCCGATGCGCGAACCCGACCGCGTCCCGCCCGGTCGCCCGATGCTCGAGGTCGAGTGGGATCTCCTCGAGGCGGAGGCCCGCGCGGAGTGCGTCGATCGTCATCCGCGTCTCGCAGCCGAACCCGCCGGCGACCGGGAAGCACGCGATCCGGGCCCGCTCTCCCACGAAGCGCTGGCCGGAGAGCGGCTCCTGTGGGCGAAAGCCGGTCCGGAGGTGGATAAGGCTGCGCGCGACGCGCTTGGCGATTCCGAAGCCCCCGCCGACCGGGTGCTTGAAGACGGCGACCGCGAGGTCGGCGTTGCTCTCGGCGAGCGGCGCCAGCGATCCGCGCAGGTCCGCGTCGCAGAGCAGCAGCGCGCCCTGCGGTGCGGCACGCTCACCGGCCGACAGGGCTTCCCCTTTTCCAGGGCGGTTCAGCCGGATCACGACCGCTCCCGCCTTCTCCGCCCGCTCGGCCGTCTCGTCAGTCGAGGCTCCGACCACCACGATCACCTCGGCGGAGGGAAAGTCCTTCCGAAGCTGCGCGACCGTGTCGCCGATCCCGCTCTCCTCGTTCCTCGCCGCAACGAGGACGCTCGAGACGGAGCTAGCCGCCAATCGGCTGCACGGGGACTGCATCGACCGGCGGAACGACTCCGTCGCTGGCGGTGTCCTTCACGCCGTAGTTCCCGGGCTCGCCTCCGCCCAGGAGGAGCGCGAGCGCCAGCCGCCCCCCGGGGAGGTCGAGGTCGTCGACGCTCGAGATGCCTGAGTCGTTGAAGACCGGAACGGCAGAAGTCCCTGGCTCGACGTCGGAGGTCTCCACCCCAACGACCGGTAGCGAGGCCGATTGCAGGCCCTGCAGAACTCCCTCGACGAAGGCTTCGCTTGCACGCTCGGAGGCGGTCGAGCCGTCCTCGGAGTCGGGAACCCACGAGCGGACAACGATCGCGCCGTCGACAGCCGGGATTGTCGTTCCAGACCGCTCCTCGACCAGCTCGCTCGAGACGTCGTCGAGCAACGGCGTGTCCCCTTCCTCCATCAGCTCTTTGCCGAGAGCGCGGCCGAGCGCCAGCGGGTCGCCCGCGTACTCCGACAAACTCTCTCTGGACTCGAGGAAGTCGGTCAGGGCGACCGGGTCGATGGGCATCTCGAAGGCAAAGAGCCTGACCGGTGTCCCATCCGCGTCTGCCAGCGCTTTCTCGATCGCAGAGCGGAGCTCGCCGTCGACCCGGCCGAGAAACACGATCGCGTACCCGCGGTCCACCAGCCGGTTCTCCATCAGAGCCGGGTAGGCGTCGTTGATCAGATCCTCCGAATCCTGGAGCCTCTCCTGCTCGCTCGACCCCCGTTCGCGCTCCGCGTCCAGCTGGGACTCGAGCTCGGCGATCCTGCCTGCGCTCAGGGAATCCTCGGCACCGCGGATCTTTCCCGACAGCGCGACACCCAGGATGATCCCGACGGCGAGCGCGAGAAAGACCGCCGCGAGCGAAGCGACGTGATAGCGGAGATCGAACATCTAGATGTTCGGTCGGTGGTAGGCGTGCCCTCGGGGACGCACCAGACCAAGTCGGAGGGTGTGATCGATCGCTGCCGAGGCTAGAAGCCTTGGCAAGAGCGAGCGGGCGCTCCGGCGCCGCGTCTGGGTCGCCATCCGAGGGTGCGGTAACTGCCGATCGAACATCTAAAAGGTCGCAGCAGTCTGGCAGAGGTCGTGCAGCCGGGAGAGCGCCTTGCGAGGGGCCGCCTGTGCGCCTTCGAGCCACATGCGCCAAACGGGTCCCTCGACGTACACGGTGGCCCTCGTCCGGCCCTCGCCGGCGTTCGCGAGTTCGATCCCTGCTGTCAGTCCCTGGGCCACGTCGTGCCAACGAAGCTCGAGACCGGGGACCACGCGCTCCAGCACGATCGTGCCCTGCCCACCCGGGCGCCGCAGGAACCCCGGGGCCCGGCCGCGCGTGACATCCCAGCGGGCTCCCTCGGCGAGGCCACGCCGGTCCGGCGTGACCCCGTTGTACCCGGGCCACCAGTCCGGGAGGTGGAACGGCTCCGCCACGAGCGCCCACACATCCTGACGGGGAGCGAGAAGCTCTCGCTCCGCCTTCGCGGTCAATCGAGGCCGAGCAGCGAGCGAATGCGGCTGCCGAGAAGCGAGATCAAGTGGCGAAGCTCGGGCGAGGCCGCAACGGCTGTGACCACTGCCGTAAGGCCGG
Source organism: Gaiellaceae bacterium (assembly GCA_035535315.1). Taxonomy (GTDB): domain Bacteria; phylum Actinomycetota; class Thermoleophilia; order Gaiellales; family Gaiellaceae; genus DASQGA01. Next base: position 14,945 of record DATLQD010000195.1, read on the forward strand.
CGAGCCCGAACGCCACTAGCGGCCCGAGCCCCACGCGACTCTGGAAGAGCTTCGAGACCCCACGGGCGTCGACGAGCTTCCCGCCGACGCGAAGCCGTGTCACGAATGTCGACGACATGCCGCGGCGGTTCCGTTCCAGGAACTCAACCAGGTTGAAGTGCGTCCCGACCGCGACGATCAACTCGGCTCCCTTTTCGTACGCGAGCAGCATCGCCACGTCCTCGCTGATCCCGGGCACTGGCACGACGACGGACGAGAGCCCGAGTTCACCCAGCCGCGCGAGCCCGGGCGCACGCCCGTCGGCGTAGGCGTGGACGACCAACTCGGCCCCGGAGTCGAGCGCCTCGTCGGAGACCGAGTCCATGTCGCCGACGATCACGTCGGGCTTGTAGCCGGCCTCGATGAGCTTGTCCGCACCCCCGTCTACTGCGACGAGCACGGGCTTGAAATTCCGGATGTACGGGCGCACGATCCTGAGGTCGCGAGTGGCGTCGGGCCCGCGTGCAACCACGAGCGCGTGGCGGTCCCGGAAGCGAGTTCGAAGCTGCGGCAACTCGAGGCCCTGCGCCAGCAGCTTTCCCTCATCCCGGAGAAAGCGCATCGTGTTCTCGGCGAAGCCCTCGAGTGCCTCGGCCACCCGCCCTTCCTGGATGACCAGAGCATCCTCCAGTTCCCGCACCGTCAGCTCTCGACCAGCCGCGAGCCTGGTGCCGTTTCGGTAGAGGGACGCGCCACGGACGACGAGAGCCTCGCCGTCGTCCACCTCGTCGAAGAGCTCTGCTCCCGGAGCGTCGATCAGGACGACACCTGCGCGGACCAGGGCGAGCGGGCCTGGATTCGGGTACCTGCCCGACGCTGAGTCCGCGACATTGAAGACGATGCGGACACCGCTCTCGGCGAGCTCCTCGGCCGAGACCCGATCGAGGTCCGTGTGATCGATGATCGCGATGTCGTCCGGGCAGAGCCGCTTGACCAGCCGCTTCGTCCGCCGATCGAGGCGTGCGGTACCGGTGAACTCCGTGAACCTCATTCCATCAAAGGGTCGAGAGGAACTCCGCGCCGCCGAGCATTCGCTCGAGCTCCTCCTTCTTGTCGGAGTCGGCCAGCGCCTCGATGCGCGTATGGGTGGGGTCGCCGGGAACCTTCTCGACCCGAAAGTGCGTGTCCGCGGCACTTGCGATCTGCGGCAGATGCGTGATCGTCAGCACCTGGGCCCGCTCGGCGATCCGACCGAGGGCCTCCGCGACAGCGTGGGCTGTTCGACCGCCGACGCCGGCGTCGATCTCGTCGAAGACGATGGTCGGCTCACCCGCTCCTGCATGCGCCACAGTGCGCAGTGCAAGCGCCACGCGCGAGAGCTCGCCGCCGGAAGCGGTCTCGGCGACCGTGGCGAAGGGCAGGCCCGGGTTCGGGCGGATCTGGAACGAGACCCCGTCGGCGCCCGTTGGCCCGAGGTCGCGGGGCAGGAGCTCGACCCGGAAGTCGCCCTCGCCCATCGCCAGGCCCTCGAGCGCCTCAGCGACGGCTTTGGAGAACGGCTCCGTCCCCTCGTGCCGCGCCTCCGAGAGGCTGGCTGCCAGGCTCTGGACGCTTTCCGTGGCCTCGAGAAGCGCCTGCTCCGCGGCCTGAAGGGGATCCTTGCCCTCGTCCAGAGCTTCGAGCTCGACCCGCGCCGTGTCGGCTCGCGCGAGCAGTTCACCAAGGTCGGTCGCCTGGAAGCGCCGCTTCGCCTCGGCGACCCGGTCGAGCTCCTCCTCGACGCTCTCGAGGCGCCCGGGCTCGGCCTCGAGAGCATTCAGATAGGAGCGCACGCTCGACGCTGCCTCGCGGAGGCGCAACTCGGCGTCTGCGATCTCGGCTCCGATCGTGGAGAGCTCCGGCGCCAACCCGGCGACACCTGTGAGCGCCTGCCCGGCGCGTGCCGCCAGCTCGGCGGCCCCCTCCCCTTGATCCGGGGCCAGGGCCTCCGTCGCTGTGGAAGCAGCGGCGGCGAGGTCGACTGAATGGCGGAGGCGGAGGCGCTCGGCCTGGAGCCGCTCCTCGCTGCCGGCGTCGAAGCCCTCGGTGCGCTCCACGAGCTGCCGCAACTCGTCGAGGTGGTTTGCGCGCCCTTGCTCCGCCTGGGCAAGCTCGTCCCGGTCCCGCCGGGTCGCCACGAGCACACGCCAGGCGCGCGCGAGCTCAGCCCGCCGGCGAAGCTGCTCGTCCCCGATGAAGGCATCGAGTAGGTCGAGCTGGAATGAGGGCTTCGACAGCCGCCGCTGCTCAAACTGGCCGGACATGGCGAGCAGGCGATCGACGGCGAGTGCGAGCTCCTCGCGCGGCACCGTGCGTCCCCACGCATACGCCCGCGTACGTCCGTCGGCGAAGACCCGGCGGGCGGCGACCAGCCCCTCCTCTCCCTCGGGCCGCAGCTCGCGGAGCGCCGCGAGTTCCTCGTCGTCGAGGATGCCCTCGGGAAGGTCGAGCTCCGCCTCGACGTAGGCCTCGGGCGCCCCAGGGCCGACGTAGCCCGCGTCTCCGCGTGCACCGAGGAGGAGTCCCAACGCCTGCGCGAGGATCGTCTTCCCGGCGCCGGTCTCGCCCGTAACAGCGTTCAAGCCCGGTCCGAAAGCGAGATCCGCGTCGCGAATGAGGACGAAGTTCTCGATGCGGAGGGAGCGAAGCATTTAGGGGAAGACGTCGTGGTAGCGGGTGAAAAAGCTGACTTCCGGAAGGTGGGCCAGCAGGCTCTTCTCGGAGCCCAGGGCGACCTCGAGCGTCTCACCCGTCGCCAGCTCGGCACAACCCTGGCCGTCAGCGAGCACGGACACCGAGCTGTCGGCGGTCAGGTTCGAGATCCGAAGGCTAGGCCCTGTCGGGACGACGATCGGGCGGGCGTGAAGCGAGTGCGGTGCGACAAATGTGATCGCCATCGCTTCGAGCCCCCACATCATCACGGGCCCGCCGTTCGAGAGGTTGTAGGCGGTCGAGCCCGTGGGCGTCGAGCAGATGATTCCATCGCAGGCCTGGTCGGCGAGCGTCTCGCCGCCGATCTCCCAGCCTAGCTCGATCATGCGGCCCGGCCTGGCACTGGTCGCGACGACGTCGTTGACCGCCGTCTGGGTGTCGCCGGCAACTCGGGCCTCGAGAGTGCAGAGGGCCACGACCTCGAAGTCCCCGGCGAAGACCCGGGGGAGCACGGACTCGAGTTCGTCGCCGGGCGCGCTCGTCAGGAACCCGACGCGCCCGAAGTTGAAGCCGAAGACCGACGTGCCGCTGCCGAGCTTGGCACGGAGAGCCCGGAGCATCGTCCCATCGCCCCCGAGCGCGATCACGACATCGGCATCCGCCTCCGGTTCGACCAGCTGGATGCCTCTCTCGGCGGCAACCCGCTCCACGAGCGCCGCGGCGGTCGAATCGATCTCGGGGCGCCCATTCGTCACGACAGCCGCGCGGGCGACCTCACGGGGCGTGGAATTCACGGTCTCAGCTCGCGTCGACGACATAGAGGAAGAACTCTCGGTTTCCCTTCGGCCCGGGCAGTCCGGAGTCGACGACTCCTACGACTCGCCCGCCCCAGTCGGGCACTTGGCGGGCAACTCCGTCCACGATCCGCTGCCGCAGCACCGGATCCCGGATCACTCCACCCTTGCCCACCTCGCCTGGCCCTGCTTCGAACTGCGGCTTCACGAGGACGAGTGAGCGCCACCCCGGTGCGGCGGTGGCGAGCGCTGGAGGGAATGCCTTGTCGAGCCCGATGAACGATACGTCGCAGGTGAGGAAGGTGGGTGCGAACGGGAGCTGGTCCGCTCGGAGCGCTCGCACGTTCGTTCGCTCGAGCACCTTGACGCGAGGGTCTTGGCGCAGCTTGGGATGTAGCTGCCCGTATCCGACGTCCACGGCGCAGACCCTTGCCGCGCCGGCCTGAAGCAAGCAGTCCGTGAAGCCCCCGGTTGAAGCGCCGACGTCGAGGCAGTCCTCGCCCGTGACGTCAAGCTCGAAGTGCTCCAGGGCGTTCGCAAGCTTCTCGCCGCCCCTCGACACGAAGCGCGGCGGCGTGTCGACCGCGAGCTCGGCTGCCTCGTCCACCGGCGTCCCCGCTTTCGTGAATCCGGGCACGCGGCCGGCAAGCACGAGCGCCTGCGCCTGGGAACGGCTCTCGGCCAGGCCGCGCTCGACGAGGACGACGTCGAGCCTCTTCTTCATGGAGGGAGCCTAGCTCCTTAGGCTCGTCTTTCCCTGATGGCTGATACGAGCTCGGCGAGAACGGACGTGTCACCCGGGAGCGCCTCGAGGCAGGCCCCGACGCGCGCCCTGGCCTCGTCCGCCAACGTGCGTGCTCGCTCGAGCCCGTGGAGTGAAACGTAAGTGACCTTCCCGGCTGCCTCGTCCTTCCCGGGCGTCTTCCCGAGCTCCTGGGCCGTACCGGTGGCGTCGAGGATGTCGTCCACGATCTGGAAAAGAAGGCCGAGCTCCTTTCCGAACGCGCCCCATGGCGCTCGCTCGGCGGCAGGCAGTCGGGCCACGGCCGTCGCCATCACGACAGACGCCTCGAGCAGCCGTCCCGTCTTCAGCTCGTGGAGGTCCCTGAGCTCCTTCTCGTCCACGGACCCGTTCGTGGTCACGTCCAGGTACTGCCCGCCGATCATGCCGAGGGTCGCATTCGTCAACTCGCGCGCGACATCCGGTTCCGGGTAGCGGAGCGCCAGGCGAAGCGCCTCGGCGAGCAGGGCATCTCCCGCGAGGATCGCCACGTCCTCGCCGAAGCGGACGTGGGAACTGGGCTGCCCTCGCCTCAGATCGTCGTCGTCGAGCGCGGGCAGGTCGTCGTGGACCAGGCTGAA